>NZ_JBIILQ010000204.1:0-5173 GCF_044232565.1 Daejeonella sp. | reverse complement strand
ATTTCCATAACATTACCCTTAATCCAGCTAATTTTGACGCTAGTTTGGCGATCTATAAACAGAATTTAGGCCTCGAGTTTATTACTGGATATGTGATTGAATACGCGCTTTCGGTAGATAATATTTTTGTGATGGTGCTTATTTTTTCAGCCTTCAATGTGGATGAGAAATATTATCACCGCGTGCTCTTTTGGGGTATTATTGGCGCAGTAATGATGCGATTTGGCTTTATTTTTCTGGGATCAACCCTTATTAATCGCTTCGACTGGATACTTTATATTTTTGGTGCTTTCCTGGTTTATACCGGTATAAGTATGTTCTTGAGTAGGGATGAGGAAGAGAAAATCGATACAGAGAACCACAAAGTAGTACGTTTTGCATCCAAATATTTCTCGGTTTATCCTGAGTTTGTTGGCAATAAATTTTTCATTAAAGTGGATGGTGTGAAAATGGTTACCCCACTTTTTATCGTTCTATTGATTGTTGAGTTTACTGATCTGATTTTTGCTGTTGATTCGATCCCGGCAATTTTTGCTGTCACGAAAGATCCCTACATCGTATTTTTCTCTAATATCTTTGCCATTTTGGGATTGCGTTCCATGTTTTTCCTACTGGTAAATGTGATTCATAAATTCCATTACCTTAAACTGGGACTTTCATTCTTATTGTTGTTTATCGGAATAAAAATGCTTGCCCATCACTGGTTGAGTATGTGGGGTTTCACGACGGTGCATTCCTTGTTTATCATTTTATTTATCCTTACCACAAGTATTGTGGCCTCCTTGATGTTCCCGAAGAAGGCGTAGGGACAGGTCGCGACCTGTCCGGAAGGATTGCAATGGTAGGGACAGGTCGCGACCTGTCCGTAAATATCCGGATAATCGTAAATATTCATAAAAATTGCAAAGGTGTGGACAGGTCTCGACCTGTCCCTACAACAATTTCAAAATCTCATCCACATACCCTCTATCATTTGCCAGGCGTGGCACTTTATGTTGGCCGCCAAGTTTACCGCGACTTTTCATCCATTCGTAAAAAGTGCCGTCGGGGGCGAGGTGTAATTTTGGTCTAGATAGGGCCATATCTTTATAGCGTTTAGCATCATAATCTGAGTTTATTTCTCTCAAAGTTTGATCCATCACATCGGTGAAACGTTCCAGATTGTCTGGTTTTACTTCAAATTCGATAATCCACTCATGTCCGCCAGCATTATTACCTTCAAAATAAATTGGGCATGCTGTATAATCTCGGATGATGGCACCCGTTTCGGCGCAGGCTTTAGAAAGGCCCTTTTCGGCATTATCTATAATTAATTCTTCCCCAAAGGCATTGATGAAATGCTTGGTGCGTCCTGTAATTTGAATTCTATGCGGTGTTAATGAGGTAAATTTAATGGTATCACCAATCATGTAACGCCATAAACCTGCATTTGTGGAGATGATGAGTGCGTAATTTTTATTTAGCTGCACCTCATCAAGGCTTAAGGTTTTTGGATCTTCCTTGTTTATATCCTCCATTGGAAGAAATTCATAGTAAATACCATAGTCTAACATGAGCAGCATCTCTTCAGAGTTTGGCTGATCTTGAATACCGAAAAACCCTTCTGATGCATTATAAGTTTCCAGATAGTACATATTATCCGAAGGAATCAGCTTTTTAAATTGTTCGCGGTAGGGTTTAAAATTTACCGCTCCGTGGAAGTAGAATTCTAAGTTGGGCCAAACTTCAAGTAAATTGTTTTTACCCGTAATTTCAAGTACACGTTTTGCAAGAACAATGTTCCAGGTGGGTACCCCCGAAATATTCGTCACATTGACATCGATGGTTGCCCGAGCCATTTTTTCGATTTTCTCCTCGAAATTATCCATTAAGGTAATCGACATTTCAGGAGTACGGTAGAATTCGGCCCAGAATGGTAGATTTTTGATGAGCACGGCAGATAAATCGCCAAAGCTAGAGTCGGCATTCAGTTGATTAATCTGATGACTTCCGCCTAAAACAAGGCATTTTCCTGTAAATATTTTTGTGTCGGGCCGATTATTGCAGTATAGTGAAAGAAGATCTTTACCACCTTTAAAATGACACTCCTCCAGTGATTCTTCACTTACTGGAATAAACTTACTTCTGTCATTTGTGGTGCCTGATGATTTAGCGAACCATTTAATATCTGTAGGCCAAAGTATATTATGTTCGCCGTTTAACATTTTCTCAATGTATGGCTTTAACGTATCGTAGGTTTGGATTGGAACCCTTTCTTTGAATTGATCTTGGTTTATAATCGACTCATAGCCGTATTTTTTACCCCATTCTGTATTTTTGGCTGTAGAAATTAATGTTTGAAACCACTCATCCTGAACATCATAAGGATATTTTATGAAAAGCTCGATCTGGTGCATCCGCTTTTTCATTATCCAGGTAAAAATGGAATTTACTAATGTCATTTATTTAGGATGCTTAAACGGATAAATGTTTCTTTTTACGCAGTTCAAAGTTTTGTCCAAGATAAAACTTTTTAGCCATTTCATTTACCGCAATTTCTTGTGGTGTACCGGTGAGCATAATTTTACCTTCTGCCAAAAGATAGGCCCTATCTGTGATAGATAGCGTTTCTTGCACATTATGATCAGTAATTAAAATACCAATATTACGCAACTTAAGCTTTGCTACGATACTTTGGATCTCTTCAACCGCAATTGGGTCAACTCCGGCAAATGGTTCATCCAGCAATATAAAATTAGGCTCTGCAGCCAACGCTCTTGATATTTCTGTCCTGCGACGCTCGCCCCCCGATAAAAGATCACCACGATTTTTCCGAACTTTATGTAGGCTAAACTCATCAATGAGCTCTTCCAATTTATGTTTTTGTTCTTCTTTGCTCAGTTTCGACATCTCGAGCACTGCTTTGATATTGTCTTCAACAGTGAGTTTTCTAAAAACGGAGGCTTCTTGTGCCAAATAACCAATTCCTTTTTGTGCACGGCGGTACATGGCATCTTCAGTAATATCCTCATCGTCCAGATACACATGCCCTTCATTCGGCTTGATAAGTCCCACAATCATATAAAAAGAGGTCGTTTTTCCAGCACCATTTGGTCCCAATAAACCAACAATCTCTCCTTGCGAAACATGGAAGGAAACATTATTTACAACGGTTCTTTGCTTGTATTTTTTGACCAGGTTTTCGGCTCTTAAAATCATTTTTTTAGGATTGGAAGAGTGGCCCGTATTCCCTTGATGTTCAGTTGTATCGATTTTTTCTCTTTCCATATGTTCTCGTCAATAGTATAACAAATGTCAAATGGTTCACCCGAATTGACCATCGGCATAAATTCTGCCAACCCAAATCCAATGCAATTATAATAAGTTTGATTGTGTTGATGTACTGACATTTTTAGGTGGTTGTTTCCTACCAATGCTGCACCGCTGTAAGTATAAACATTTTTACTTATAAAAATCGGTGCCATGTTTTGCGGACCGAAAGGTTCAAATTGCTTTAATATCCGAAAGAACTTGGCATCAATTTGATTCAGCATAATTTCTGTGTCAATGTTTATTGCTTGAACCAATTGCTCTTCAGTTATAGTCCTTGAAACGACCTCTTCAAATTTTTGTTGTAAAGCAGGTATATTCTCTATTTTCATCGTTAAACCGGCAGCATATTTATGTCCGCCAAATTGTTCAAGGAGCTCGCTGCATTCGCTTAGGGCTTCGTAAAGGTCAAAACCTAGGACTGACCGTGCGGAGCCTGCTGCTTTGCCATTGGAATGAGTCATTACAATAGTGGGACGGTAATATTTTTCTGTTAAACGGGATGCCACAATGCCAATTACGCCTTTGTGCCAGTCGTGGTTATAAACCACAGTGGTTTTCCTTGCAATCAGCGCCGGATCTTCATCAATTAATGCTAAGGCCTGTTCTGTAATCAGGCTATCATGTTCTTTACGCTCTGTGTTTTTTGTATTTATAATTTGTCCTTTTTCAAAGGCTAGCGCATCATTTTCGGCGATTAAGAGATTTACCGCATGTTTTGCATCATCTATTCTGCCGGCAGCATTAATTCTGGGTCCTATGGTGAATACTACATCCGTAATGGTGAGGTCTTTTCTTCCCGAAAGGTCCATGAGTGCACTCAGTCCTTTGCAGGGATCACTATTGAGCTTTTGCAATCCTATCCAAGCCAAGACTCTATTTTCTCCAGTTATTGGAACAATGTCTGCAGCAATACTTACAGCAACTAAATCGAGATAAGTATTTATTTCCTCAACAGGGAGGTTGTTTTTCTGTGCATAGGCCTGGATCAGCTTGAACCCGATGCCGCAACCTGATAATTCTTTGTACGGATAATTGCAATCAGTCCGTTTTGGGTCGAGAATGGCAATCGCCGCAGGTAAGGTATCTCCCGGGAGGTGATGATCACAAATGATAAAATCCACACCTTTTTCATTGGCGTAAGCGATTTTATCGTTTGATTTTATTCCGCAGTCAAGTGCAATGATCAGTGAATATCCATTTTCTGCGGCATAGTCAATTCCTTGGCTAGAAATTCCATAGCCCTCCAAATATCGATCAGGAATATAAAAATCTATTGCGGCATGGTGCTTTTTAAAGAAACTATAGGTTAAGGCTACAGCGGTGGTGCCATCAACGTCATAATCACCGTAAATAAGAATCTTTTCTCCTGCTTGTATAGCTTGCTCAATTCGGGTGATAGCCAGATCCATATCCTTCATCAAAAAAGGATCATGAAGCTGTTCGAGTGTTGGCCTAAAAAAAGAATGCGCATCCTCATAGGAATTGATGCCTCGCTTTACCAGAAGGTCGGCGAGAATGGCATCAATTTTTAATGATTCCTGTAATTCTGCACTTGCAGTATGGTTCTTAACTTCCCATTCCACCCACCTTTTTTCCATATCTTTGCCTAATAATGTGTAAAAATAGAATTTAACCTTACAATATACAAAGAACATTGAAAGCTTTAGCCTTATATGAAGGATCTTATTCAGTAGATAGTACAAAGACCTTCATTCCCTTCGATCCAACACTACACAACCCAAAAGATAGACCTGCTTCTCTGTTTATTTTTGTGCAACCCTTTCTTGTTGAAACGAAGAATGATTTGATTGTTTTGGATACAGGTTTAGGATTTAAAGGGCAGTCGGGGGAGCTATTAATT
>NZ_JBIILQ010000203.1:0-5180 GCF_044232565.1 Daejeonella sp. | reverse complement strand
TAGCAAAGGAAGGCGGACATTCAGAAAGTAGGGTACTTCATTATAAGGATATTACTGGTTTTGAAATTGAAAGATCTTTATTAGAACAAATTCATCATAATCCCAATATTGAAATTCTTACTCATTATTTTGCTGTAGAATTAATCACACAGCATCATATTGGTGTATTTGTGGATCGGAAGTCGGATGATATTGAATGTTATGGTATATATGCCTTAAATACTGCGACTAATAAAGTTGAAAAGTTTCTCTCTAAAGTTACTCTTATGGCTTCTGGTGGTGCTGGGCATGTGTATTCTACCACCACGAATCCTGTTATAGCTACGGGTGATGGTATAGCAATGGGTTATCGTGCTAAGGCTAAAGTTCGTAATATGGAGTTTATTCAGTTTCATCCTACTGCGCTTTATAATCCTGGAGAGTATCCATCTTTTTTAATTTCAGAAGCTGTTCGAGGTTTTGGTGGTGTTCTAAAAACTAAAAATGAACAAGAATTTATGCACCAATACGATGAGCGCGGATCTCTCGCTCCGCGAGATATTGTGGCGCGTGCTATTGATGCGGAGATGAAAAAATCTGGGGATGATTTTGTTTATTTAGATATTCGTCATCGTTCAAAAGCAGATATTTTATCTCACTTCCCCAATATTTATGCAAAATGTTTAAGTATTGGAATTGATATGACTCGGGATTTAATTCCGGTGACTCCTGCGGCTCATTATATGTGTGGTGGTATACTCGTTGATCAAGATGGTAAGTCATCTATACATCGCTTATATGCGTGTGGTGAATGTGCCAGCACCGGGCTTCATGGTGCTAATCGTTTAGCTTCAAACTCTTTACTTGAAGCACCAGTTTTTGCACATCGTATTTTTGAGCACGCTATTAAGGTTTTTAAAAATTACACTATTTTGGATACTATCCCCGAATGGGATGAAACGGATACTAAGTTATCTAATGAAGATATTCTTGTTACCCATAATTTACGTGAGACTCAAAAAGTTATGAGTGATTATGTTGGAATTGTTCGTTCAGATTTCAGACTTGATCGAGCAATGCGTCGTTTAGGTTTATTGTATGAAGAGACTGAATCTTTTTATAAAAAAACTACCCTTTCTGTGAAGTTATGTGAATTAAGGAATGTGATACAAAATGCTTATATCGTTATTAAATCAGCTAAATTACGTAAAGAAAGCCGTGGTTTACATTTTAATACAGATTATAAAGTACATGCAGAAGCACCACATGATACTGTATTTTAAATTTAGATTATGCCATTAATTTTACCTGTTAAAGGAGTATATCCGACTATTGGGACGGATTGTTTTCTTGCTGAAAATTCAACTATTGTGGGTGATGTAACCATGGGTAAACATTGTTCCGTTTGGTTTAGTGCTGTAATTAGAGGGGATGTTAATTACATTACGATTGGCGATAATACCAATATTCAGGATGGTGCGGTTATTCATTGTACTTATTTAAAAGCACCAACAATTATTGGAAATAATGTTTCTATTGGGCATAACGCCTTGGTGCATGGTTGTGTTTTGCAAGATCATGTTCTTATTGGAATGGGAGCTATAGTGATGGATCATGCTATTGTTGAAGAGTTCTGTATTATTGCCGCTGGTGCTATTGTTTTAGAAAATACGACTTGTGAGTCTGGTTTTCTTTATGCTGGTATACCGGCTCGAAAAATAAAACCACTTACGGAAGAACAAATTACTCTTTTGAAAAAACTTCCAGAAAATTATAAAATGTACTCCAATTGGTTTATTCCGGATTCGGAATAAGTATATTTTCTTCCAAATCCCAATTCGGTCTAATAGTGACTATTTTATCAAAAATCCAAGTATTTTCAGGTTGTATTCCTAATTGAAGATTTCCTGTATCCCATTCTTTGTTCTTATTTAGGTCATAGATTACCCTGATTTTATATTTTCCTGTTGGATAACGTGTGTAACTTATTGTCTTGTTTTTATTTAGGTTGTCTTCTCTAAGTAATTTGTAGTCTTCTGTTAGCCATTGTATTACATAGGTTTTGCTTGTATCAGGCACGGTTATATTCATAGAGATACTTCCATAATTATCTTCTATATCAAGTTCAAATTTCCTATTATAAAGTTTAGACTTATTACCTGAAATATCCTCAAAAGTATTGTTTTCAAATTTCAAAAGGTATTGTTTATTTAGTTTCCAAGGATATTTTAGCGTGTATGTTTTTTGTAAATTTTTATTCTCCAGAATGCTATAATTCTTCACAGGAATCGAGTCCTCTAAAACACTTATAAGCTTCTCGTTTAGTGATTTGATGGGCGTAGAGAAGCGGATATTTAGTTCGGAACCGGGTTTTAGTCTTCCATTGGTTATATTGTCTGCTATACCTAATATTTCTGTATAGGTATCTTTTTTGTTTCTTCTTATTGTAATGGTATCTAAGGCTGTTTTCGCAGATTTAATAGCCACTTTTATAGAATCAAAGGTTAACTCAGGAAGCCAAATTCTCGCTGAATCTCTGCTTGTTGAAAATTCAACCGTTTTTAGACTATTGAGTGTTATTGGTTCTAAAATATCTACGGCTGGCTCTATTATTGGTTTATTGAAAATAATAGATATTTTACCATCATTTTCTATTTTTCTATCGATAATGGCGAATTGTTTAGGTATTTCTTTAAATAAACTTAAAATAATATTGTTGGTGTCTTTATTTAGTTTTATTGGATTTTTTAAAAAAGCTATTTCTTCCAGTTTCCCGTTGTAAATTCTATCACCACCTCCTTGTTCATTTAGTGCATATATTTTATAATTATCTTCTCTTAGATTTGATAATTTAAAGTTTCCTGCGGTGTCTGTTGTGGTGAAAAAATTCGGTTTTTTCTTTCCAAATAATGAATCCTGACTAAGCGGCAGGATAAAAACGGTGACATCTTTTATTTTTTGTTTTGTTAAGGCGTTTATTACTGTGCCCGATATGGATAATGAATCGATCTCGTTCCCGGTTGAAAATACATAACTGTAATTTTTTAAAATATTTCCTTCGTTTACATCCAATATTGCCTTTCCAAAGTTTATGGTGTAGGTGGTATTTTGTAATAGAGGTTCTTCAAAATTTATAGTGAGTTTTTCTTTTTTGGCTTTGTAAACTGGTGGGATATCCATACTTGGCGAAACACTGATCTCTGTAAACTCATTACTCAGTTTAATAAATTCGTCAAATTCTATTTCTATTTTTTGAACATTAAAATTTCTACTTAAGTTTTTTGGGATCTCTTTAATAATAACCGGTTGTATAGTATCTTTTGGTCCGCCGGTTGGCGATTGCACACTTGCGCATGAGGAAATTAAAAAAATTGATGTTACCCATAATAACGCAATGGTTAAACCAAGTGTTCTTTTAAAATTGACCATTTTTAAGCCTCCTGTTGAGTTTTGTATCTTTCTAAACCTAAATCATTGCTTGTGTTGAGATAGTGCCTTAGAATCAATATTTTTTTATTGTTTTATTTTTAATATAAATATCAGTAAATCAGATACTTAGGTATTAACGACTCATGTGAACCATTAAAACTGAAATATCTGACGGAGAAACTCCCGAAATCCTTGAAGCTTGTCCGAGTGTTCTTGGTTTTATCTTCATTAATTTTTCGCGTGCTTCTTTTGATAGTGATACGAGTTGGCGATAGTTGAATTCTGGATTAATTATTGAATCCTCCATTCGTTTCATTTTATCTACTATTTCTAACTCTTTTTCAAAGTAGCTTTCATATTTAACGTTTATTTCCGCTTGTTCAATTGTTTCGAGATCGTAATTTTCTAAGAGTTCATAAAATATTGGATCCGCTTTTCTTAAGTCATCAAATCCAATTTGCGGCCTTGTGATTAATTGAAACATTTTTACGTTTTGTGATATTCTGGGGGTACCTTGACTTTCTAATATATGATTTACTGCTGATGGGGTTATTGATGTATTTTTTAAATAAGCTACAATTTTGTCTGCGTTCCTTATTTTTTTATTTACTTTTTCTAAGCGGTCATCACTAATTAACCCCAGTTGATGGCCGATCCCACTTAGTCGGATGTCTGCATTATCTTGTCTTAATAATAATCGATGTTCTGCTCTTGATGTAAACATTCTATAGGGCTCTTCTGTACCTTTGGTTACCAGGTCATCTATTAATACACCAATATAAGATTCTGCCCTTTTTAATATTAGCTCTTCTTTTTGATTTATCTTTTGATGGGCATTGATACCTGCCATGAAGCCTTGGCATGCTGCCTCTTCATAACCGGTTGTTCCGTTTATTTGCCCCGCAAAATATAAATGCTCAATTTTTTTTGTTTCAAGTGTTAAGTTCAATTGAGTAGGAGGGAAGAAGTCGTATTCAATTGCATAACCAGGTCTAAACATCTTGGCATTTTCAAAGCCTGGTATTTTTGTAAGAGCCTTATATTGTACATCCTCAGGAAGTGAAGTTGAAAACCCATTCACATAAATTTCCACGGTATTCCATCCTTCGGGTTCTACAAATATTTGATGTCTATCGCGTTCGGCAAATCTGTTTATTTTATCTTCAATTGAGGGGCAATACCTAGGACCTAAACCTTTTATTCTTCCGGTAAACATTGGTGATTTCTCAAAGCCCTCTTTTAATGCTTCGTGAACTTCTGAATTTGTATAGGTAATCCAGCAGCATCTCTGTTCGGTGGGTAAATCAACATTGGTATATGAAAATCTTCCGCGTTTTTCATCGCCCCACTGCTCTTCCATTTTTGAGTAATCCAATGATCTGCCATCAACCCTTGGTGGTGTACCCGTCTTCATTCGCCCTGCTTCGAAGCCAAGGTCAACCAATTGTTCAGTTATTCCCGTTGCAGATTTTTCCCCAGTTCGTCCACCACCAAATTTCTTTTCCCCGACGTGTATAATACCATTTAAAAAGGTACCGTTTGTTAATACCACCGCTCTTGATTCTATTCTTATGCCTAAAGATGTATGCACACCACAAACCTTATTTTCTTCTATGATTAAGGAGGTTGCCGTATCTTGCCAGAAGTCTACATTTGGTGTTTTTTCGAGTGCCAACCGCCATTCTTCGGCAAATCTTTTTCTATCACTTTGTGCTCTAGGGCTCCACATCGCCGGACCTTTAGAACTATTAAGCATTCTAAATTGTAGGGTG
>NZ_JBIILQ010000202.1:0-5183 GCF_044232565.1 Daejeonella sp. | reverse complement strand
ATCTGCTTTTTAGTTTTTGCAACTACTTCCTCAATTCTAGCAGGATGAATACGACCATCAGTTACTAAACGGTGTAATGCTAAACGTGCAATTTCACGTCTAACAGGATCAAAACCTGAAAGAATAATGGCTTCCGGAGTATCATCAACAATAATTTCAATTCCTGTAGCAGCTTCAAGCGCACGGATGTTTCTACCCTCACGACCAATTACTCTACCCTTAATCTCATCATTTTCAATATTAAAGATGGATACTGTGTTTTCGATGGCACTTTCAGTAGCTGTACGCTGAATGGTCTGAATAACCACCTTTTTAGCCTCTTTGCTAGCAGTTAATTTAGCTTCATCAACAATATCCTTAATTTGAATCATTGCTTGCGTACGAGCCTCTTCACGCAATGAATCAATCAATTGGTTTTTTGCATCTTCGGCCGATAAACCAGCGATGGTTTCCATCTTTTGAATATGCTGATTCTTTAAAACATCAACATCTTCTTGTTTCTTCTGAGCGATTTCAATCTGTTTTTCAAGATTTGACTTAACATTAGTCAGTTCATCTTCCTTTTTTGAAAGATTTTCAATCTTTTGATTGATGGACTGCTCCTTTTGCTTAATTGAATTTTCACGCTGATTAATCGTATTATTTTTGGAATTAATTTCCTGTTCATGATCAGCCTTCATCTGCAGAAATTTCTCTCTTGCTTCAAGAAGTTTATCTTTTCTTAAGATCTCTGCATTTGTTTCTGCATCCTTAAGAATCTTTTTCGCTTTGTTTTGGGCATTTATTTCCTGATTACGGAATAGGCTTCGCAGTAAAAACCGTCCGATAACCACCCCAACTGCTAGTCCGATGAATATGTAAAGTACTATTTGTATTATGTTCATAATTGTTTTAGGTATAAAAAACTCATTAAATTTTTAAGATTCCTGCATCGTATTAATATCTTGTTTAACAAAAAAACTCAAATCAAATACCTTGGCAATGACAAAAGTTTAATCTTCAAACAATGAATATTAAGCCCTATTTAGTGAAAATAAAAATTTAAACGAGTTAAACTTTTTTGCTCTTTTTAAAGAACAATACTACTTAGAAAAAAAGTTGCTGAGCATCTGATCTAACTGATAAACCTTTTCCGTTACATCCACATCTTCATTCATTACCTTACTTTCAGCCTTCAAAGTAGCTGTAGCATAATGTAAAACACACATGGATAACAAATCCTGCTTATCTCGAACCGCATAATTTTCTTGATATTCTTTTATACGGTCGTTAATTATCTTGGCTGCCCTTCTAATCAATTCCTCTTCTTCCGTGTTTACCTTTAAGGGATAAACGCGATCAGCAATATTTATTTTTATGGAGATTTCTCCCATTTGAGCTTATTTTCACTAAGTACTACTTTTTAAGTAATACAATACACTTATCTATTTCGCGTACAAAATCGGTAATTTTTTGCTTTATGTCAAAAGTTTTTTCATTAAGACCTAAATCTGTTGTCTGCATACCTTCCAAAGAGCGAGCCAATGTTAAAACTCTTAACTTTTCTTCCAAATCAACTTTTAGCTGTGAATGATGATCTACTGTCTGTTTTAAATGATCATTTTCGAGCTTCAATAAGTCGTTTTCTTCCTGCAAAACAGTATAAAGCTCTATTAGCCTGCTTGTTTTATCGATTACTTTACTAAGCTGATCTGCAACTGCCATTTGAGTTTTATGTTTAGGTTATGAGTTTTAAGCTTTATGTTTTTCTAACTACCTTCTTATCTCTGCCCCTGCCTGTTTCTCAAAATTAATAATTAACTTTTGCATAAAAGACTCAATTTGTTTATCAGCAAGTGTTTTTTCCTCATCTTGAATCACAAAACTTAGCGCATACGATTTTTTGCCTTCTGGAAGTTTATCGCCAACATAAACATCGAAAACATTTACTTCCTTCAAAAGACTTTTATCTGTTTTTAAAGCAATTTGCTTTAATTGTTCAAATGTAAGCTCCTTATTTATTAACATGGATAAATCACGTCTTACAGATGGAAATTTTGATACTTCAGTATAGCTAATTTTATTATTTCTAACCGACTTTATGATAAGATCCCAGTCAAAATCAGCATAAAAAACATCCGCATTTATATCCAGCATTTTTAATGCTTTTTTAGAAAGGGTACCAAAATCAACCAAGACCTTTTCTCCCTTACGGTAGCTAATTCCTGAAGAAAAATCAGGATTAGTAGTTTCAACCGAACTTAAACCCTTAATATTGAGTCTATTAATTAGCAAATCGACTATTGATTTAACATTGTAAAAACCAACAGCATTTGATTTAGCAGCCCAGTTTTCTGCATGCTTTGCGCCAGTGATAAAAATTGAAAGTTTTTGGTTCTCTTTATAGCTCTCATTTTCAAGACTATAAACCTTCCCGAACTCATATAATTTCAGATCAGAGTTACGACGATTCTGATTATAGGAAATAGCTTCCAATCCTGAGAATAACAAATTTTGACGCATCACATCTAAATCACTACTTAAAGGATTAAGAATCTTAACAGCTAAATCTGGCTGAGAAGAATAGGCCAATTTGGTTAATGAATTGCTAAGAATCTCAAAAAAACCATTGGCAGACAGTAAATCGGCACATTGGTTTTGAAGAAGTTCTTTATCTGGCTTTTGTGATGGATTTAAAGATGCACGAATCTGATTTGGTATCTCAATATTATTATACCCATGAATTCTAAGAATTTCCTCAATGATATCAACTTCACGCGTAACATCAACCTTAAAAGCTGGAACCTCCAACTTCATTCCTTCTTGGTCTTGAGCAACTATGTTTATACCCAAACCGTTTAAAGTAGCTTGAATCTCTTCTTTTGAAATTTCTTTACCAATTAAACGCGTTACATTTTTAAATGAAATTTCAACATCAAAAGCTTTGGCAGGTATTGGATAAATATCTGAAACCGATGATGAAATATAGCCACCGGCAAGATCCTGAATAAGTAATGCGGCACGTTTTAAAGCGATTACAGTCATCTCGGGGTCTGTGCCACGCTCAAACCTAAAGGAAGCATCTGTTTTTAGTCCATGGCGCTTCGAAGTCTTACGCACCGCTACTGCATCAAACCATGCACTCTCTAAAAATATTTTTGTACTTGTATCTTTTATCCCTGAAATTTTACCTCCAAAAACTCCAGCAATACACATAGGCCCTTGGGCATTACAAATCATCAAATCATCAGGTGACAACTTACGTTCAACATCGTCTAAAGTAGTAAAGATTGTCCCCTCAGAAACTTTCTTAACGATAACTTTCTGCCCCACGATAGCATCCGCATCAAAAGCATGTAGCGGCTGCCCAAGTTCATGAAGCACAAAACTGCTTACATCAACCACATTATTAATGGGTCTGATTCCAATTGCATTTAATTTATCCTTTAGCCATTCAGGTGATTCTTTTACGGTAATTCCGCTGATGCTTAATGAGGAGTAACGGCGACAAGCATCCAGGTCTTGAACTTCAACAGGAATAGATAATTCCTGATTCTCCACTTTAAAGCTCGAAATATCAGGCATTGTAATTTCTAAATTCAGGTAAGCTGCTAAATCGCGAGCAACACCTAAATGAGAAGCCGCATCGGCACGATTTGGAGTTAAGCCTATTTCAAAAATAAAATCATCCTCTAATTTAAAGTATGAACTTGCTGCAGATCCTATGTTTGCTTCCGCATCTAATTCAATAATTCCAGCATGATCATGTCCTAAGCCTATTTCATCCTCTGCACAAATCATTCCTTCCGAAACTTCACCTCTGATTTTTGATTTAGAGATTTTAAAAGGCTCACCAGCGGTTGGATAAATGGTAGTATTTACTGTTGCTACAACAACTTTTTGTCCCGCAGCCACATTATTAGCTCCACAAACAATTTGAAGGTCCTCATCCAATCCTACATCAACCTTAGTTACCTTAAGTCGATCTGCATTTGGATGCTGTGCACATTCTTTCACATAACCAATCACCAAGCCTTCTAATCCGCCCGGAACTGACTGAACCTTTTCAAGGCTCTCCACTTCCAAACCGATATTGGTTAATATTAAGGATAATTCTTCGGGAGTTTTATTCGTATTGATGAATTGCTTCAGCCACTTATAAGAGATCTTCATGTTCTAAAAATGATAAAAAACAAAGATATAAAGAGATATGATATTTGGGATAGGAAATTAGAACTGTTAATTGTTTAATTTATAATATTTTATAAGAAGTACCTGGGGAAATTTTCATTGTAAGATAAAATTCTCAAACCTAATGATTCTTTTTTCTTTTCCTTCAGCAGAAAAGAAACAAAATGCCGCCGCTGCACCTGATGCTATTAATGTTAATGCTTTGGCCTGGACTATGCCTGCCGCACCAGCTGAGGCGGAAAAAACGTTAACGGTGATTTTGTGCTCAGGCCAAAGCTTACGATCAGACCTATCATTTTAGGTAAAAATATTGCAGATTTCGAGGTAATGGCAATATAAACAGAGAAACTACTGCAATTGGTAGTACTAACAGATATTCAAAACATGGTAAATTGAATATAAATGGCTTTTTTATGAAAATTTTATTTTAACCGGACAATAGTGATATTTTATTAAAACTCAATCTAAAATTCCTTCATCGGCAAAACTAAAGAAACCTAAATTAGTAATGATGAGATGATCGAGGACTGGGATATCTAGAAACATGCCTGCAGAGCGTAGTTTACGGGTTAAATCTAAATCTGCCTGACTAGGTTTCAAATTTCCGGAGGGATGGTTGTGCGCCAATATGATAGAAGCTGCATGATTTTCGAGGGCAATATTGAAAATAATTTTCGGATCAGCAATTGTTCCAGCCTGCCCACCCTTGCTTATTAAATGACTAGAAGTGATTTTATTTGCTCGATTTAGCACAATAATCCAAAACTCTTCATGGTTGAGATCTCTAAATCGGGATGCAATCGATTCATAAACATCGATGCTTGTTGATACTTGAACTTTCTCGGGACTTAAAGTCTCTTTTCTGCGTCGCCCAATTTCAAGTGCCGCAATGATAGAAATTGCTTTTGCTTCGCCAATACCTTTAAATTTGGAGAGCTCTGCAATGCTTAAACGAGCAAGTTGATTCAAATCATTTTGGCAAGCATGCAAAATACGTTTACTTAAATCTACTG
>NZ_JBIILQ010000201.1:0-5184 GCF_044232565.1 Daejeonella sp. | reverse complement strand
CTTGAATTTGCCGGCGGAATATTTACTAATCTTACTCATGATCACCTCGATTTCCATAAAACCTTTGATTCATATTTAAAAGCTAAAAAAGGCTTCTTTGATGGTCTCAACAATAAGGCTTTCGCATTAACCAATGTGGATGATAAAAATGGAATGGTGATGCTCCAAAATACGAAGGCGCATAAAAAGAGCTACGGGCTTAAAAATATCGCTGATTTTAAAGCTAAAATTATTGAAAATCATTTCAGCGGACTCCTGCTTGATATCGAACAGGATGAGGTTTGGTTTAAAATGGTGGGTAGCTTCAATGCCTATAATCTATTAGCTGTTTATGCCACAGCACTCTTATTAGAGCAGGATAAATTGAGGGTTTTGACCTCCTTGAGTCGTCTTTCAGGTGCTGAAGGTCGCTTCGATTACATGATTTCTCCCTCCGGAATTATCGGTATTGTTGATTATGCACATACGCCAGATGCAGTGCAAAATGTGCTTAGCACCATTCAGGATATCCGTAAAGGTACTGAGCAGCTAATAACTGTAATTGGTTGTGGTGGCGATCGTGATAAAACAAAACGCCCCATAATGGCGCAGGTTGCTTGTGATTGGAGTGATAAGGTAATTCTTACATCTGATAACCCCCGAACTGAAGCTCCAGAACAAATAATTAGGGAAATGGAAGTCGGGGTGATGCCCCACACTAAGAAAAAAGTGCTTTCTATTACCGATAGAAGGGAGGCGATTCGTACAGCCTGCCATTTGGCGAAACCTGGCGATATCATTGTGGTGGCCGGAAAAGGGCATGAAAAATATCAGGAAATCGCAGGAGTGAAGCTTCCTTTTGATGATAAAGAAATATTAACTGAATTTTTAAATCTGGTAAGCTAATGTTGTACTACCTATTTGCCTGGCTTGATAAGCAATATGATATTCCTGGAGCAGGCTTGTTTCAGTTTATATCGTTCCGTACAAGCATGGCTGTAATCTTATCGCTTCTTCTTACCACTGTTTATGGAGCTCGCCTTATCAGAATTCTTCGTGCCAAACAAGTGGGTGAATCGGTGAGGAACCTCGGGTTGGAAGGTCAAATGCAAAAGCAAGGGACTCCCACTATGGGCGGTCTGATCATTCTTCTTGGAATATTAGTCCCAACCCTCTTATTTGCGCGTATCGATAATATTTACATTATCTTAATGCTCATCACTACCGTTTGGATGGGGGCAATTGGCTTCCTTGATGATTACATAAAAGTATTTAAAAAAGATAAGGAAGGTCTTGCTGGCCGCTTTAAAATTATGGGTCAGGTGGGATTGGCTTTAATTATCGGCTGGACCATGTATTTCCATCCTGATATTGTAGTTAGAGAGCGTATAGCAGCTCCTGCAGCTGTTCAGGCTTCTGCGGATGCTGTAAATCCTTCATCAAAATATTATTATCAAGATGTTAAATCTACGCTTACCAATGTGCCTTTTTACAAGGATAATGAATTTGATTATGCCAAAGTTCTAACAGTTTTTGGAGCGGAGTATGGTAAATATTCCCTAGTAGTTTTTCTTCTCTTCGTAGTGGTTATTGTTACTGCCGTTTCAAATGGCGCTAATTTAACAGATGGTATCGACGGGCTCGCAACAGGTACTTCGGCAATTATAGGAATTACGCTCGCAATTCTAGCTTATGTTTCTGGAAATGCCATTTTCGCTGATTACCTTAATATTATGTACATCCCCTTTTCGGGTGAATTGGTAATTTTTGCTGGTGCCTTTGTAGGTGCTTGTGTGGGATTTTTATGGTATAACTCTTATCCTGCGCAAGTGTTTATGGGTGATACAGGCAGCCTTGCTATTGGAGGTATCATTGCAGCATTCGCCATCATGATTAGGAAGGAACTTCTAATTCCGGTGCTTTGCGGGGTGTTTTTAATTGAAAATCTATCTGTAATCTTGCAGGTTTCTTATTTTAAATATACGAAAAGGAAATTCGGTGAAGGTCGTCGCATATTTTTGATGTCTCCCCTTCATCACCACTACCAGAAAAAAGGATACCACGAAGCTAAAATTGTAACGCGCTTCTGGATTGTAGGTATAATCCTTGCTATTTTAACCATCGTCACTTTAAAGCTAAGGTAATGGGAAAGAAGAACTATATCGTCATTCTTGGTGCCGGCGAAAGCGGCGTTGGTGCGGCTTTGCTTGCTCAAAAGCAAGGCTTTGAGGTTTTCGTGTCTGATTTTGGCCCTATTGCTGATAAGTACAAAAATGATTTACTTCAGGCTGAAATCTCTTTTGAAGAGAATGGCCATAATGAGGATCTCATTCTTGCTGCTACCGAGGTAATTAAAAGTCCGGGAATCCCTGAAAAGGCCCCGATTATTAAAAAGTTGATCCAAAATAATATTCCTATTCTTTCTGAAATTGAATTTGCTGGTCGCTATACCAATGCTAAAATGATCTGTATTACTGGGTCTAACGGCAAATCAACTACCACCTTACTAACCTATCACATTCTCAAAAATGCAGGTCTAAATATTGGTCTAGCTGGAAATATCGGCAAGAGCTTTGCACGCCAGGTAGCATTTGAAAATTTTGATATCTATGTATTGGAAATCAGCAGCTTCATGCTCGATAATATGTATCAGTTTAAAGCTGATATCGCTGTTTTACTGAATATTACGCCCGATCATTTAGATCGTTACGATTATAAAATGGAGAATTATTCGGACTCAAAGTTCAGAATTATTCAAAACCAAGCGCCGGGTGATGTGTTTATCTATTGCGCTGATGATGAGGAAACTCAAAAAGGCCTATTAAAACATCAAATTAATGCTCAAGCTTTTCCATTTTCAATCGAAAATATACTTGATAACGGCGCATTCCTTCAAAACGATCAGATTAATATAAAACTTCACCACAACCAAGAATCATTTACTATGTCAATTAAAGATTTAGCTCTTCAGGGCAAGCACAACATCTACAACTCTATGGCTTCAGGAATAGTGGCAAAAGTTCTTGAATTGAGAAATGAAAGCATCCGCGAAAGCATGGCTAGCTTCACTAATATTGAGCATAGATTGGAGCATGTTGCTCGTATTTCGGGTATTGATTTTATCAACGACTCAAAAGCGACAAATGTGAATTCAACTTGGTATGCCCTTGAAAGTATGCCTTCAGATGTTGTACTTATCCTTGGTGGGGTAGATAAGGGCAATGACTATAATATGCTAAAAGATTTGGTGAAGTCGAAAGTGAAAGCCATCGTTTGCCTCGGCAAGGATAATAAACGCATTCATGAGGCTTTTGAAGATGATGTAGAGGTTATTGTAAATACTTTTTCAGCTGATGAAGCCGTTCAAATGGCCTATCACCTAGCAGCTAAAGGCGATACTGTACTCTTATCACCTGCTTGTGCGAGCTTCGACTTATTTAAAAATTATGAAGACAGAGGAAACCAGTTTAAAAAAGCAGTAAAAGAACTCTAATCACTAACCAACTAAAACTAACCAACTAATAACTAACCAACTAACCATCTACATGGAAAGACTAATTAGCAAAACAAAAGGTGATCGCTGGATTTGGCTTATTGTGATTTTACTTTCGGTATGGTCGCTATTAGCTGTTTACAGTGCAACAGGTACGCTTGCCTATAAAAAAGGTGTTGGCACTGAGCAATTTCTAATTAAACACTTAGTGATGATTGTTGGTGGTATCGCCTTAATGTATTTCTCTCACCTTCTTGATTATCGCTATTACGCTGGTATTAGCAAGGTTTTGATGGTTATTACTATTCCTTTACTCGCCTATACTTTGATTTTCGGTGCCAATGTTAATGAGGCTAGTCGCTGGGTAACTATTCCAATTATTAATCAAACGTTCCAGACTTCAGATCTTGCCAAACTTGCCCTAATTACTTTCTTGGCAAGAAGCTTAAGTAAGAAGCAAGAAAATATAAAGGATGTTAAAAAGGCTTTTATTCCAATTATGAGTGCTGTTTGTGGCGTCTTCGTCCTAATTGCTTTAGCCAATCTTTCTACCGCTATCATGTTATTTGGAGTAAGTATTCTTCTGCTTCTTATTGGTCGGATTAGTATAAAACAAATTGCAGTAGTTTGCTTTGCAGGCTCTATTCTGCTTGCAGCTGTAATGTTCCTCGGTCCGCGACGCAATACCTACTATTCCCGTATTCAAACCTTTTGGAATCCTGAAAAGGCCAGTTCCGATAAATCATTTCAGGCTGACCAAGCAAAAATTGCAATCGCTACCGGCGGATTGTTTGGTAAAGGTCCGGGAAATAGTACGCAAAGAAATTATTTACCTCACCCTTACTCGGATTTTGTGTACGCACTAATTATTGAGGAGTATGGTATGGTGGGTGGCGTCGGACTAGTCTTATTATATCTAATATTTCTATATCGATGCGTTTTAATTGTAACGCAGAGTCCGAAGGCCTTTGGGGCACTTCTCGCTGCAGGCTTGAGCTTTAGTTTAAGCATCCAGGCATTTGGTAATATGGCGGTGGCTGTTGGATTGGGACCTGTTACGGGTGTACCGCTGCCTCTTGTAAGTATGGGAGGTACCTCAATATTGTTCACTAGCATCGCCTTCGGAATTATTCTAAGCGTGAGTAGAGACAATGATGAGCGCAAAAAACAAAGTCAAGAAAAGGTAGTAATAGGTGAGATTCCAGCAATGGCCTAATATTAATAGACAAAGAATAAACAAGATTAATAGCTAAAAATGGCAAAAAGAGTGATCATAAGCGGAGGCGGTACTGGCGGACATATTTTTCCGGCTATTGCTATTGCTAATGCCCTGAAAAAAATTGATTCCCAAACGGAGATTCTTTTTGTCGGTGCTAATGGTCGCATGGAAATGGAAAAAGTTCCTGCTGCAGGCTATAAAATTATTGGTTTAGATATCAGTGGTTTTCAGCGTGCTTCTCTTATTAAAAATGTGTTCCTGCCATTCAAGGTTTTGAAAAGTGTGCTCAAAGCGAGAGCAATAATCAAAGATTTTAACCCTGATGTTGTTGTAGGTGTTGGTGGATATGCTTCAGGTCCTTTATTGTATGCGGCATCTCAAATGAATATTCCTTACCTCATTCAGGAGCAAAATTCCTATGCCGGAATTACCAATAAATGGCTTGGCAAAAATGCATCTGTAATTTGTGTGGCCTTTGATGGAATGGAGAAAT
>NZ_JBIILQ010000200.1:0-5186 GCF_044232565.1 Daejeonella sp. | reverse complement strand
CTTCTGAAATGGAAGCAAACATTGGGTAAGTGACACTATTGATGGCGTTAAAAATATTGTTTGTTGGCAGCTGACTGATAGAGTCTGCTCTTGAATAAAAACCCAATTGAGCTGCCGAATAACTTTTACCGATGATAAGTACATAGATATTTTTGTAAATGACTTCCAATAAACCGGAAAGAGTCATTTTATACCCAAAATGGAAGTGTTTTTTAAAACATGTTGAGTCGAAAACTAAAGATGGTCGCCATTTTGAAAAAATCCAATGGAATAAAGTAATTAGGAAGGATTGGGAAATATTCATCCATACTAGACTCCAAACTCCAAATCCATTAATTGCCAATAAAATCCCTATGAGTCCGCTCGTGAGTACTGATGGCAGCTGTATCAATGCCTGGGTTTTAAAATCCATAACTTTTACAAGTCGTGCATTTTGAATTTCATAGAATGCATTGATAATAAACACAATAGAATAAACTCTAAGCACTGAGGTAAGTATTTCCTGCTTATAAAAACTGGAAATCAGTGGTGCCAGAAAATAAATGAGCACATAAATTACCAGGCTTCCTCCAAGGTTAAAAAAGAAAACTGTTGAATAATCCTTCTGATTAGCCCTGCCGGTTCTGATTAAAGAGGATGAAAGACCACCATCAACTAGCAAGCCTCCAACAGCCACAAAAACAGAAAGCATGGCAATTATTCCAAATTCTGAAGGCGCTAAAATTCTAGCTAAAAAAATAGTTATAAAAAAGCTAATTATCTGTGCACCAAACTGTTGACTAAAAGTCCATACAAGACCATTCAGCGTTTTTTTTCTTAAATTCATAAAACACACGTAGAAATTTGATTCGAGGTTCTTGAATCGATGAAATTTTATAAAAAGAGCTTTAATGAAATCTGAAAAATATAAATGGATCTTGACAAAATTAATTTTGCATTACCGGAGAGGCTTCAGGAGCTTGGTGGGACTTAAATTGGAGCAAGAATTTAGAGTTTAGGTAAGTAATAATGGGTTTTTCTAAATACTTTTTCACAATCCATGCAAGAAAAAACATGATTGAAAGTGTTAGTAAAATCACAACAAAGTCATTCGGTATATAAACTTTAAAAGACTTAATTAAACTATATCCAATATTTTGATGAAGCAAGTATAAAGGATAGGAAATATATCCCAAAAAAAGCAAGGGAGATAAATTGAATACTTTCAATTTACCATAAATAAATAAGTAGAAAAGACTAAAAATAAAGGTGTAGGCATAAATATTTCCAGGCATTTGATTAACCAGAATAGCGGTAAATAAACAGCTTATAACTATTAAATGATCAATATAATTACCTTTATTATATTTTATTTTGTAAAAAAATATGCCTGATAAAAGGAACATCCCATATTTCAAATTGAGGAAATATTCTCCAAAAGGTAATATTCCCTGACGATTTAGTAACATCCAAGAAACCCAAACGAAGGCTATAATTCTAATATTTTTCAACACTCCCAAATAATAAAACAAACCCATTAAGGTATAAAAGAACAATTCTGGGATTAAAGACCAATAGGCACCATCAATATTTGGAATTTCAAAAACTCCTTGAATCATTGTAAAATTCATCAATATTTGAAAAAATGTGAGGTCTTGAGTTCTTGCAACATCCCATATACTAGCAATTACTAAAGTGATGCAAATACATATCCAATAAGCAGGATACAACCTCATTGACCTTTTATAGGCAAACTCCTTAACACTATTTACTTTTTGAAGCGTCATGAAAATCACAAAACCACTAATCATAAAAAATAATTCTAAACCAACATGGCCATAGTACCAATCGTATTTTATTGGGTATTGGTGTTGAAAAATTTCTCTATACCGACTTGTATAATGGTATAAAACCACATTTAAGGATGCTAAGCCCCTTAAAACATCTAATTCTTTTAAACGATGCATTCTAACCAATTTAATTCTTAAATAAATTCGATTCTTATTTTTAGCGCAGGAGTAGTCTGCTTTGTGACCTATAAACGAACATCAACCATTGCATGAGGCAAGGCGTATTTTATATCGTATACTATCGTTTTTTCCTTACACATACTTGTTAAATCCAAATCCATAAACTGCTGATGAGCAACGGCAAGCATTATTCCATCGTATAATTTATTTTGAGATTGACCATTATGACAATCTATCCCATAGGTTTGAAACACTTGTTTACTATCCGCTAATGGATCATGAATGGTAAGTTCAATTTGATATTCTAATAAGCGCTTAACGATATCAATTACCTTCGTATTTCTAACATCTGGACAGTTTTCCTTGAACGTAAAGCCTAAAATCAACACTTCACTACCAGCTATTGCAATGCCTTTTGATAACATTGCCTTCACCATTTGATCGGCAACATATTCACCCATCCCATCATTCACCCTTCTACCCGCAAGTATAATTTCTGGGTGATAACCAACCTCCTGTGCCTTTTGAGCTAAATAATAAGGATCAACTCCAATGCAATGCCCACCTACTAAACCTGGTTTAAAATTTAGAAAATTCCATTTTGTAGATGCCGCATTTAAAACCTTATTAGTATCAATTCCTAACTTATTGAAAATCATTGCCAGCTCATTGATAAAGGCAATATTGATATCTCTTTGAGCATTTTCAATCACCTTTGCCGCCTCTGCAATTTTTATAGATTCGGCTTTATGTGTACCCGCAATAATGATTGATTGGTATAAAGAATCTACAAAATCTGCAGTATCTGGATTTGATCCTGAGGTAATTTTGAGAATCTTCGTCAAGGTATGCTCTTTGTCGCCGGGATTAATCCTCTCAGGCGAATAACCTGCAAAAAAATCAACGTTATAAACTAGCCCAGACTCACGCTCCAAAACTGGCACACATTCATCTTCAGTAACTCCCGGATAAACAGTTGATTCATATATCACCGTATCACCAGGCTTTAAAATAGCGGCAATCATGCTGCTTACTTTTAATAAGGGGCTTAAATCCGGACGATTATATTTATCCACTGGTGTTGGAACGGTAACTATAAAAACATTACAATTTTTAATATCATCAATTTGATCTGTTAATAACAAGCCTATTTCAGAATCATCATTACTCATCAAAACACTTGTAAGCGAATTAGAATCAACCTCGTAAGTGTGATCATATCCCCCATTTAATTGGGATACCCGTTCTGCATTTAAATCAAAACCATAGACTGTAAAATGCTTTGCAAATTCCGTTGCCAAAGGAAGACCCACATAACCTAGTCCCACTACCGCGATTGTTATCTTGTCTAATAAAATATTACTCATGCTGAAATAGGTTCTAAATCTGAAACTGAAACTCTTGTAACTAATGCGCAATCCAAATGTTCAAACACCATTAAAACTGTTTTTCCATTTACTTTAACAACGCTTCCGTCTTGATTAGCCAAGACCCCATTTTTAATTCTTACACGATCGCCAACACTCACATTTTCCAAACTCACAACATCTACATCAGGATTTTCAAAAAGAACATTTTTAATTTTTTCAATCTCAGAGTCCTGAACAATCGCTGGTTTACCTAAAAAATAAATAAAGTTAAGTACCCCATGTGTTTGACGAACCTGTTGTTCTTCTTTCAAATTAATATTCACAAAAACATAGGAGCTAAAAAGAGGGAGCTCGACTACTTTTTTTCTATCGGCCCATTGGTTTTCAACTCTCTTAAGAGGACAGAAAGAATTAATTCCTTGCTGCTGAAGTAGCTGATCTACTTTCTTCTCCCATCTGGCTCTGGTGTAAATCACCAACCAATTCCTTTTTGTTGATGATCCTAATTTGACTAGCTTTTCCATAAATTTTATGTGTGAATTTTTTAAAATCGCTGAAACACAGCTTCGCTAACTCACTTACATGATTAATTTTTATTTTATTTAGAATAATTATTAGAATTTTATTGCCAAGAAAAAGCAATAGTAAAATTGGAACTAGCTATTGATTACCAATAACTTATAGATGAAATATCGAATAAATTTAAACTGTAATGATAGATACAACGATAAAAATCTATCTATTTAGGCATATTTCTGCCCGGCATTACCATAACCATAAGATCTCATATTTTCTTTTTTGGCATCATTGAATACAATCATGAGGTTTTTTAGTTTTTTATTCTCACAAATATCATCGAGAACAGAAACTTGCAATCTATCGGTGAAGTTATATCTCAATAAATAAATGCTTGCGTCGGCATAGGGAGCAATATTAAAGACATCCGCAACCAATCCTACAGGAGAAGTATCTAGAATAATATAATCAAACTTTTTCCTGAGATCCTGAAATAAGCCTTCCAATCTATCGGAGGAAAACAGCTCCGTTGGGTCATCTGGAAGTGAACCACATCCAATTACAGATAAATTGGGTGTTGCCGATGTTGGGCTTATAATCTCATCTAATTCAACATCTTTATTTTCAAGGTAATCGGCCAAACCTTTTTCATAATTCATATTAATACCCTTCATCAAATCAGGCTTGCGAAGATCAAACTCCACAATAACCACTTTTTTTCCAGCCAAAGCCAATGTAATTCCGAGATTGATTGAAAAAAATGTCTTCCCCTCGCCCATCATTCCGGATGTAACTAGTAAAATCTGACTTTTAGAATCAGTAATGATATTACCCAAATTGGATTGAATATATCTGAATAACTCAGAAATGGTAGTACGGCTTCCTCTTTTTACTACTACAGTTTTATTTTCGTCATTATGACTTAATTCACCCAAAATACGAGTATCACCTAAAAGCTGAACATCGCTTACATCCTTGATTTTGGTATTTAATTTTTCTCTGCTACTAAAAAAGAACAGAGGAAGTAAAAAACCTGAGACTAACGAACCTAAATAAATTAGTGCCTCTTTTGGCTTTGCAGGTGCCGTATGATAAGCCGGCCTGTCGATTACAAGTGATGTAGGTATTGTTGCAGATAGTGAAAGAGCCGTTTCCTCTCGTTTCTGGAGCAGATATTGGTAAATCGATGCTTTTACAACCTGATCTCTGCTTAATTGCAATAAACCGCGCTCAACAACAGGTACATTTCTGATTTTAGATTCAAATTGATTGGATTTATTTACCAGATTATTTCTCTCCAGAGTTAAACCTGCTTGAACATTTTTCAACGTTTCCTGTAAATAACCTTTCA
>NZ_JBIILQ010000199.1:0-5188 GCF_044232565.1 Daejeonella sp. | reverse complement strand
CTTTCTGATGCCGAAAAGGGCTTTAACCAAAGTATTTTCTATGGCAAGGATTCGGATATCATGAGTATTCTTAATTCCGCCAAGCGCTATCCAATGATGAGTGAATACCAGGTTATTTTGGTAAAAGAAGCCCAAGAATTGAAGTGGGGTAAAGAAGTTGAAGATGATAAAAAAGGTCCAGATCCCCTTTTAGCTTACTTTGAAAATCCACTTCCGAGCACCATTTTGGTCTTTTGCTTCCGACATGCTAAGTTTGATAAACGAAAAAAAATCTATAAGGCCATTGAAAAAGCTGGTGTTGTGTTCGAATCTGCTAGTTTAAATGATTATAAGATTTCAGCATGGATTGAAACCTTTGTTCGCGATAAAGGTTATAAAATTCAAGCTCAAGCATCGGCACTTATGGCTGAGTATTTAGGTAATGACCTTTCAAAAGTGTCAAATGAGCTCGAAAAGTTAATGCTCAATGTTAAGCTTGGGCAGGAAATTAACACTGATGATATTCAAAATAATATCGGTATCAGTAAGGATTATAATGTTTTTGAACTTCAACATGCCATTTCACGTAAGGATGTATATAAAGCGAATCAAATAATTAATTATTTTGCCGAAAATCCGAAGAATAACCCCATTTTTTTAGTCATAGGTAATTTAAACTCTTATTTTTCTAAGATTTTAAAAGTTCATTATGCCAGCGATCGTTCATCACAAGGTCTTGCCAAAGAGTTAGGTGTAGCCCCATTTTTTGTCAAAGATTTTGAACAAGCAGCCAGAGCATATAGCAAAGAAAAGGTTTTTAGGATTATTAGCTATCTACGTGAATGTGATTTGAAAGTAAAAGGAGTTGAAGCAAGTGGCAATACCGAGCAAGGTGATTTAATGAAGGAACTTTTGTTTAAGATTATTCATTAAGGTATTAATTAAAAAGATAATTTATTTCCTCCCAATTATGTGTAAGTTTATCAAACTAGTATGTGGGAAACCCAAAGTGCTGCCAGGTTTTATAGACAGGGTGTTTCGCAAATAAACATCAATTATTCCCTTAGCTACCTTTGTTTTAGATTCCAGAAATTCAGGTTCAACAGCCACTAGAAATTCTTTAAAATGCATTTTGCCATTATGATCCACCAAAACCGAGAAGGAATACTGAAAATCTTTATAAGCCTTGTCGATATTAATTCGGTATTCGGGATATAAATATTCTTCAGAGCGGTTCACATGACCCAAATAGGGGTCGAGACTAGCTTTTAATTTTTCTACTCGCGTAATTTTACTACGGCTACTCAACACTACGGGCGTTCTTGCCGCAAAAGCACTATCTAAATTGCTATTAGCTTGTATAGCTCTATATTTAATGAATAAGCTATCCTCTCTTGTTGCTTGCTTTAAGGTTGCAGCATCTGCTTTCAACACCTTTTTTATGTAGTCGTCAGAATAAAGCTTCATATAAATTGTTGATTTATCTTCTTTTAACACTCTCGCTTCCAATTCCATAACTTGTAAAAGAATACTGTCTTTGCTCACATGCTGTACCCTGAACCACTCGCGTGCAAATTGAAATAATGCTTTATGACTATGGAAAATGCGGTAGGTCATGTATTGCTGCTTCACGGGACTAAATATTTTGACCGAGTCGTCAGCATTAAAGTAAATATTCCATTCGGGTTCTAACTGAAACCCTTGCTCATTGAATGAAAGTCCGTTTTGAAACGAACGTCTAACTTCAGTATATTTTATTCCCTTAATTTCGGTGAATGTTGGAATAGGATCTTCATTAATTTTCCTGATATAATTACAGGAAGAACCCATTAAAAGCATATAAAGTAAAAAAAATAGGGGCAGGGTTTTCATGGAGGCCGAAATTAGGAAAAATCTCTGGAAAGCCTGTTATTGCGCATGTTTTTTGAGTGTTAAACGATTATTTGTATAAAATTCCGATTGAATGCAGCCATTGTTCAAGTCCGACCATGAATTTGTCCTCAGTCGTTTTATTATTCATCCCAAATCCATGCCCACCTTTTGGATAAATTAGCAGCTGACTATAAATCTTCTTATTTAACAAAGCTTCATGGTAAATCATACTATTTGCAACAGGTACAGCTGAATCATCAGAGGCGTGGACAAGAAATGCAGGAGGTGTATCAGCATTTACTTGAAGCTCATTTGAGAATTTTTGCTGGCTTTCTAAACTTGAACCTTTACCTAGTAAATTTTGTCTACTCCCCCGATGAGTTAATTCGTCCATAAAACTAATTACAGGATATATAAGAACAGAAAAATCTGGTCTTAGGGATATATTTCTTTCATTATTAATTAAGGGCTCCTTAAAACGTGTGGAAGCGCTTGCTGCTAAATGCCCCCCTGCAGAAAACCCCATAATTCCAATCCTGGATTGGTCAATTCCAAATTGCTCCGCATTTTCTCGGACTAGCTGAATGGCCCTTTGAGCATCTTGCAAAGGTCCGATACTCTTATCCACCATCGTTGAATCATCCGGTAGGCGATATTTTAAGACAAATGCCGTGATTCCCATGCGATTAAATTCTTCTGCAACATCAGAACCCTCATGGGAGGCGGCTAAAATGCCATATCCACCACCGGGACAAATTATTACGGCTGCAGTTTTACTCGTTTTGTTTTTTATCTCATAAAGTGTCAGAGTGGGAATGGAAACTTTGCTGATACGCTCAATCCCAGCTACATCAGTTACAGATTTTTCGCGATTGGCTATCACTATACTATTCGGGATTTCTCCCTTATACAAGGGTATAATTGTTTGTGCCTTCATTGAAATGGAATAAATGATGCAAAACGAAGCAATGATAATTTTAAATATGGTCATAATGCATAGTATTAAAAAATTATTTTCCGGGTTGATATTTTGATTTAGCTCTTTTTAAAACATCTTCACGATAATATGCTACTGTTTTGAATTGACGATTTGCATAGCGTTGCATTTGATCATCAAAATGCGCCGATTTAGGATTACCACTTTGTCCGCCAGCCAACATCGACTTAGCTTTAACTTTCTCCCCAAATTCCACTACGGCCACAAAGCTATTGCCTGATGTTCCATATTGACGCTTCGTGTTTTTGCCAAACCTTGTCCCAAAAGATGCTAATGCGCCCCATTCACCTGATGCCATTCCGATAGGGATGCTTGGCGCGGAATCATTAAATTCTTGGTATATATCTCCATTTACACGTTGATAGCGATTAAACTCGCCCCATGCTATTTCTACAGCACCAAAATCATTCTTTAGTTTATTCAAACTTGTCTCAAATAAATCAAGGCGTTCTTTAATTGGTGCTATGTTATTGATATAATTGATACGCTCCATAAAGTTTAATCCACCAGGAATCTTACCTGAACGGTTATAGGAATTAAGATAAAATTGAATGATTGTCATTGCTGTGGATGTTTCTGATGTGCGGAAATCCCATTTTTTTAATATTTCAATAGCTTTTTTTGCTTCTAAGCTACCTCTAGGATCATTCACGTAGGCCTTTAATAAACCTTTAGTCAATTCTTCAGCACCAGGAAGATAAGAGTCGTAGGCGAGCTCTATTAATTTGTCGATGTTTAATTTCGTTGCTTTTCTTAACAAAGAGATTGCATGAATACCCCTATAATTTTCTGGGGTATATGACATGTAATTGGGGTAATTTTCTTGTTTGGGACTGTTTTTTCCGGCACTAGTAAAGGGTGTTGAATTACAGTTTTGTATCCAGCCATTTTCTGGGTTAAGCAAAAATATCTGATCTTTTAGGGGATGTAAACCTTTCCAATCGGTCTCAGGATTACTGCCATCGACTGGCAATTTATAATCGAATTTAACGTCCCTTTTTGGGATAAAATTACCATGATAATAGGCAATATTTCCATCTGCGTCGGCATAAACGGTATTATTTGAAGAGTTTGTGCGAATTTCCATCATCTTTTGAAATTCTTGATGATTGGTATTCTTTGTGCGTAAATAGGATTGTTCTAAAGCCTTTATAGGATCCCACATCATAGCGGTAGCCACCCATTTTTGGTTTGAAGCGTGAGTAATTGGTCCATGATGGGTTCGATAAGCCATAAAGGACTTCTGGCTTTGGCCTATATTTGTTTTATAGGACAGTTGAATTAAGGTGGAATCAACCTTAAGAAGCTCTTTCCCATATTGATAGTGTAATCCGTCTTTATTTTTGACAATACTTTCTTCAAATTCGTCAATGATATCTACATCGGATGAAGTATGCATCCAGCCAGTTTTTTCATTAAATCCTTGATAAACGAAGAATTGTCCCCAAGTAACCGCACCGTAGGCATTTAGCCCTTCCTCACTTACCACATGCACTTCCCCTCTAAAAAAGAAGGAGGTATGCGGATTTATTAATAACATGGCTTTCCCTGATTCAGTTAATTTGCCTGAAATAGCGAAGCCATTTGAGCCTCTGGGCTCATTATCTTTCGTCAAAATAGAACTGCTAAGATTACCTTTTATTTTCTTTGAATTCTCCTGATTGTAGAAATCAGCAAGCTTTTTAAGAGATATCTTTTCAATATCCCCACCAATTGAACCCTCACTAAAATACATGGGCATCCATGGTTCAAACCGCTTAATTAATTGTGGTTTAACTTCAGGATGAGTTTCTAAATAATAGTTTATTCCATCTGCAAAAGCTATACATAATGTTTTAAGCCAGGCCGGACTTTTCTCATAATTAGCTATTGCCTCTTCTTGAGTCATGAAAATTTTGGCGCGTAAATCACTATATAAAGCTTTTTCGCCTTCAATCTCGGCTAGACGGCCGGTAGCCAAGATATAATTCTGCTCTACTCGGTTAAAATCATCCTCGCATTGTGCATATAATAAGCCAAAAACAGCATCAGCGTCAGTTTTTCCATATATATGAGGAACGCCAAATTCATCACGGATGATTTCTGTTTGTGCTGCATGCTGCTGCCAGCGATTTTTTTCATTGCTAAAATTAGTCTTCACAGGAAGAGAAAAACTAATATTGATTAGAAGAATGAGTACTAAAGCTATTCTGATCATATTTCTTTTTTTATTTTTAAATATAAGCTTTTGATTATTTGAGAAGAAGATAATTTGTATCTATTCGATTAACTTGGCTCCAAATCTTAATTTTTTCATTCTTTTTTTCTAATAACTTACAAAGCGCATTTTTATAGATAAAT
>NZ_JBIILQ010000198.1:0-5206 GCF_044232565.1 Daejeonella sp. | reverse complement strand
GTTCGCCGTGTATGCTCCGGACGATTATAAACGAAAAGTGCTATTGGAGCAAAATTTTGCATGATTTATCTAAAATTTTATTGATATGCTTAAAGAAAACAATTCCATGATGCAAGGGTTTTCATTAAAATGAATAAAAATCAGCTGAATATGGTCCATTATTGATTTAGTTCAGCTTCCGTAAATGCTTTTTCTCTACTCTTATACTTAGCACGAATTTCTGTGACCGATTTAGATGACACCTTATCTGCTTTATTAGACCAAGAATTTCGGATGTAATTTGCAACTTGTGCGATATCCTCATCTGAAAAGCTTGTGTTTGAAGCAATTCCAGGCATTTCTCCACTTATTTCCGGAGCCTTGTATAGCCTTTCACCAATTTTTATCGGTCCGCTTAAACCATAGAGAATAACTTTAATCAATCTGCTTTTATCACCTGTAACCCAATCCGACTTATTTAAAGGGGGTGCCAAGCCATTAATACCAGTGCCATCAGCTCCATGGCAAGTCTGGCAGATTGAACGAAACAGGCTAGCTCCTTTCGGGTATTCCTTGGAAGCATCCAAATTGGATACACTCTTTTTAGAGAGCTCATCCATTAGTTTTTTCAATCGCTTACTAATGACCGTACTTGAATCTGCTGCAAGCGCTTTATGAAATTCGGCTTCCTTCTTAGCCAAATTACTAATCACCGCATCAGCAGTAAAACTATTATTTGGATATTTTTTCGCTAAATCAATCAAAAACTGTCGCGCATTTGTCGAATCATATTTAGCAATAAATGGGTTTAGAAATCCTAAATAAGGTGCAGCTAATGCATCATTTTGAACCAGCATAAACCTGAACACGGCCAAAAACTCTGTATAATTTTCTTTGTTGATTACTGAAGGAACCAAACTTAATGCCTGCATACGAATGGTCCAATTTTCATTTTTGAGCAAGGGTAGAATATCTTCCTTTTTCAAAACAGAAAGACCTTCCATTGCCCAGAGAGCATGAATTGCCGTGAGCGGACGATCAGTTCTACTTGCAAATTCACGCAATGGCTTTTCTAATTGCTTATCTTTTGAATCCACAATTAATTGTTGCGCCTTGTTTCGAATCCAGCCATTTGAATGGTCTAATTGCTGAACTAATCGTTTTTTGTCTGTATAAAAAATTGATTTAGGGTTTTTAATACCCTTCGGACTTACTTTATAAATGCGACCTGAATTTAGGGGTTTAGATAATTCTCTTGCCTTAATTTGACCTTTTAAATAGGGTGTTAAATACGTTTTATGCTGAATAATTCCGCGGTACATATCTACAATGTATAGGGCACCATCGGGACCAACACTGAGGTTTACCGGTCTGAATCTTTCATCTGTACTAGCTAAAAATTCTCTATCGGAATAGGCTTGTTTACCATTTACAGTATAACCTGCATTTGATAAAATATTACGCTTGATGAGGTTCCCTGCAGGCTCTGCAACAAAAGCATTGCCATAATAAGCTTCCCCAAACATTTTACTAGTGAAAATTACTGGTCCGCAGGCTGCAGTAAAATTGACCAATTTGAGGCTATCATCCAAAATACCCTCCATGTAAGCCCGGTTCACTCCCGGCGTCTGTCGGATAGGAAAAACCCGATTATTTTTAATGATACTTTCTGAAAAACCAGACAATCTCTGTTGATTATCATTGGAAGCACCTAAACCTGGGGTAAAATAATCGCCTTGCAGGTTCTCAGAGTTATTATTGTAGAAAAGTCGGCCTTGATCATCTTGTGAAATACCCCACTGACCTCTGAAATGTGTTCTTTCAATCAGCCATTTACCGTTCATTTTTCGGTAACGTTTACCAGATTTGGCGCTATAAATCCAATTATCTAATGCCCTTAACAAACCATTTGGTTGATGTTCTACATTGCCACCCTCGGCATAAGTGCCATCAACAAGAACTTTAGAAATAGCTCGATCATTGGAGATCTCATAGAACCATAAATTTGGTGATTCTGCTACCAAGATGCCATTTTCATAAAAACTAAAGGCACGAGGAAGAACAAGTGAGTCAAGAAATACTTTTCTATCGTCCATTCTTCCATCGCCATTTTTATCACTTAATATCACAATTTTACCAGTTGGAAGCTCCTCCCCTGTACCCAAAGTATCGGGCATATAATTCTCCATTTCAACCACCCAAATGCGACCTTTATCATCAAAAAGCATGGCTACTGGCGCACTTAAAAGAGGCTCATTGGCAACGATTTCAATTTTAAAACCATCCTCAAGCCTCATCGTTCTTATCGATTCTTCAGCAGAAAGAACTGGCGATTTAGAAAACTCGTCTTTCAAACCAACGGTATCAATAGTAGGATTTCTAAATGTATAATCATTGATTCTGCCACCAGAAATCAGTTGCAGAAAAAAGACGAGTAGTATAGGAATTGAAAATAGAATGGCCTTCATCGCGCTAAAGCTTTATTCGTTTATTTTAAAATATTGAGGTATAATAATGCATTTATTGCTATTTAACCCTCCCAATTTATTAAATACCTAAGCAGTTGGAATCTTTATAAAATACAGAGGTCGATTTACGATAAAATAAACCGGGTGAAATCCCGCTAAATGAAAGCTCTTTAAATCCATTACTTTTAAAGAATTGGATTGCTTCGGCATAATGTTCCCGTTCTGAGTCGTCTAAAACAACTACTCCCTTATTGCTCAAAGCGGACAAAGATTCAAGGCAGCAATTTACACGATCACGACCATCAACAATAATGATGTCAAATTTAACATCCATACTAGCCGGCATTTTACTGTATTTTCCGCCCTTCTCAAGCGCACAAAAAATCATTTCTGAATTTGCCGATTTTGAAGATGATATTTTAGCGAACCATTCTTCATCATGCTCCACAGATACCACTTTTAACGCGCGCTTAGCATAGTACAAAGTAGAATTTCCAGAACCAAATTCAAAAACAGCATGATCCTTTTGAATACGATCAGAAATAAAGTCGATAAAGGAATAGGTAACCCAAGGAATAGGCTCGCCATCACGTCCAACAGCCGATTTTGTTTCTAAAGCCTTAAACCAGCCAATTTCTGATAGATAACCTTTTATACCAAATGAAAGCAAGGTTTTTATCCTTGCAGGGTTTATTAAACTAGTATAGGATTCCGTTCTTTTCAACGCTTTGCAATTTTTTGAATAAGTGAAATTAAAAATAGTGATTTCAGCATTAATATTCCTTGTCTCCGAGTCTTAGGAAAGACAAGAATAAAGAAAGTTGCTGAAAAGTAAGCAATCAATGTCGCAAATGCAGCTCCTTGAAGTCCGTACAAAGGTATCCATAAAAAACCTAAAACTACATTCACCACAGCACCCGCTCCTGTTCTATAAAGCGAATATTTGGTATAGCCCTCGGCTATTAAATATTGACCGCTGGCACTCCCTAAAAACACAAAAACACCAGCCCAAATATGAATAGACAATATTTTTGCTCCTTCGGCAAACTCAGCGGCGTAAAAATAAGTATAGATATAAGGAGAGGCAAAGGTCATAAATATGGCAATAGTCAGACTAATCACCATCATCAAATCATATAAATCTCTCAGTCTTTTTTGATAGCGTAAGGGATCATCTCTGCGCGCGTTCATGATAGCCGGGAAAATAGAGCTAACAATGGCTACAGGAATAAAATACCAACTTTCGCTCCAGTTTACCACTGTTGAATAGACTCCAAGAGCGGCTACCCCCAAAAAACTTTCAACCATGAGCTGTCCTATTTTCATGTACACAGTAACCAGAATTGCCGAAAAAGCCAGTGGCCACGAATGTTTCAGAAGGTTTAATGCTAAGTTTCCTTCAAATTGCCATTCCGATACTTTATTAGACCTAAGTTTGTACACGATTAAATATCCAACACCTATAAGCACCGCATCAACTAGTAAAGTCCAGATAAACCAATACAAAGGTGCAGAAATAGCAATCAGGATTAATTTTAAGGCTGCAGACAATAGATTAGCTGCCACTTGAACCATCATCACGTATTTCCCCTGAACCTGAGATTGGAAATAGCTATCGATAATATTTAGAGATTGTGCCAAGCCAATACCAGAAGCAATTAAAATATAGCTTATGGGAATTTCTGAATCATTGCCCTTAAAAAGTAAAAATGCGGCAGCAGCTAAAGGAATGATAATTATTCCAGCTAAAAATCGCATTCGAAAGGCGGTACCTAAAAGCTTATTTTTATTAGCTGGTGCTGCAAGTAATTCGCGAGTGATAAAACCATCAAGTCCCAAGGCCGCAATGGCAATAAAAAACGTAACGAAGACAAGCGGATAGTTTAACAAGCCGTTATTTGCCCTCCCTAAGTAGTTTGCCACCGCAATTCCCGCAAGAATTTTAATGATTAAGCTACCCACTCGGGCAAGAAATAGCCAGCCCGTGTTTTTCAGGTATTTATTAAACGCTTGCTGGTCGAAACCAGGCACCACTGGAAACTTCATTAGAACAAAATAATTAAATTTTTGATCTTTAATAATTAATATTAAAGGTGGCAATTTTTTTCTTAGCCAACACCCTTAAACAAGAAAAGGCTCAGTTTACACCGAGCCTTTTTATTTATTAGCAGAATAAATTCTGTTAATTATTGATTTACAAACTTCTTTGCATTGACCTTACGTTCGTTTTCACTTAGGTAGATCTTACGTAAACGCATGCTTTTAGGAGTAATCTCAATGTACTCATCAGCCTGGATATATTCCATTGCTTCTTCCAAAGAGAATTTAATAGCTGTAGCAATACGGGCGTTATCATCAGTACCTGATGCGCGCATATTGGTTAATGCTTTTCCTTTAACAACGTTTACTACAAGGTCATTATCACGAATGTGCTCACCCATGATCTGTCCTTCATAAACCTCTACACCTGGTTCTATAAAGAAGCGACCACGATCTTGTAATTTATCGATGGAGTATGCAGTAGTTGAACCTTTTTCCATAGAAACAAGAACACCATTCAAACGGCCCGGGATATTCCCTTTCCACGGCTCGTAAGACTTAAAACGGTGTGCCATAATTGCTTCACCGGCAGTTGCTGTTAATACATTATTACGTAAACCTATTATTCCACGTGCTGGAATCTCAAACTCTAGGTGTTGAAGATCTCCTTTTGGTTCCATGATTAGTAATTCACCTTTACGCTGAGTTACTAGCTCAAT
>NZ_JBIILQ010000197.1:0-5270 GCF_044232565.1 Daejeonella sp. | reverse complement strand
CACCACTCATCCCTTTCAAGCCTATCGAAGCGTTTTAGCCAAATGAGCTAATCCCCCGTTTTATTAAAAATCTATTCCCTCACCACTCATCCCTTTCAAGCCTATCGAAGCGTTTTAGCCAATTGAGCTAGTCCCCCGTTTTATTAAAATCTATTTCCTCACCACTCATCCCTTTCAAGCCTATCGAAGCGCTCTAGCCAAATGAGCTAATCCCCCGTTTTATTAAAATTTATTCCCTCACCACTCATCCCTTTCAAGCCTATCGAAGCGTTTTAGCCAAATGAGCTAATCCCCCGTTTTATTAAAATCTATTCCCTCACCACTCATCCCTTTCAAGCCTATCGAAGCGTTTTAGCCAAATGAGCTAATCCCCCGGGTTTTAATCTATTTAATGATTGAATTTCTAGTGCAATAATCAACATTTTTAATCCATTTTACAATTTTAATTGCCGAATTTTTCCTGATTTTGATAAAAAACACAAAACAAAAGCAGAGTTTTCAATGATTTAATTGTCTTGTAATTGTCAAATGCGTGTTGAAACATTTATTATATTCATTAACTAAATTACTGCCCTCAATGCAGTTAAAACGCTTTTATTTTAAAGATAATCTCTGATTTCCACACCACTATTATTTCCCTATTTATTAATTTCTTATAAAATAAGTACAATTACTTATTCGTTTTTATAATTTTTATTTCCTAGGTTTAGTTTAGAATTAATTAAGTGCTAGCAGGCGCACTATAAAAAACTGGGCGGAACTGAAAAGCCATACGAGTAGGATTAACCATAAACGTATTATATGTCAACATTAATTCTAAGTGCGATGGCTGCTGATTCAGATGCTTTAGCGCGTATTACAAACGGTGACCCAATAGCTATTACCTTCTTTATAGGTTATATGGCTATGCTAGCGTCTGCAGTTTTCTTTTTCGTTGAAAGAGGTTCAGTAGATCCAAAGTGGAGAATTTCTTTGTTAGTTTCAGGATTAATTACTGGAATTGCAGCAGTACACTACTACTACATGAGAGATTTTTATCTTGCAACAGGACAAAGCCCAACAGCTTTCCGATATGTAGATTGGACACTAACTGTTCCATTGATGTGTGTAGAGTTTTACTTATTAACCAAGCCATTTGGCGCAAAAGGTTCAACTTTATTCAAGTTGATTCTTGGTTCATTAGCGATGCTAATTTTTGGTTTTATTGGCGAAACCTCAGGTATTGACAACAATATTATGTGGGGAGTTCTTTCTACTCTTGGTTACTTGTACATTGTTTACGAAGTATTCGCAGGCGATGTTGCTAGATTAACTAAAGAATCAAATAGCCCAGCATTATCAAGAGCTATGTTCTTGTTGAAAATCTTTATTACCCTTGGTTGGTCTATCTATCCAATAGGATACATGGTATTGCCAGGAAACTTATTATCAGGTATGTTTGATGTTAGTTCAATTGATTTGTTCTACAACTTAGCTGATGCAATCAATAAAATTGGTTTCGGTTTAGTTATCTATTCTGTAGCAGTTGCTGAAACAGCAAAAGCTAAAAAAGCATAATCTATCCCTTAACAAATTGAATTTTAATTAATTTAAATAAAAGGTATCCTTCATGGATACCTTTTATTTTATATTCCTTTTTTATTTATTTTTCAGTTTAATGATGGATGCTAATATTATTGTTGTAGGTGGTGGCTGTGCAGGCATGCAGTTAATTAATGCCTTGCTTAAATTACCTGTCGAGCAAACTGGTGACATTTTATTGATTGAGAGCAATCTGCATCCCGCTCATAAATCTTGGTGCTTCTGGACTAGCAAGCCATCTGAATATGATTTTTTAATCAGTAAGTATTGGTCGGTTTTAAATTTTTCTTCTTCAAGCTCCGATTTAAAAAAAGAAATTGCGCCCTACAGGTATAATTATATCAACAGTGAGCGTTTTTTTGAATACCACCATCAGCTTATTGATCAATCTTCCCGCATTAAGGTGGTTTATGAGAATGTTAGGCAGTTTAAGTCTGAAAACGGAATCAAGCAAGTCATTACCTCCAATAAATGCTATCAGGCCAATCATGTTTATAGTAGTCTGCTAGATGCCGGCTCCCTTGAGTCTAATAAATTGCTGTTATGGCAACATTTTAAAGGTTTATTCGTGAAATCTGATCGCCCAATTTTTAGGTCTAATCAGGCTACTATCATGGATTTTAGCATTCCTCAAGATGGTGCAACACATTTTATGTATGTTTTACCTTTTTCCGAAACAGAAGCCTTAATTGAGTTTACGTCTTTTTCAAAAGTTGATTCTTATACCGATTATACCTACAATTCTTACCTTGAAAAATATATCTCCGATAAATTTGATTGTACCTTCGAAATTATTAGAGAGGAAAAGGGTAAAATCCCTATGACCAATTTTGATTTCCCAGCTGTAAGTGAACATGGTGTGATTCAAATTGGCTCTGCTGCCGGGCTGATTAAGCCTAGTACGGGTTATGCCTTTAATCGAATTTCAAGACATACCGAATATTTAATACAATGTTTTTTGAACCCTAATCCGACGATTGGTAAAATGAAAGGCCTAGCCAGATTCCATTTCTATGATAGTCTGCTACTTCAAATAATTCAAAATGAGCCTGAAAAAGTAGCTACAATTATGGACCAGCTATTTTCAAGGAATTCATTCAATAAAATATTGACCTTCCTAGATGAACATTCAAGTGTTTTGGAAGAAATGTCTCTTTTTAGTACATTGCCAAAGCGTTTATTTTTAAAACAGGTGCTTAAATATGTTCAAGCTAAAATCTAAATATCTTCGCTTTACGTATCTCTTTTTTGCAAGTGCCTTGTTTTTAGTGCATTATATTTTTCCGATAAATCAAACTATCCAGCTTGTGTTTTTTGGCTTAGGAGTGCTTTTCTTTGGAATACCTCACGGTTCGCTAGATCATTTTATTTATCATCATGAACGTAAGGAGCTAATGAGCATTAAATCGCTAGCCAATTTTCTACTTTTTTACCTCGGCTTTGCTCTCCTTTATTCACTCCTTTGGGTAATTAGCGTAGAGTTATCCATTTTAGTGTTTATCATAATTTCGGCCTATCATTTTGGTGAGATGGACCTGAAAAGTCTGGGTTTGAAAGCCAACTTGGGCTCTAGAGCTCTGTTTTCTATTTACGGTCTTCTTTTTCTTGTAAATTACCTTCTTTATCAATTCCCCCAAGTGGAAGCCATTTTACTCGGTTTCCCCGGATTCGACTATAGCCAAATTGAAAAATTAAAATTGCTGTATGGTTACCAAATGGAAGTGATGATAAGCTCCATTCTCCTATTTATACCAGTTTTACTAATTTACCTTATTCGGAACAAGCAAATGGGCTTTTTACAGCTTGAAGCTATTCTACAACTTGCTTTGCTGATGCTTATTGTTTTTAATTTACCGATTTTGCTTGGCTTCGGACTATATTTTAATATTTGGCATGCAGGGCTTTCGATGGTAGAAATTAAAAAATTTCTTGGCTGGCAAGATAAAAGCTATTGGTTTATTTACCGTAAATCATGGGTCACCAACGGACTCTCATTCCTAATGATTGCTATTTTGTTTATGGTATTCAGGGGTAATGTAGAAAGGCTGTTAGCTATTTTCTTTATGGCAATTGCAATCTTAACTGCTCCACACATGAAAGTTATATCAAGTTTTTTTTCAAAGGAACGCTAGGGAGGCTTATTAAATACAGGTTTTTTCCTCGCCAAACTATTTCCTTATTTCATATTCATTTCCTTATTTTGCAGCATGATCGTATATAATCCTAAAGATTGGTTTTACTCAACCTTTTATCTTCATCGTTCAGATACTGCGCGTAAATTATTCCCGCTAATGCTCGCTTTAGCTGCCTATTCGGGTGGGATAGCATATTATGAGCTTGAGTACATCAAGCTTTCTGATGTAGCTTGGGTAAAAAATATTACGATTGTTCATAACCTATTAGGCTTTGTGATGTCAATATTGCTTGTTTTTCGTACTAATACTGCCTATGATCGTTGGTGGGAAGCGCGTAAACAATGGGGAACATTAACCAATTCTAGTCGTAGTTTAGCTATGAAAATGAATGCTTTTCTCGATAAAGATGATCAAGTGAACCGCAGCTTTTATAAAAAATCTATTCCTCTCTTTGCCGAAACTTTGTTCACCCATCTTCGCTCCAATAAAACCTTATTTATGCTTGATTCCATTGAGCATCCTGAATTTGAAACGCTCGATGCCGCTAAACATGGTCCAAATCAAGTGGCTTCCATGATCGTTTCTAGAAGTGCCTCGCTTTATCAAAAAGGGCTTATCAGTGGCGATCAGCTATTAGTGATAAACAATGATCTGAACTCTTTTACAGATGTTTGTGGTGCTTGTGAGCGAATAAAAAATACGCCTATACCACTATCCTATAGCTCCTTTATTAAGAAATTTATTTTCATTTATGTTTTGACTCTGCCTGTAGGCTTTGTTTTCTCAATGGGATATTTTGTAATCGCTGCGGTACCCTTCATATTTTATGTAATGGCCTCGCTTGAGCTTATTGCGGAGTCGATTGAAGATCCTTTCGGACTAGATCCGGATGATTTGCCTATCGATAAAATTGGAGCAAATATTAGAACTCATGTCGCGGAAATTATCTGATTTATTTAATCAGCTCTTTTTATACTATTAAAAAATTAGCTTTTGTTAATTTTTTAATACTTCAGTTAAAAAATTATTGCAGTCGTATTTAACGCTTATGAATTTTTTTTCTACTCCCTTCATTTTTTGTCTCAACTCTGATTGGAGCTTTTCGGTTTCAAAGTTTATGAGTGCGTCTTCAAGAAGTTGTCCATCACTCGTGAGTTCGGCCTCTTGTTCTTCAATAGACTCCAAAATGGAGTCAAATTTTTCCGATAAATTTCCTAAAAGTGTTTGATAAGAATTAACTTTTTCGGCAAGCCCCACGACAGAATTTCTCCTCAAGATTTCATATAATTTTGACTCAATATGATCCATTTCAGTCGCGTAAAATTTTAGGGATTGATCCCAGTTTTCTAGTTCTTCAGAATAGTGTTCTGCAATAGTTTTTGCCATAGCTTTTTTTCAATTTCTAATTTTTTCTCAATTTTAAAGTGGATTATGCATTTTTTGTATTACCATTTGTCCCAGTGAATATTTTTTGGTTCATATTTATCCTCAGCATGTTCATCACCAATTGGGTGCCCAATGGCTATTATATTTAGGGGAATAATATTCTGTGGG
>NZ_JBIILQ010000196.1:0-5368 GCF_044232565.1 Daejeonella sp. | reverse complement strand
GAGATGGGGTTTCTGTTGATATGCACATTGATTGGCGACATGAATACGGAAACTTGAATACGCTTTTCTTTAAGAAATTCAGTTTCTTCAGTCTCCTCGATTACTACTACCTTACCATCTGCCGGGCAAATAACATGATCTTCATTTTGTACTACCGTAATAGTCGGACTCCTAAAAAACTGTAGAATAATTAAAAATAAGGCAAAAGATAATATGTAAATGGTCCAGATAAACCATGTTGTGTCGGGGAAAAGGTATTGAACAAGGGCATTAAGGACAAAAACAAACAAAATGCAGAGTGCAATTGAAGTATATCCTTCTTTGTGAATAGTCATTTTTTCTTTTTAAATATTTTCAAAAATACAATTTTGTACAAACTTTAACCCATCAATTATTATAGTTTATACAGCTTTATAAATATCTCTTAAATTTCGGCCTAGCCCATTATAATCTAAACCATAACCTACTACAAACTCATCTGGGATTTCAAAACCAACGTAAGCAATCTCATCAAGCTCAACTTTTAAAGATTTGGGTTTTAGTAAGAGTGTACAAACACTAACCGATGCTGGCATTTCTTTTTCAACCATTTTCAGTAGAAACTCAAGCGTTTTACCACTATCCACAATATCTTCTACAATAATTATATCTCTATCCTTTAAAGGCATCTGCAGACTAATTTCTTCTTTGATTTTTCCGCTACTTTTATCGCCTTCGTAGGATGAAACCTTCACAAAGCTAACTTCAGAGGATATGTGAATCTCTTTAATTAGATCCGCAAGAAAAATAAAACTACCATTTAAGACGCCAATAAATACCGGGATTTTATTTTCGAAATCAACATTTAGTTGAATAGCCAATAAACGAATTCTCTTTTTTATTTGCTCGTATTCTAAGAAAAGCTCAAAATGTTTATCATCAATTTCTATTTTCATGGATAATATTTGGATTAAATTATTGATCTGTTTTGGGTGGTTTTCTCTCCAGTTTTCTTTGCTCCCTTTTCTCTTTACGATTTGGTAATACCGTATTAGTGCTAGTATCTTTCGAAATATTTCTGGTTTTTGTATTTTGTTTCAGTTGAAGGCTATCTATTTTTTTAATCATTAAAAGTTGCTGTAAGAACCCATCTTCTTCTAAGTCGCTATTAATCAGCAAACTATCTACTACTAATGAATCTGTTGGTAATCCTGATCTTAAGCTTTCTCGTAAACGTACCGAATAGAAACCATAATAATTACTATCGGGAGGTGTCATTCCTCGTTTGGCCATAATTCCACCAATAAAATTAAAATAGGATGCAAGATTTGATCTTAAACTTCCATCTCCCTCAAAACGGTACAAGCCAGATTTAGGTCGGGGAACAATGCTAGCCAAGAAAATACTTTCGCCAACATTAAGTTCTGAGGGATGTTTACTAAAGTAGTATTGAGAGGCTTCTCCAATACCGTACACATTTTTACCCCACTCAATTAAGTTTAGATAGGTTTCAAACATACGTTGTTTACTTGATAAGCGCCCGTTTTCCATGATCCATACAATTAGAATTTCCTCTATCTTTCTAGCCAGTGTTTTTTGTCTGTTCAGGAATACATTTTTAACCAATTGCATCGAAATGGTGCTTCCGCCCCTTTTGAATGCCTTTTCTTTAAAATTAGTGGCAATTGACTTTCGAATAGATTCTTCTACAAAGCCATTATGACTATAAAATGAAGGATCTTCAGCGGTTAGAAGTGCATTTTTTAAATAGGGTGAAATTTGATCAATAGGTGTAAAATTGGGGTTTTCCGTACCTATGATTATATCTCGCATGGGTTTTCCATATTCATATGGCGTGTAAACAAAGCTTCCATTGATTTTCTGCAGATTTGTTTTACCCCATTTTTTTATTTTAAAACCTTTATTTTTTAGTCGTGAGCTAAAAATAACATCATCAGGTTTCTCAGCATCTAAATAAAAATCTAAGCTATATTGTAGTTTACCAGCTACTTGAATGCCTTCCAAGGACTCAAATAGGCCTTGCGGAAATGAATTAAATATCTGTTGAGCATCTAATTCATCGGTTCGTATTTTTAGTTCATAGATTTTGCTTGGAGAAACTGTGTATTTTATAAAAGGGTGAATATCAACATCTTTTAGGTGAATGGTTGAAGCACTGTCAATCGAAATAAAATTTTCACCAATTAGCATTTCCGCATCCATCGAGGCATGTTCAACAATCACATCTGCCGCAGATATTCTTGCATGCTTCACCAGCATATTTTTAACCTCAAAGAGGCCACTAATTTTGAGCTCATCTCCACTTCGTTTGAGCCCTTTCATTTCTGTTCTTGCGGTATCAAAGTTCAGCTTTAGCCCGAATTTTTTTTCCAGATATGGCAATTCTACCTTTTTATTATCTGCAAAAAGCATTAGATTGAGCTGTTTATCATCTGGATCGACGCTACCTTCAATATGCCAAGTAGATTCATTTCCATTAATTTTAATGCTTGAACTTACCTCTCCACCATCAATTTTCGCTGTTGTGGTGTGTATGTCGACGAGGTTTGAATCATCCTGAAGTTTAATTTTAAAATTCCTGATATCCATGTCATCCGGAATTTTATAAAGCATCTCATTAATCAGATTATTCGCAAAGTTGGCCAGATCTATTTCAGATGTTGTAGTGGTATTATTAGATTTTGATTTGCGGAAAAGAAAATCATAATTGCTGATAGAGTCTTTTTTTATTAAGTTAATTATACCTCCATCAAGGTTTATTTCAGCTAGTTTAATATCTCCAAAAATGAGCGGGAATAATTTAACCCCTATTTTAAAGTTTTCAATTTTAGCCAAGCTATCTCTATCCCTTGGTACGGCGCTAATGTTTTTAAATTGCACGCTACTTAGTCCTACGAAAGAGGCACTTTCAATTTTCAGCTCCAGATCATAGTCCCTTTCAGCTTTATCGATAACCCTCTTAATTGCTGCATTCAATAGAGCTTCTCGTTTTGCAAAGGCAATTCCTCCGGCAATTAGCACAATCGCTAGTAAGCTAATTAGTGAAATTTTGGCGATTCTTAAATAATTCTTAGGTATCTGCATGTATTTTAACTTCCGATATAGAAAGATAACGCTTTTTGACAAAAAATGGTTTTAGCTTGACAAATAAACGCTAGTCTGTTCGAGTAAAAAACCTTAATCAGCCAAGATTAAGATTAATCTTTTTGTAGATTTGAGGGTAAACTTAAACAAAAATATTATCTCCTTAATATTCAAAAATGATCACTCAGGAACAGATATATAATGCACTTCGTCACGTGGAAGATCCCGATCTAAAAAAGGACCTTGTTACATTAAATATGATTGAAGATCTTAAGATTGATGGCCTTAAAATCAGCTTTTCGGTCGTTTTAACAACCCCTGCTTGTCCGATGAAAGCCATGCTCGAAAACGCATGCCGCAATGCAATACTTCATTTTGTTAGTAAGGATGCTGATTTGTCAATCAACATGACTTCAAGGGTAAGCAGCCGACCAGAGGGATCATTGGCAGGAATTAAGAATATTATTTTGGTTGCATCGGGTAAGGGGGGAGTTGGAAAATCAACTGTGGCAGTGAATTTAGCATTGGGTTTGTCAAAAAAGGGAGCAAGTGTTGGTTTAATTGATGCGGATGTATATGGCCCTTCAATACCGATGATGTTCGGACTTGAGAGTGCTAGGCCAAATTCCACTCAGACTGCAGACGGTAAGACTAGAATTGAACCCATTGAAAAGTATGGTATTAAATTACTTTCGATTGGCTTTTTTACGGATCCTAATCAGCCGGTACCATGGCGTGGACCAATGGTATCAACTGCTGTAAAACAGCTTTTTAATGATGCAGACTGGGGAGAGATTGATTATCTAGTTGTTGATCTTCCACCAGGAACAGGAGATATACACATTACGGTTGCACAAGGCTTTCCAATCACGGGCGCGGTTATTGTAACCACTCCTCAAAATGTGGCTCTTGCAGATGCTCGAAAGGGTGTTGGAATGTTTTTGATGGATTCAATTAATATTCCTTTGCTCGGTGTTGTTGAAAATATGTCTTATTTTACTCCAGCAGAGCTGCCTGATAATAAGTATTATATTTTTGGCAAAAATGGCGGACAGGCGCTTGCAAAGCAGTTTGACACCCCATTTTTAGGTGAAATACCACTAGTGAAAAGTATTAGCGATGCGGGCGATGGTGGTAAACCAATTATTTTGGATGATGAAAGTGTGATGGCTAAGGCATTTATGGATATTACTGAACGAGTAGCGCAGCAGGTGGCAATTTTAAATGCTGTTAAATAGCATTTTTTAAAAATTTCGTATCTTTATAAAAAGAAAAAACCATGGATTTGTTGCAAAGAGTTGAAAATGCGTTAGACACTATCCGCCCTTATTTAGAAGCTGATGGCGGAAACGTATCCGTAGAGGAAATTACTTCCGACAATATCGTCCGACTTCGTTTACTTGGTTCTTGTGGCTCTTGTCCGATGAGTATTATGACTCTTAAGGCTGGAATTGAACAAGCTATCAAGCGTTCGGTTCCTGAAATTGAAGCTGTTGAGGCAGTAAATTTGACCGATATTGATGATCCTGAAGCAGTTGTACCCGAGCGATTAAAGTAAATTTTCAAAATTTTATATCAATGACTTTTTTCATATTTAACAGTAATTAACATCAAACGCCTACGATTTTACTAAATTTGAGCATGCGGAACTATATATTTTTTATCTTTCTGTTTTGTACTTTTTCTGGCTTTGCGCAGGAAAGAGGCAAAAAGCTCGTGCAATTTTCGGGTGTGATTATGAACCGTGATAGCAATACGGTTGTTCCCTACGTAACTATTAGGAATGTATCGGGGAGAGATCAATATTTTTCAGCAAACTATAAGGGTTATTTTTCATTTGTTGCCAATGAGGGTGATACCTTGCTTTTTACGGCTGTTGGCTATAAAAAAGAGGGTGTTGTTATTCCACTAGGTTTGTCTGATAATAAATATACCATTTTAATGAAAATGAAGCAGGAGGTGATTAACCTTCCCGGTGTAAGAGTTTTTCCTTGGGCAAGTACTGACGAATTCAAAAAGGAATTCATGACTATGAAGTTTGCCGATGATGATCTTGAAATCGCTAAAAAGAACGTTTCGCGTGAAAGTTTAGCATCGATGATGGCCACCCTTCCTAGAGATGGAGCTGAGATGCAGGGTTTTAACTTCCAAAATAATCATAATCGCTTAGTTAATCGAAATATCAATCAACGCTTAGCGAATCCCTTACTTAATCCTTTCGCTTGGGGCGCACTTCTTCAGCAGATTATGCAAGGGGATAAGAGTAGGGGGCAGTAGTAAGGAG
>NZ_JBIILQ010000033.1:0-17863 GCF_044232565.1 Daejeonella sp. | reverse complement strand
AGCATTTCTGCTTCAAATTTTAGAATATTTAAACTGCCTTCGGTTTAATTCAAGGTTACTATTTTCTTTCTTAGTATTCCTCAGCTCCATTTGTCAGACTGCCGCCTCCTTAACGCTAATAGTTCATCTTAAACCTCATTTTACTAAAATGATACATACCATTTTCCAAGAAAAAACATCTTCGCGATGGCTAATTTTTTCAATAGATTTTTTAATACTTAGCCTAGCTTTTGTATTGTCATTTCTGATTATACAGAAGTTTCAATTGCAGGAATTATTTACATCTAGCTTTCTTTTTTATTTACTTTCTTTTATTTTTCTTCGGACTGTTGTTTTCCTTTTTATAAGAATTCACACCGGAATAATTCGACATTCAAATACAGAAGATATTATTCGGATTTTTAAAGCTGTTTCTATTAGTAGTTTGCTTTTTTGGTTGGTTAGCAATTCTTTATTCATTCCTATTTTAAATGTCAATCTTGATGCTCTGGAAGCTGTAATCATTGTTGATTTTTTCATTTCTGCTTCTTTACTTATTATTTTAAGAGTAACAGTAAAAAGTCTGTTTTCATTTATAAAAAGCCTTGATTCTATAAATCCAAAGGTCGAAAATGAAAATATTCTGATTTACGGCTCGGATAAAAATGCGCTACTAATAAAAAGGGTATTTGAACTTTCTCAAGAAAAGAATTATAAAATTATTGGCTTTGTTGATGATGATCCTGGCCGAATTAATAAAAATCTAGAACAATTAGAGGTTTACGCTTCAGGAACAATTCCACTTCTCAAAAAAAAATACGGACTCGATAAATTAGTGATCATGTGTGATGATCTTAATAATTCAAAAAGAAATCCTGTAATAAAGCAGTGTATTAAACTCGGAATTAGTATTTTATCTGTTCCTCATTCCTCCCAGTGGATTAATGGAAATTTGAGCTTAAATCAAATAAAAAGCTTAAATATTGAAGATCTTTTGCAAAGAGCACCAATTATTCTTAAGAAGGATAATATTTTTAGAGAACTGGCTGGTAAAAGAATATTGGTTACGGGTGCTGCTGGATCCATCGGTTCGGAAATGGTTCGTCAGCTTTTGAACTATAGCCCAGAACTTTTAATCCTTTGTGATCAAGCTGAAACACCACTTCATGAATTACAGTTGGAAATTGAGGAACATCATCCAAAGGCTCCGGTAAAATTTTTTATGGCCAATATTCAAAATGCCAAACGAATTAAGACTTTATTTTCTGTTTTTCGGCCCCAAGTAGTTTTTCATGCCGCTGCATATAAGCATGTTCCTATGATGGAAGATAATCCATTTGAAGCGATTTTAACTAATGTACTTGGGACAAAGAATTTAGCAGATATGTCTCTTGAATATAAAGCGGAGAAATTTATCATGATTTCTACTGATAAAGCAGTTAACCCAACAAATATTATGGGAGCTTCAAAACGTTTGGCCGAAATGTATATTCAATCTCTGAATTTTCATCAGGCAAGAGAAATGTCAATTCAAGAAATTTCTGATAATAAGGAAGTCCCAACGCGCTTCATTACCACTCGCTTTGGAAATGTTTTGGGTTCCAACGGCTCTGTGGTTCCTCGATTTAAAGATCAAATTAAAAAAGGTGGTCCCCTTACGATTACTCATCCCAAAATCACACGATATTTTATGACTATTCCAGAATCAGTTCAGTTGGTTTTGGAAGCAAGCGCAATGGGTAAAGGCGGGGAGATTTTTATTTTCGATATGGGTGAACCCGTTAAAATAGTCGATATGGCTATCAATATGATCCGCTTAGCGGGCTTAATACCAGAAAAAGATATCAATATAATATTCACAGGTTTGCGTCCAGGGGAGAAGCTATATGAAGAGCTTTTGAACAAAGGAGAAAACATCATACCAACACATCACTCAAAAATAAAAATCTCTAAAGTGATCAATTTTCACTTTTTCTATGTGGAAAGGATGATAAGTGAATTAATAGAATTGATGGATTTGGATGATCAAATCGGCCTTGCAAGGAAATTAAATGAGATTATTCCCGAATTTAAAAGCAATAATGCTGTTTATTGTAAGTCAGATGAAATAGTAGTTAACTAGGAGTTTATTATGTTTTTAATCAATGTCTATTTTATTCATAATCAATGTTTTACTTGATTATAATCAAGTAAAATTTATTTGGTTAGTTCTAATTTGGAATATTGTTTCAGACGATGAATTGATTGTCAATTTGGTATGTCTTAAGTGATTTTTGATCTTATAAATTTAAATTTTTTTGATTATGAATAATGGGGAAATTGTTGAACATGTAATTCGCAGAAATAATATTAGTATAAGTGAATTATCTAGGAGACTGCGAGTTAGCAGAAGGTCGATTTATAATTGGTTTACTCAAAAAAATTTGAGTTTTGATATTATTCTTCAAATAGGAGAGGTTTTGGATTATGATTTTTCTTCTGATTTTCCAGATAAATTAAATGGTAGAAAGCCAAATCCTACTCAAGTATATCAGGGCGACGTCCAAATGAATGATTTTCAAAATTCTGCTAACTATTGGAGAAATAAGTATATCAATCTCCTCGAAAAATATAATGAAGTCTGATAAGATTTGATTTTCATGAAAATTTAATCCAAAATCAATATAAATAAAAAATAATCCACAGAGTATGCCCGTTTTCTTGAAAAAGGTCCCAATTTATTCTAGTGCAAGAGTCGCCAGCTAGGCCAGCTGTATCCACACTGAGCATAATTGTTTAAAAAACAATTATTCCTTTCCTTTCCAAAAAGAATTGCTTGAAAGTGAGATCAATAGAATATTTAAACCTTTACAATATTACAGGCATACTTTCCAGTGGAAACCAAATCATTTTAATTCTTGAAATTTTAAGATTTAGTAAATAAACTAAGAAGCCCCCTTTTTTTAAAGGGGGCTTCTTAGTTTTAAATTAATTGATTTTTTTGAATAATAAACAATCAATGTCTTAAATTTCGTATTTTTTGCTCATCAAGAACTACTATTGTTCCATTATCATCTACTTCTATGAGTTTTTCTGTCTTGAATTCTTTTAGAGTTCTTATTGTAGATTCTAAAGATGAACCCACTACATGGGCAAGATCTTCACGAGACACGCTGATCATACTTTTTCCATTTTTACTTTCTTTCAATTTATCAATTAATCGAACCATTCCGATTGCAACTTTTTTTCTTAATGAATTATAAGCCATATTGATGATTAGCTTTTCATTCTCTGTAATATTGCTGGATAACATGCCAATAAATTCTTTTGAAATATTGGAGTTGGTATGAATTTTTTGCATGAAATCATCCTTCGGAATCAAAATAATGGATGAATCTTCCATAAGTTTAGCATTTTTACTGTAATTACTTTCTTTTAATATTTCAGTATATCCAAAAAAGTCTCCTGTCGAATAAATGCCTGTTATCAGTTCCTTGCCATCCTCATTCACAATAAATTCCTTTACTTTTCCTGATTTAATATAGTAAACATAAGATGGGCGCTGCCCCAGAGTATATAAGATATGCTTTCTTTTGAAATTCTGCATTTCATGCTTATCATTTATCAAACTACTTTGTTTAGCATTGCTAATAGGGCTAAATGTTGATTCATTATCAGAGTCGTTTGTTAAATGAAATTTATTTTTAAGATTTTCGTTTTTTTCAATTCTTAACCTAATTGTATTAAGTAAATCATTACTGTCAAATGGTTTAACGAGGTAATCGTCGGCACCTAAGCTCATTCCTTTTCGTTGAGCAACATAATCAGCATTGCCAGAAAGAAAAATAAAAGGTGTACCCGCAGTTTTTGGGTGATTGCTCAAAATATGTATAACTCCGAAGCCATCTATGTCAGGTATGGAGACATCACAAATTATAAATTCCGGATTCTCCTTTAATGCAGTTTCTATTCCACTTTTACCATTGTCGCAACTTAATACCTCATAACCAGAAAGACTTAGTAATTGATCCAGTTTGTCTCTAAAAGATTTATCATCTTCAATCAATAAGATTTTTTTCATTTTAAATTCTTTGAATGGGTCTTAATACCTCCAGTAATTAAATAAATTTTGATGTTTTTGTTTACTAATAGTTATTATTTAATTGATTTTTTTTTAATAGTTAACAGATTTAAGTCTTCTATTCATAAACATTTCAATTTTATTTAGTTTAATGTTTTAGGATACATCAAACTATTGCTATTAAAAAATGAATTTATTTCAATCTTTTCTTTTCAGAATGAAATAATGTTCGCAGGATTAATATTTAAAATTAATTTAATTTGTAAGCAAACCTTATGATTTTAATCATGAGATAAATTGATTAAAATCATAATGAAAATTAAAATCTTTAATGTATATTTTATTAATTTCTGTTTTTTTATTTGTTTAGAATTTATATGTGTTATAACTCATTTAAATTACATAGAATTTTCTCAAGTAGTGAACTGAATTGCTTTATTAATGTCATTTTACAGATAATCACATATTCTTAGCTTTTAGCAATAGTTTTTTCCGTTTAAGATTTCTCAAACTACATTTATTTGGATGGATTTTTATACGGGAAGCCGTAAAAACAAAAATTAACAGATATGTTAATAGGATGTGAGGAGCCTATCAATATAATTCAAGAAAAATATCAGTTTTTATATTAGAAATATGAGTTTCAAGACTTTGTAATCTTTTGAATTTCAACTGTTGGGAATAATCTATGGTTCTAGATTTAGTCTAAAATGACAAAAGCCGATCCTAAAATCAGCTTTTGTACTCGGAGCGGGAATCGAACCCGCACGACCTTTAAGGGTCACAGGATTTTAAGTCCTGCGTGTCTACCAGTTCCACCATCCGAGCGTGGATTAATTTATTTCAAACAAAAATTCCCTCTGTAAGGAGGGATTTTTTAATTGGAGCGAAAGACGAGATTCGAACTCGCGACCCCGACCTTGGCAAGGTCGTGCTCTACCAACTGAGCTACTTTCGCATTTTGGTGAGTGCAAATATATGCAGAAAAGCTATTCTAACAAGTATTTTTTATTTTTTTTATTAATATTAATCTAACTTATTGCTAATCAGTATGTCAGAGATTAAGTTGAGCTCAAATCCTTTGCCTGAACCGTATCGAGTTAACAGATATCGATGCTTAAATGGATCTTTTTCAGTTATAGTTTCCGCTTTTTTTTCTAATATTCTTCTTAATACCAGCAAATAATCCTCATCATCAATGGCTTGAAGTGATTTCTTAATCAATTGATCAGGAACACGCTTTAATTTTAAGGCTTGTTTGATCTTTATTTTCCCCCAGCCCTTTATTCTGAACTTCCCCAAGGTATAGGCCAAAGCAAAGCGTTCTTCATTCAAAAAATTAGATTCAATTAATTCACATATAATCTCTTCGACATCTTTTTGATATAAACCCCATTCATACAGCTTATTACGTATTTCATACTGTGATCTCTCCTGATAGGCACAGTAATTCTCTGCCTTAAGTTTAGCCTGTTGTCTGCTAAAAATTTTCGGTTTTAATTGTTCATTTTCCAAAGCGCTGAAATATCGTAAATATTTGATAAGATTTCTTAAAATTTATTGAAATTTACATCATGAATCATCTGCTATATAAGCCGGAAGAAATAACCTTGATATTGAATGCTCAAGCCTTTATTAAGGATGAGCAATTTACTATTAGAACATTACTCACGGATAGTCGAAAATTGAACGACACTGTCCACGGTCTATTTTTTGCCCTAAAACTACGAAGAGATGGTCATAAATTCATTCCCGATGTGTATAAGCTAGGTGTTCGTAATTTCGTAATTTCTGATGCTGATTTTCCTATTGAAAAATATCCAGAAGCGAATTTTTTCCTGGTTCGCAACTCATTAAAAGCACTTCAAGATTTAGCAAAAGCACATCGATTTAAGTTTGATTACCCAGTAATTGGCATAACTGGCAGCAATGGCAAGACTATTGTAAAGGAATGGATTTACCAACTTCTTTCACCAGAAAAAAACATAGTCCGCAGTCCCAAAAGTTTTAATTCCCAGATCGGCGTACCTATTTCGGTTTGGGATATGGCGCGAGAGAATAATCTAGCAATTTTTGAAGCTGGAATTTCAAAGGCTGGAGAGATGCAGAATCTGGCTGATATCATTCATCCAACAATTGGAATACTTACTAATATTGGAGAGGCTCATCATTCTGGATTTGAATCTATTGAGGATAAAATCAAGGAGAAATTAAAGCTTTTTGAATCGGTAGATCTCTTTATTTACTCCCCAAAATACCTTGCTCAATGTAAGGATATATTGCCAGGCAAAAATAAATTCAGTTGGAGTTTTGATGAAGACGCCGATCTTCAGGTATTTAATGCTGAATTAATTGAGAATAATTCTCAGCGTTTACATGCATATTATTTAGGGGAGGAAATTCAAGTAGTAATTCCATTTAAAGATCAAGCATCCACAGAAAATGCGGTGATTTGTTGGGCCACCATGTTGGCGTTAAAATATAATCCTGAACTAATAAGCCGAAGACTAGAAATGTTAGTTTCTATAGGAATGCGGCTTGAATTAAAAACTGGTATCAATAATTGCTCCATCATTGATGATTCCTACAGCTTAGATCTTTCATCGCTTGCAATTGCTTTAGACTTTTTAAAGCAGCAAAATCAGCATTCACGTCGGACTTTAATTCTTTCAGATATTCCTGGAGACGAATCGAAGTTAATTTATGATAAAATCAGCAATTTAATTATCGATAAATCTGTTGATAGACTTATTGCTGTTGGCGAGAAAATAGGTAAATATGCAGTTCATTTTCCTTGTGAGGTGGAATTGTTTAAAAATACTGCCCAACTTATTGAATTTTTCCCATCCATAAAGTTTCAAAATGAAACTATTCTTTTAAAGGGTGCTAGAGCATTTGAATTTGAAAATATTAGTCGCCTTTTAACACAAAAAGTCCATGAAACTGTTCTTGAAATAAATTTAAATGCCCTAGAGCATAATCTTAATTATTACAAGTCTAAACTAGGATCTGGTGCCAAGATAATGGCCATGGTAAAGGCTTTTTCTTATGGAAGTGGGAGCTTTGAAATTGCCAATTTGTTGGAATTTAATCAGGTTGATTATTTGGCTGTGGCTTATGCCGATGAAGGAGTTGCTCTCAGAATGGCAGGTACAAGTCTCCCAATTATGGTGATGAGTCCCGATTTAATGGCTTTTGATACCATAATTAAACATGGACTAGAACCTGAAATCTATTCTATTCGTATTTTGAATGATTTTGCAGAGGTTTTAAAGAATAAAGGCCTAAGTGCTTATCCCATTCATATTAAACTTGATACGGGCATGCACCGCCTTGGTTTTATGGAGCAAGACTTAGATCAATTACTTTTATTTTTGAAGGATACTAAGCTCATGCAGGTAAAGAGTGTTTTCTCACATCTGGTAGCCAGTGAAAATCCTGAGCATGATAATTTCACAAGAAGTCAAATAAAACTATTTAATAAGTTATCGGATAGAATTAGTCATGTTCTTAACTATCCTTTTTTACGTCATCTAGCAAATTCATCGGGTATAAGTCGCTGGCCGGAAGCACAATTCGAAATGGTGCGACTTGGAATTGGTTTATATGGGATAGATTCGTCACTAACTGAAAATTCTCCGCTACAAACAGTAACTTCGCTGAAAACCAGTATTACTCAAATCAAACAGATTCCTGCTGGAGAAACAATTGGTTATGCTAGAGAAGGGAAGATGCCTAATGGTGGAACAATTGCAACAGTAAAAATAGGTTATGCCGACGGTTATAATCGTAAATTGGGGAGCGGTAAGGGTAAAATGCTGGTCAGAGGACAAATAGTTCCAACAATTGGTAAAATTTGTATGGATATGTGTATGATTGATATTAGTGGTGTACATGCTGAGGAAGGTGATGAAGTTATTGTATTTAATGAACTTATTCGTGTGCAAGATATTGCTAATCAGCTAGATACTATCCCTTATGAAGTGCTTACAGGTATTTCACAGCGAGTAAAACGAATTTATTATTATGAATAGAATTATAAAGTCTTTATTTAACTACTTGGTAAGAGGTGCATTGGTTATTTTGCCAATAGCTGCCGCTTTATTTTTTATCTATTGGGCAGTTTCGAAGGTAGACTCTGCGCTTAATTTAAGTAATGTTATTTGGGTAGATCAGACAGGGAAACCTGTTTATATCCCAGGATTAGGAATTCTGACGGTAATCGTAATTCTGATTATTGTGGGAATAATTGTTACGAATTTTGTTACTGAACCAATTAAAAAATGGTTTGGTCGCTGGTTTAAAAGATTACCAGTTTTCAATGTAATTTATACATCATTTAAAGATTTAACAGAGGCTTTTGTTGGTGATGATAAAAAGTTTAGTGAGCCTGTGGTGGTTGAAATTAATGAAAGCGGTTTGAAGCAAATAGGTTTTTTAACACAAAAGGACTTGTCAAAAATTGGATATTCAGGCGATGTTGCTGTTTATTTCCCTTTGTCATACTCATTTGCTGGTCAGCTATGTATAGTAAATTTAAATAAGGTTAAGCCATTGAATATGAGTGCAAGTGAAGCCATGAAATTTATTGTATCAGGTGGGGTTAGTCAGTTATAAGCTTGTTTTCACATCTTTTTCTCATACATGAATTCTAACAATGGATATGCTTAATGCCTTTAATTTAATTAAATATGAATAAAGCTGTTTTTCTGGATAGAGATGGTGTTTTAAATAAGGAGTTGGGAGATTATGTCTGTCGTTTGGAAGATTTTAAAGTCCTTGATCATAATTTCAAGGCCTTAAAGGAATTGCAAAATAGGGGATACCTACTAATTGTGATTACTAATCAGGGAGGGCTTGCAAAAGGATGGTACACAGTTGATATTCTCAATAATATGCATGATCAATTAAAAAAAGAATATGCAGAGCAAGGAGTGCTAATTTCTGAGGTTTATTATTGCAACCATCATCCTGAATACAATGGGAAATGTTTATGCCGTAAACCTGGATCTTTAATGCTTGAAAAAGCTATAGCTCGTTTTAAAGTGGATGCCTCTAAATCCTATTTTATTGGCGATAGAGAACGAGATGTATTAGCAGGGGAGGCAGCTGGAGTTAAAGGTATTTTGATCGACAGCGATCAGCCAATTGGGGAAATTTTAAATTTGATTCTCTAAATTTCTAATAGCCTTCATAATTTTAAAGATAAATAGTCTGAAATAAGAAAAGCATAGAACTATTTGTTCTATGCTTCTCCAATTTACTGAATACTATTTATTTACTAGCAGCTTTTGCATGATCTGCAAGAAATTGTGCTAATCCAATGTCTGTTAATGGGTGTTTTGATAAAGCTATCATCGCAGATAGCGGACCAGTAATTACGTCAGCACCTATCTTAGCGCAGTTAATGATATGCATTGGATGACGTACAGAGGCAGCTAGAATTTGAGTATCAAATCCATAATTATCATAGATTAAACGAATATCTTCAATTAGTGTCAAGCCATCCGTAGAAACATCATCGAGACGGCCAATAAAGGGTGAAACATAAGTTGCACCCACTTTTGCAGCTAATAGAGCCTGACCGGATGAAAATACCAAGGTGCAATTGGTTTTTATTCCCTTTGAACTAAAGTGCTTTATTGCTTTAATACCTTCTGTTATCATTGGCACTTTTACTACAATTTTTGGGTCTAAAGCAGCTAAAATTTCTCCTTCTTTAACCATATTTTCAAAGTCAGTCGAAATTACCTCTGCACTTACATCGCCCTCAACTAAGGCACAAATAGCTTTATAATGGTTAATAACATTCTGGTCGCCTGTAATACCTTCCTTCGCCATTAGGCTAGGATTAGTTGTTACTCCATCTAATATTCCTAGTGCCTGTGCTTCTTTAATTTGGGCTAGGTTTGCAGTGTCTATAAAGAATTTCATTTCAAATTTTTATTTATTGTAGATTTTGTGAATTGCATTTTTGTAGCTGTAAATTTATTCTATTTTTTGAAAAGAATTCGAAATTATAAGCAATAATACTAGCATTCATATCGTGAATTAAGTATAATACTCCTTTATTGCCCAAGTTAATTTAAAAAAGAAAGAAACAACTGAAAAGTCAATTATTGAATGATCCTGAAGACGGATATTAAAACTCATAGACAAGCTGTCTAATTATCTAATTGACAAAATGAAAAAATGGGCAAGCACCTTTTATCGCACCGCTACAACCTTCTACCCTTGCTGCGTTCCCGCCCTGGGGGAGTTCAAAGGGAGCTGGTCGTAAAAGACTTGCCCATCACAAAAGTAAAAAAAAAATGGAGATAATGCTCCTATGCCCATAAATAGATATATGAAATACGAATTATATAATTAATTCATTATTTATTTATAATAATTTAATTTATTAATATATAAATTGATATATTTTTGAATGAATGACAAAAATCATTATCAATTAAGCAATTAGTCTATTTTTTTTCTATTTTAGGGAAAAATAAATCAGTGAATATTAATGACAAATAAAGACGAGCAAACTCAAGGTCTATACCACTCATCCTTGGAACATGATGCCTGTGGAGTTGGTTTTATTGCAAATATTAAGGGAAGCAAGTCTCATCAGATTGTAAGTGATGCGCTTACTATCTTAGAAAACATGGAACACCGTGGTGCTTGTGGTTGTGATCCAGATTCAGGGGATGGAGCAGGGATATTAATTCAGATTCCTCATGATTTTTTTAAGCAAGAAGCCCATAAGATTAATATCAATTTGGACAAGGCAGGAAGCTATGGTGTAGGAATGTTATTCTTCCCTAAAAAGCCTACTATTAAAGAAGCTTGTCGCAGGGCAATATCCAAAGCAGCCGAAAAATTGGGTTTAACTATTCTGGGATACCGAAAAGTACCAGTTAATACCGGAATTATTGGCGAAGCCGCATTTTCTTCAGAGCCGGATATTGAGCAGGTTTTTATCGCTAAGCCAGCAAATATTCATACTCCTGCAGATTTTGAACGTAAATTATACGTTCTTAAAAATTATATAACTAAAACAATTAGCGAATCTGTTGTTGGTGCTGAACAGCAGTTTTATATTGTTTCTTTATCACAAAATGTAATCATTTACAAAGGTGAGTTTACCAGTAGTCAGGTTCGTGTTTATTTCCCTGATCTTAACGATGAGTGCTTAACCTCTGCTTTTGGGATGATTCATTCTCGCTTTTCTACCAATACATTTCCCTCATGGCGTCTTGCTCAACCTTTCCGATTTATTGCTCATAATGGAGAAATAAATACATTAAAAGGGAATTTAAATTGGTTTTATTCGGGCATTCGTTCTTTTGCTTCGCCATTTTTTTCTAAAGATGAAATGGATATGCTTTTGCCAGTAATTGATAATAATCAATCGGATTCTGCATGTCTAGATAATGTGATTGAGTTGCTCTTTCATTGCGGTCGATCATTGCCTCATGTGATGATGATGCTGATTCCGGAGGCTTGGGATGGTAACGAACAAATGGATCCTACCACCAAAGCATTTTACGAATATCATGCTACTTTAATTGAGCCTTGGGATGGTCCCGCAGCAATCGCATTTACAGATGGACATTTAATTGGTGCAACACTTGATCGCAACGGACTGCGACCACAGCGATATGTAATCACGAGTGATGATCAGATTATCGTCGCTTCTGAAGCAGGTGTTTTGCCTGTTGATGAATCTAAAGTTATTAAAAAAGGTCGCCTGCAACCCGGGAAGATGCTTGTTGTAGACACTATTAAAGGTCAAATAATTGAAGATGACGAAATTAAGAGAGTGATTACTTCTAAACAACCTTATGGAACTTGGCTTGAAAATTATAAAATTAAATTAGAAGATCTTGATGAGCCTCGTGTGGCTTTCACGCAATTGTCGAATGAATCTACCTTCAAATACCAGCAGGTTTTTGGTTTCTCTCGTGAAGATATCGAAACTTTAATCATGCCAATGGCGCTAAATGGTAAAGAAGCTATTGGCTCGATGGGTACTGATACGCCTTTGGCTGTGTTTTCTGATCGTCCTCAACATTTGGCAAATTATTTTAAACAATTATTTGCACAGGTTACAAATCCACCTATTGATCCAATAAGAGAGCGTTTGGTGATGAGCCTGGCTGGATTTATGGGGAATAATGGAAACATCCTTGATGAAGATAAAATGCATTGCCATTGTGTAGCATTACCTCATCCTGTTTTAAGTAATACAGAACTTGAAAAAATTAGAAGTATCGATACAGGATCTTTTCAGGCTAAAACTTTACAGACTTATTTTAAAGCCGACGGACAAGCAGGTTCTCTGCAAAGAGGTCTTGAACGTTTGTGTAGATATGCTGAAGATGCTGTTCATGATGGTTTTGAAGTGTTAATACTCTCTGATCGTGCAATTGACTCGGAGCATGCTCCAATTCCTTCTTTACTTGCAGTTTCAGCTGTTCATCATCATCTAATAAAAAAGGGACTTCGTGGTGCTGTAGGAATTATGGTTGAAGCAGGAGATGTTTGGGAAGTTCATCATTATGCATGTCTCATTGCATTCGGCGCTACAGCAATAAATCCTTATCTGGCTCTAGCAACTATACGTAAACTAAAAACTGATGAGAAGATAGACACTACCCTGGATTTGAAGGCTTTATATAAAAATTATACAAAGTCAATTAATGATGGACTTCTCAAAATATTCTCTAAAATGGGAATATCAACCTTACAATCGTATCATGGTGCTCAAATATTTGAGATCATTGGATTAAATCAGGATGTAATTGATCATTATTTTACCGGTGCTGTTTCAAGAATTAGTGGAATGGGCCTTGACGATCTTGCTGAAGAAGCTTTACGTAAGCATTATTTAGGTTTTAGACGTACTGGCGTTGAAGCTAGATTATTACCTGATGGGGGTGTTTATCAATGGAAAAGAAAGGGTGAAGCTCATCTTTTTAATCCTGAAACGATTCATTTATTACAGCATTCTACTAGGACTAATAACTACGAAGTTTACAAGAAGTATGCGAAGCACATAAATAAGCAAACGGATGCCTTGTATACCATTCGCGGACTCCTAGACTTCGCGCATCATCGTCAGCCAGTGCCTTTAGAGGAAGTTGAGCCGGTAGAGGCAATTTTAAAGCGTTTTGCAACCGGGGCAATGTCTTTTGGGTCAATTTCTCATGAAGCGCATAGCACGCTTGCTATAGCCATGAATAGCATTGGTGCGAAAAGTAATACAGGCGAAGGTGGTGAAGATGAATTAAGATATGAACCTATGGCTAATGGTGGTTCCATGCGGTCTTCCATTAAACAAATTGCATCGGGTAGGTTTGGAGTAACTGCAAATTACTTAAGCAATGCAGATGAGCTGCAGATAAAAATGGCTCAGGGTGCTAAACCGGGCGAGGGCGGTCAATTACCTGGTGATAAAGTGGATGAATGGATTGCCAAAGTTAGGCATGCTACTCCTGGTGTAGGCTTAATATCTCCGCCTCCTCATCATGATATCTATTCAATTGAGGATCTAGCTCAACTAATTTTCGACCTTAAAAATGCGAATCGTAAGGCTCGAATCAGTGTAAAACTTGTTTCAAAGGCAGGCGTTGGAACTATTGCAGCTGGTGTGGCAAAAGCGCACGCGGATGTTATTTTGATTTCTGGATACGATGGAGGTACAGGAGCTTCACCATTAACCTCTATTAAACACGCTGGGCTGCCATGGGAACTCGGTCTCGCCGAGGCGCAACAAACTTTAGTAAAGAACAAATTAAGAAGTAGAGTGGTGCTTCAAACCGATGGCCAGTTAAAAACAGGTAAGGATATTGCCATTGCTACTCTTTTGGGTGCAGAAGAATGGGGCGTAGCCACAGCTGCACTAGTTGCAGGGGGTTGTATCATGATGCGTAAATGTCATTTGAATACCTGCCCTGTTGGAGTTGCAACGCAGGATCCAGAGTTAAGGAAACTGTTTTCAGGTAAGCCTGAGCACATCGTTAATCTATTCAGGTTTATTGCTGAAGAATTACGTGAGATCATGGCCGAGCTTGGATTTAGAACTATAAATGATATGGTTGGAAGGGTTCAGTTTTTGAAAATGCGTGATGATGTGGATCATTGGAAGGTTAAAAACATCGATCTCTCAGCTATTTTATACGCTATGGATAATCCATCTGGTATGACCTTATATAATAGTGAGAAACAGGATCATAACCTAGATAATGTACTCGACTGGAAACTATTGGAACAGGCTAATAATGCCATAGATTCAAAAGAACCAGTATTTGCAGCCTTTGACATAAAAAATACAGATCGTACTACGGGTACGTTACTTTCAAATGAAATAACTAAAAAATATCATTCGGCAGGTTTAGCTTATAACACGATTAATTTTAAATTTAAAGGGTCAGCGGGACAAAGTTTCGGTGCTTTTTGTGTTAAGGGTATTTCTTTTGAGTTGGCAGGTGAAGCGAATGATTATGTTGGAAAAGGTCTTTCTGGAGCTCAATTAGTTATTTATCCAGCTCAAAACAGTAAAATTTTATCTCAAGATAATATCATTATAGGCAATGTGGCTCTTTATGGCGCTACTTCTGGCGAATTATTTGTGAGGGGCCAAGCCGGTGAACGTTTTGCCGTAAGAAATTCTGGAGCAACCGCAGTAGTAGAAGGGGTAGGTGATCATGGTTGTGAATACATGACAGGTGGAAGAGCTCTGATTCTGGGTAAAACAGGGCGGAATTTCGCCGCTGGTATGAGTGGTGGTATTGCTTGGGTATATGATCCGGATAATTCATTTGTGAGTAACTGTAATACTGAGATGGTAGAGTTAGACCCGTTAAGTCTGCAGGATGAAGAAGAAATTCAAAATTTGCTCAAAAAACACGTTTTACTCACTAAAAGTGAAGTAGCAAAATACATTCTGGGAGATTGGGAAAATGCTTCATCATCATTTATTAAAGTATTTCCATCTGAGTACAAGAGGGTTTTACAAAATCAACAATTACAACAATCAGCAGGATAATGGGAAAAGTTACAGGTTTTTTAGAATTTGATAGAGAGCTTCCTCAAAAAAGCTCTCCTCAAGAGCGATTAGAAAATTATAATGAATTTGTACAGGAATTTGAGCCTGAAAAGTTAAATCAACAAGCAGCTCGATGCATGAATTGTGGAATTCCTTTTTGCCATTCTGGTTGTCCGCTAGGAAATGTTATTCCTGAATTTAATGATGCTGTATATCAAGGTAAATGGGAAGAAGCTTATCTCATTCTTTCTTCCACCAATAATTTCCCCGAATTTACGGGTAGAATTTGCCCGGCGCCTTGTGAAGCAGCCTGTGTTTTAGGTATAAATAAACCAGCAGTAGCAATTGAAGAAATCGAAAAACACATTATCGAAATAGCATTTTCAAAGGGTTTTGTTAAGCCTAATGCGCCAATTCTTAAGTCAGGTAAAAAAGTAGCTATCATAGGTTCTGGTCCCGCGGGATTAGCTGCAGCAGCTCAAATGAACAAAGCCGGTCACGCTGTAACAGTTTATGAGCGTGATGATCAACCTGGAGGTTTACTAAGATATGGTATTCCAGATTTCAAGCTAGAAAAATCAATCATCGACCGCCGATTAGAAATTATGAAGCAGGAAGGTATTCAGTTTGTTTGTAATACTGAAATAGGGGTAAATGATGATATGAAGGCATTTATAGATCGACATGATGCTGTAATTATGGCTGCAGGTTCAACTATTCCACGAAATTTAAGCATTACGGGACGTGATTTGAAAGGAATTCATTTTGCTATGGATTTTTTAAAACAGCAAAATAAGGAACTAAATAATTCGGCAATTCTTGGAGAGCGAATTTTTGCCAAGGCTAAAGATGTTGTTGTTATTGGTGGCGGAGATACAGGTTCAGATTGTGTAGGAACATCTAATAGGCAGCATGCAAATTCAGTAAAACAGTTTGAACTAATGGTTCAACCCCCTCAACAAAGGAATGAAAATATGCCTTGGCCCATTTATCCCATGTTGCTGAAAACTACAAGTTCTCATGAGGAAGGTTGTGAGCGCTTCTGGGGTATTAATACCAAAGCATTTTTAGGCGATTTAAAAGGTAATTTAAGGGCAATTTTAGTGTCCGATGTGAGCTGGGAGCTTGATGCATTAGGTAGGCCAATTAAATTTAATGAAGTTGAGGGCTCAGAAAGAGAAATTCCTTGTCAGCTAGTTTTATTAGCAATGGGTTTCTTATACCCACAGCATCTGGGACTTATACAGAATTCAGGGTTAGAGCTTGATGATCGAGGTAATGTGAAGGCTGCTGAAGGTCAGTATCAAACGAATATTCAGAAGGTTTTTGCTGCTGGTGATATGCGTCGCGGACAATCATTAGTTGTTTGGGCTATTTCAGAGGGTAGAGAAGCTGCTCGAAAAGCTGATGAATTTCTTATGGGTAAAAGTAACTTGCCGAGTAAGGATCGAATCAATGAATATGTAAATATGTAATTTCAGATCTACAGAGCACCCTGATTTATTATTTGATTAAATCAGGGCGCTTTTATTGTAATTTTAATTTTGCGAAAAAATCCCACAAAACTATTCCTGCAGAAACAACAATATTGAAGGAATGCTTTGTTCCAAATTGTGGGATTTCGATGCAAGTATCAATCATATTCATTGCCTCATCACTTACGCCATTAACTTCGTTTCCAAATATTAATGCGAATTTTTGAGAATTATCAGGTTGGTAATTATTTAACATGGTGCTATTTTCAGCTTGTTCAATAGCAATGATGGTATATCCATCTGATTTTAAGTTATTTATAGCATCGCAAACATTTTCAAAATAAATCCATTCGATAGATTGTGTTGCTCCAAGTGCTGTCTTTTCAATTTCCCGATGGGGTGGTTGTGCAGTAATTCCGCAGAGGTAAATTTTCTCAATAGCGAAGCCATCAGAGGTGCGAAAAATTGAACCAATATTATGCATACTTCGCACATTGTCTAAAATTACCGCAAGAGGTAATTTTTCTTGTTTTTTAAAATCTTCGATACCTACACGACCAAGTTCTTCGGTTTTTAATTTTCGCATCCCCAAAAATAGCTTCTTCGAATGATATCAGCTTTATTATTTATTATTATTCAATTTTTATTTAATTTGAGGTCTTAAAATAAGTTTGTATTCAAGCCCCCAAAATGAAAATACATCAATCACATGCTTTGTTTCAGTATCAAGGAGAAGATATTTTCCTTTTTACATTGCAAAATAATAATGGGGTGGAGGTGTGTATAAGCAATTTAGGCGCTATTATTCAATCATTTAAAGTTCCAGATCGAAATAATAATCTCATTGATATTGTTTTAGGTTTTGACAAAATGGAACAATACCTAGATCCCGAATATTTAAAAACTGGAACTTACTTGGGTGCAATAATTGGTCGTTATGCTAATCGAATTGCTAATGCTAATTTTGAAATTGATGGTCAATGTTTTCAACTAAGTGAAAATTTTCCTCCACATCAACACCATGGTGGTTTTGAAGGTTTTGATAGGAAGGTTTGGCAGGTGCTAGATTTAGAAAATGGAATTGGTGGACAACTAAAAATGACTTATTTAAGTAAGGATTTTGAAGAAGGCTACCCTGGAAATCTTCAAGTTTCGATCAGCTTTGAGTTAAATGATAAAAATGAGCTAATTATTTCTACTGAAGCCACTACCGATAGTCCCACGGCCATTAACCTCACACATCATGATTATTTCAATTTGAATGGTTCAGGTAGGATAGATGATCATATAATACAAATAGTAGCCGACAAATAC
>NZ_JBIILQ010000195.1:0-5383 GCF_044232565.1 Daejeonella sp. | reverse complement strand
AAGAGCGGTATTGAGTATATGGGTTGGTTAGCCGACTGGTATATTGCAAATTCGGGGGGTAAGGGTGTCGGTTTTTTCCAGATAGGAGGGGGCATTGCCGGTGATTTCCCTATTTGCGTAGTTCCAATGCTTTATCAGGACATGGAAATGGAAAATATTCCTTTCTGGGGTTATTTCTGTCAGATTTCAGATTCAACAACTTCTTTTGGTTCATATTCTGGCGCTGTGCCAAATGAAAAAATAACTTGGGGTAAATTGGATATTGATACACCTAAATTTATTGTGGAGTCGGATGCAACTATTGTGGCGCCACTCATTTTTGCATGGGTTTTAAAGCAATAGTAATTGAATTATCAATTACAAACGCGTCTAGGCTGTAAAAAATAGTATTTTTTATAAAATGACTGAATTAGTGATGTTGGCTGCACTTTTACAGGTAATTTAGAATGATTATAAATTGATAAAATAGGTCAGCTTAATGTCATCCGTAAACGAATTAACTATACTTTTGTCATCTGAAAAATGTTGATGGCTAATAACCATTGAATTTTAATTATACGTTTCAAATTTTAAGCATTAAATACGCAATATGAGAAGCATCTCATTGTTTTTTAGAAGTGTTACAAAATCACTGATTTTAGTTTCCTTCCTGAGTTCAGCAGCTGTTAATTCAGCGAGTGCACAGGATGCAGCAGCTGGTGCAGCGATTTTTAAGCAGAAGTGTACCGCTTGTCATGGACTTGAAAAAGCGGTAGTAGGTCCGGCCTTAAAAGGTATCGATACAAAGTATGATGAAGCTTGGTTACTCAAATGGATCAAGAATGCTCCTGCATTTATAGCTTCAGGTGATCCTTTAGCCATAAAAGCTTCGGAGTACTCACCGGCTATGATGTCATCATTCACTGAATTATCTGATGATGATATCAAAAATATTATAGCTTATGTAAAAGTAGGTGATCCAAAACCTGCAGTCGATCCAAATGCTGCTCAAGCGGGAGCTAGCGGTGCAGGAACAAATGATGGCATTAGTAATTTCATGTTATTCGGACTCCTAGCAGTGATTATTATTGCTTTCCTTGTAGTTTTAGTCTTAAACAAGGTTATCCAAACTCTGGAGCGCGTGATGCTTCAAAAAAAGGGAATAGAAGTTGAAGAGGAAGAAGTTATTGCTAAAGATCGCCTTGCTGGATTAAAAAAATTATCTAAGAACAAGAAGTTCATCATGTTCGTTGTTTTGCTTTGTGTTATATTCCTTGGCTCAGCTGGATGGAAAGGCATGTGGGAAACAGGTGTTCATACAGGCTACCAGCCAGTTCAACCGATTAAATTTTCTCACCAGCTTCATGCAGGAATTAATAAAATTGATTGTCAATACTGCCACTCAGGTGCTTATTCATCTAAGAATGCAAGTATACCTTCCTTAAATGTTTGTATGAACTGTCACAATTACGTGAACGCTTCAGAAAAATATGATGGTAAAACCTCTCCGGAAATCATGAAAATCTATAATGCTTTAGATTATAATGAAGATACCAAGGTGTACGGTCCTAATACTAAACCTGTTGAGTGGATTAGAATACATAATTTACCTGATTTGGCTTATTTTAATCACTCACAGCACGTTTCTGTAGCGGGCATTGAGTGCCAGAAGTGCCATGGACCAATTCAAACGATGGAGGAAGTTTATCAATATGCTCCGCTAACAATGAAATGGTGTATCAATTGCCACAGAGAGACCGAGGTGAATCACAAGGATAACCCTTATTATGATAAGCTAATAGCTGCTCACGATAAGTTGAAAAAAGGTGAAAAGGTTACAGCCGCTGTATTAGGTGGATTGGAATGTAGCAAGTGTCACTACTAATAATAAATTTTAAGATAACATACGTATACTTTATATAGCTTAAATGGAAAGCAATAAAAAATACTGGAAAGGTTTAGAAGAGCTGCAGAACACCAAAGATTTTGTTGAGAAAAGCAAAAACGAGTTCGCTGAATCGCTTCCTATGGAAGAAGTTCTGAATGAGGCGGGTTTAAGTACCGTAGCCCCACGTCGGGATTTTTTAAAAGCACTTGGATTTGGTTTGGGTGCAGTTACTCTTGCTGCATGTCAGAAAGTTCCTGTTCACAAATCAATTCCCTACTTGGTAAAGCCTGAAGAGGTTATACTAGGTATCCCAAATTACTATACTTCTACTTTTAACGGACATAGTGTTCTGGTGAAGACGCGTGAAGGTCGTCCGATTAAAATTGAAGGAAATCCGAATTGTATCCTTAGTCAGGGTAGTTTAGATGCTAAAGGCCAGGCTTCGGTTCTTGACCTTTATGATGTCTCAAAACTTAAAGGACCGGTTTTGAATGATGTCGATACCGATTGGACTAAGGTTGATAAATTTATACAGGATGAATTATTAAAGGCGCAAAATGCAGGTAAAAAGATTCGTATAGTTTCTGCAACTGTAAATAGTCCTTCAACTAAGGCTGTAATTGCTGATTTTGCTGCTAAATATCCAAATACAAAACATATTCAAGTAGATGCCGTTTCCTATACCGGAATTATCAAAGCAAATGAAAATAGCTTCGGTAAGGCTGTTCTTCCAAGATATCGTTTTGATAAAGCAAATTTAATTGTAAGCTTCGGAGCTGATTTCCTTGGGACTTGGATTTCTCCATTGGAGTTCAGTCGCCAGTACGTATCCAAAAGAAATAATGCTTCTCTAGAAGGCAAAAAGATGTCTCGTCACATTCAGTTTGAAACTGGAATGAGCTTAACAGGTTCTAATGCTGATGCGCGTCTTCCATTAAAGCCATCTGAAGAAGGCATTGCACTTCTAAATTTATATGCGGCACTTGGGGGTGTTGTAAGTGGTTCGAAGCCATTGGCAAACAATCCAAATGCTGAAAAGGCAATTGCTCTTGCAGCTAAAGAGTTATCAGCAGCAAAAGGTGCTTCACTAGTTATCAGTGGATCAAACGATGTTTCAATTCAAATCTTAGTCAATGCCATCAATGCTTTATTAGGCAATTATGGTACTACTATCGATCTTGACAATCCTTCATACCAGTTTGTTGGAAATGATGCAGAGTTTGTTGAGTTTGTGAATGAGATGAATCGTGGAGAGGTAGATGCAGTTTTCTTCTTAAACAGTAATCCTGCTTATGAATTTAATGATTCTAAAGCATTTACTGATGCTTTGACTAAAGTTAAATTACGTGTTTCCTTCGCCGATCGTAAAGATGAGACAGCTTCATTATGTCAGGTAATTGCTCCAAATCATCATTATTTAGAATCTTGGGGTGATTCAAATCCCGTAGAAGGTTATTATACAATCGTTCAGCCTACAATCAATCCTGTTTATAATTCACGAAATGCAGAGCAGGGATTATTGATTTGGTCTGAAAATGCAGTTACAGATTACTATCAGTACATACAAAATAACTGGTCTAAAACAGTTTTTGCACAGTCAGGAACAACTTGGAAAGATTTATTACAGAAAGGTTCAGTTACTCTTCCTATAAAATCCTCTGGTGTTTACTCATTCTCACGTGATTTAAATTCTGTTATTCAAACTATAATTGCGAATAGTAAAAACCTTGCAAAAGGTGGGGAGAAAGCCCTTGAACTACATATTTATCAGAATGTAGCGATTGGTGATGGTAAAACCGCAAATAATCCATGGTTGCAAGAATTGCCTGATCCGGTTTCAAAAGTAACGTGGGATAATTACGCTGCCATAAACCCTAAGTATGCCGAGAAATTGGGCATCGCTGAGCTAGATCTTGTTGAAATAAAAACAGATAAATACACAGTTACTTTACCAGTATTACTTCAGCCCGGACAAGCAAGTGGAACGGTTTCAATTGCATTGGGTTATGGAAGAACAAAGGCTGGAAAGGCCGGTTCTGATATTGGAAAAAATGCTTATCCATTTTTAAGTCTGGTAAATGCGACTTTGCAAACGGCAGTTTCTGCAAGCATTAGTAAGGCATCTGGAACTTATGAGCTTGCTCAAACACAAACTCACCATACTATTGAAGGAAGAAATATTGTTCGTGAAACAACATTAAAAAACTTCTTGAAAGATCCAACTGCAGGTACAGGACATGCTCATGTTAATAAATATGACTTGTGGAATGAATTTGAGCAGCCTGGTCACAATTGGGTAATGGCCATTGATTTGAATGCTTGTACTGGTTGCGGTGCTTGTATTGTTGCCTGTAATGCTGAAAATAACATACCTGTTGTAGGTCGTGATGAGGTTCGCCGTCGTCGTGAGATGCACTGGATACGCATTGACCGTTATTATACAATTAATGATGGTGAAAACAAGGTTACAAAAGAAGACGAAATCAATAAGCTGGATAGTCTTGATAACGTATCTGTTATCCATCAACCTATGATGTGTCAGCATTGTGATCATGCTCCTTGCGAGACTGTTTGTCCGGTTTTGGCAACAGTGCACTCCTCAGAGGGCTTGAACCAAATGGCTTATAACCGTTGTATAGGAACACGTTATTGTGCGAACAACTGTCCATATAAAGTACGTCGCTTCAATTGGTTTAACTATTGGAATGATTCTCGTTTTGATAATTACATGAACAACGAGTTTACACAATTAGTGCTAAACCCTGATGTTACCACTCGTTCAAGAGGTGTAATGGAAAAATGTTCTATGTGTGTTCAACGTATCCAAGCAGGTAAGCTTGCTGCAAAATTAGATAAACGTAAGTTGAAAGATGGCGATATTAAAGTTGCTTGTCAGCAAACTTGTCCAACAAATGCAATTATCTTCGGTGATGGTAATGATCCTGAATCTGAAGTTTCAAAAGCATTGAAAAGCGAACGTACATATTATGTGCTTGAGGAAATAAATGTGAAGCCAGGTGTTGGTTATCAAACAAAAGTTAGAAATACTGTAGAGGTTTAATACAAGAAATTCAATAAAGATATGTCAACTCATCACGAGTCTATACTTAGAGAGCCCTTAGTAACCGGTGAAAATATAACCTACTCCAAGGTCACCGAAGATATATTGGTTCCCGTAGAAAACAAACCAAATAAAGCCTGGTGGATCGGTTTTATTGTATCTGTTATGGGCGCAGGCCTTTGGGTATTCTCAGTTAGCTGGACCTTCTGGTTTGGTATTGGAGAATGGGGATTAAATAAAACCGTAGGTTGGGCCTGGGATATTACAGGTTTCGTTTGGTGGGTAGGTATTGGTCATGCCGGAACGCTAATTTCGGCTGTATTGCTCCTTTTTCGTCAGAACTGGCGAAACTCCATTAACCGATCGGCAGAGGCAATGACAATTTTTGCAGTTATTTGTGCTGCTTCGTACATCATTTCCCACATGGGTCGTCCTTGGTTATTCCACTGGGCTCT
>NZ_JBIILQ010000032.1:0-17910 GCF_044232565.1 Daejeonella sp. | reverse complement strand
CAAAAAGGGTTAATTCATGGCGATTGTCTGACTGTTACAGGCAAAACACTCGCCGAAAATTTAGCAGATGCTACTGATTTAGACTTCAATACACAGGATGTTATTCTGCCCTACGAAAACCCTGTTAAAAGAACTGGCCATTTACAAATGCTATATGGAAACCTTGCCCCATTGGGCTCAGTAGCAAAAATTAGCGGCAAAGAAGGGGAATCATTTATTGGTCCCGCAAAAGTATTTGATGGAGAATTCGAATTAATTCATGGTATCAGCAGTGGCAAAGTAAAAGCTGGCGACGTTGTCGTAATCCGCAATGTTGGTCCCAGAGGCGCTCCAGGAATGCCTGAGATGTTAAAACCTACCTCCGCCATATTCGGTGCTGGCTTAGGATCATCTGTTGCACTGATTACTGATGGCCGCTTCTCTGGTGGAACACATGGCTTTGTGGTTGGTCACATAACCCCTGAAGCATTTGAAGGCGGCAATATTGGCTTAGTTCAAGATGGCGATACCATAGAAATTAGTGCCATCAATAATTCAATTAATGTAATAATCTCGGATGAGGAAATGACCCTAAGAAGGGAACGTTGGCAGCAACCGGAGCCTCCAGTAAAAAATGGAGTTTTATTCAAATATTTTAAACTGGTGAAAAACGCTTCCGAGGGTTGTGTAACAGACGAAGATTAAAAATTAGCAAATGAGAGTTTAATCATTCGCTCTATTAATAAAAATAAAGAAATTATTATGGAAACCGTGCAGCCGATTTTAAGTAAAACTAAACAAGCAGAGACTAAGGAAGTCTCGGGCTCTGTAGCTTTACTTGAAGCCTTAATTGCAGAAGGCACAAATGTAATTTTCGGATATCCTGGAGGCGCAATTATGCCAATCTATGATGCTATATACGATTACAAAGAGAAATTAAACCATATTCTGGTAAGACATGAACAAGGCGGAATTCATGCGGGTCAGGGTTTCGCAAGAACATCCGGAAAAGTTGGTGTGGTGTTCGCAACTAGCGGTCCTGGCGCAACAAATTTAGTTACAGGTCTTGCAGATGCCATGATTGACAGTACTCCTTTGGTTTGTATCACGGGACAGGTATTTGCTCACCTTTTGGGAACGGATGCTTTCCAAGAAACTGATGTCATTAACATCACAACTCCAGTTACTAAATGGAATTATCAAGTTACAGATGCTAATGAAATTCCAGAAGCAATCAGTAAAGCGTTTTATATCGCAAGAAGCGGCAGACCAGGTCCGGTATTAATTGATATCACCAAAAATGCGCAGCTACAAAAATTTAATTATAGTGGATATACTCCTTGCAATCACATTCGTAGCTACCGCCCGAAGCCATTAATTAGAAAGGAATACATCCAGCGGGCGGCCGAATTAATCAACCAAGCAAAGAAACCATTCATTATTTGGGGCCAAGGGGTTATTTTGGGGGAAGCGGAGAAAGAGTTCAAAGCTTTAGTAGAAAAAAGTGGTATTCCCGCTGCATGGACCATTCTTGGTGCAGGAGCTATTCCTACAAGCCATCCCTTAAACGTTGGAATGTTGGGAATGCATGGAAATTATGGGCCAAATGTGCTAACTAATGAATGTGATGTACTTATTGCCATTGGTATGCGATTTGACGATCGCGTAACCGGTCGCTTAGATAAATATGCAAAACAGGCAAAAATTATTCATTTAGATATCGATCCTTCTGAAATTGATAAAAATGTGCAAACAACTGTACCAGTTTGGGGCGATTGTAAGGAAACTATTCCGGCCTTAATAGAGCTAATACAGCAAAAAGAGCATACCGCATGGTTGCAGAAATTTAGAGATTTCGACAAAAAAGAATTTGATGCAGTAATCCAAAATGAGCTTCATCCAACAAGTGGTGAACTCACCATGGGGGAAGTGATTCATCAACTAAATGAATTAACAAAAGGTGAAGCAATAATTGTTACAGATGTTGGTCAGCACCAAATGGTGGCCTGCAGGTATGCTAAATTAAATAATAGCAGGAGTAATGTAACGAGTGGCGGATTAGGAACCATGGGCTTTGCACTTCCTGCAGCAATTGGAGCAAAGTTTGGCGCATTACAAAAAACAGTTGTTGCCGTGATTGGCGATGGCGGCTTTCAAATGACGCTGCAGGAACTTGGCACAATCATGCAAAGTGGCGTTGATGTAAAAATCGTGATTTTAAACAACCGTTTTTTAGGGATGGTAAGGCAATGGCAAGAGCTTTTTAATGAGAATCGCTATTCTTTCGTTGATATACAAAGTCCTGATTTTGTGGCCGTTGCAGCAGCCTACGGTATTAAAGGCAGAAATATTTCTGAACGTGCAAATCTTGGTCCAGCCTTGAAAGAAATGCTGGATAACAAGGGTTCATTCCTTTTGGAGGTAATGGTTATGAAAGAAAATAATGTATTTCCAATGGTTCCACAGGGATGTAGCGTTAGTGAAATCAGATTGAAATAATAAATGTTCATCAGCAATAGATAAGAAAACATGAGCAATCAAAACGAGATAGAAAAATCTTCTGGGAGACAGGAATATAATATCACAGTGTACACCGAAAACCAAATCGGGCTCCTAAATAGGATCGCTATTATTTTCACTAGACGCAAAATAAATATTCATAGCCTTAATACCTCCCCCTCTGAAATTGAAAGTATTCATCGATTTAACATTGTAGTGCAAGAGACGGAAGATGTGGTAAAAAAGCTCTCCAGGCAAATAGAAAAGCAAGTTGAAGTATTAAAAGTATACTTTAATACTAACGACGAGGTGATTTGGCAAGAGCTCGCCCTCTATAAAGTACCTACAGATATCATTGCAGAGAAGGCCAGCGTAGAACGCTTATTACGAGAAAACGGTGCACGAGCAGTTGTCATTCGAAAAGACTACACCGTTTTTGAGACTACCGGACACCGAGAAGAAACAGATGCATTAATCAAAATTCTACAACCTTTTGGCCTAATAGAATTTGTGCGTAGTGCGAGGGTAGCAATCATTAAACATAGCGATGGCTTCAACCGCAAACTACGTGAGTTCGAAAAGGCGGAACCTGGCGAAGAAACAGCTGAAAATGAATTTCTTAACAATGGGCAGAAGATCTTCACGATGTAGATCCAAAAACAGACAATATTATTTATATCACTCATTAAAAAATAAAATCAAAAACAAAACAATATGGCAAAGATCGATTTCGGTGGGGTTGTAGAAGAGGTAGTAACCCGCGAAGAATTTCCTTTAGACAAAGCACGTGAAGTTCTTAAAAATGAAACTATAGCAATTATCGGCTATGGAGTTCAAGGTCCCGGGCAAGCGTTAAACCTGCGCGACAATGGCATCAATGTAATTATCGGACAGCGTAAAGAATCTAAAACATGGGACAAGGCTATCGCAGATGGCTGGGTTCCTGGTGTAACGCTATTTGAAATTGAAGAAGCTGCTGAAAAAGGAACGATTATTCAATACCTTTTATCAGATGCAGGACAAATTGCACTTTGGCCAACCATTAAGAAATATTTAAGTCCGGGGAAAGCATTATACTTCTCTCATGGATTTGGTATCACTTATAAAGAGCAAACAGGAATTATTCCACCAGCAGATGTAGATGTTATTTTAGTTGCTCCTAAAGGTTCAGGTACTTCATTGCGCCGTCTATTCCTAGCTGGCAAAGGCTTGAATTCTTCATTTGCTATCCACCAGGATGCAACGGGAAAAGGAAGAGACCGGGCAATTGCCTTAGGTATTGGTGTTGGTTCTGGATACTTATTTGAGACTGATTTCCGTAAGGAAGTTTTCTCTGACCTTACCGGTGAGCGTGGAACTTTGATGGGTGCTATTGCTGGAATATTCGAAGCACAATACAATACTTTACGTAGAAATGGCCATTCACCATCCGAAGCATTTAATGAAACTGTTGAAGAGCTTACACAAAGCTTAATGCCCTTAGTTGCTGAAAATGGTATGGATTGGATGTATGCTAATTGTTCAACAACAGCACAACGTGGAGCCTTAGACTGGAAAGGACGTTTCCGTGATGCAACTCAACCAGTTTTTGATGAGTTGTATGACAGTGTAGCATCTGGAAAGGAAGCAGAAAGAACCATAAAATTAAATAGCCAACCAGATTACCGTGTAAAACTTGAAGCGGAGTTAAAGATTTTGCGCGACAGCGAAATTTGGCAGGCAGGTCAGGCAGTAAGAAGCTTACGCCCAGAAAATCAGCCTGAAAAATAAGTTTTTGAAATTTAAGCTCGCGAAATTTTCCTGAGCTTAAATTTCATTTTTCTCTTCAAAAAATTAAATGCTTCAAACCACTATTAAACGCTCTTTAGGGTAGAAAATTAAATTTTAAAAAAGAATTAATTTACCATTGGAGAATCAAAAAGCGGAAATGCTTTATAATTTATAAATATGTTACACGATCCCAACCGCATCTATATTTTTGATACCACACTAAGAGATGGCGAGCAAGTTCCAGGCTGTCAGCTCTCTACGGTTGAGAAAATTGAAATTGCCAAATCTCTTGAGATCCTTGGCGTAGATGTAATTGAAGCAGGATTCCCAATCTCAAGTCCCGGTGATTTTCAAAGCGTGCTTGAGCTTTCCAAAGCGGTACGTGAACCTATCATCTGTGCACTAACCCGAGCCAATAAAGGCGATATTGATTGTGCTGCCGAAGCCCTAAAGTTCGCAAAAAGACCACGTATTCACACAGGTATTGGCGCATCCGACAATCACATAAAATATAAATTCAATAGCAATCGAGAGGCAATTTTAGAGCGAGCTGTTGAAGCGGTTAAATACGCAAAAAGTTTTGTGGAGGATATTGAGTTTTATGCTGAAGATGCGGGCAGAGCTGATAATGAATATTTAGCAAAAATGGTGGAGGCAGTTATCGAAGCAGGTGCAACGGTAGTTAATATTCCCGACACCAATGGGTATTGTCTTCCAGAACAATACGGTGAAAAAATTCGTTTTTTGAAAGAAAACGTCAAAAATATTGATCAAGCAATAATTTCTGTGCACTGCCATAACGACCTCGGACTAGCGACTGCGAACAGTATTTCTGGCATTCAGAATGGTGCACGACAGGTAGAATGCACCATCAATGGAATCGGTGAGCGCGCTGGAAATACTGCATTAGAAGAAATTGTAATGATCCTCAAAACCCACCATAGTTTAAATTTTACACATAAAATAAACAGTAAACATTTATTTGAATTAAGTGGAATGGTAAGCCGCATGATGCGCATGCCAGTCCAAGCAAATAAGGCAATTGTCGGTAAAAATGCATTTGCACATAGCTCAGGCATTCACCAAGATGGCGTTTTAAAAAACAGAGAAACTTATGAAATTATAAACCCTGAGGATGTAGGAATTAATCAATCTGAGATTATCCTAACCGCCCGCAGTGGACGCCATGCCTTAAATCACCACCTAGAACGTTTAGGTTATACAATCGAGCGTATTGACCTTGATCAGGTTTACGAACGTTTTTTAACCCTTGCAGATGGCAAAAAAGAAATAAAAGACGATGATATTTTGTTCTTAATGGGACATGAAACGGAAAACAATTATAAAAACGGACTTGCTATAAAAGCGCTTAAAGTAGTTTGCGGCGACCATGATGGTCCCGAAGCCACTGTAATATTAAATTATAAAGGAAAAGATAGTGAAGCAAGGGCCAAAGGAAATGGACCTGTAGATGCTACAATCAAAGCAATTGAACAAATTATTGGTAAAAGCTTTAACATCAAAGAATTTAACATCCATGCAATGCATAGTGGTAGTGATGATGTTAGCAAGGTTGATATGCGCGTTTCCAGTGAGGGAAAATCCTATAAAGGTTACGGTTTTAGCACCGATATCGTTCGTGCTTCTGCCAATGCCTATATAGATGCATTGAACAAATTTGTGTAAAATAACTCAGTACTAAATACTAAGTACTACATACTAAATACTAAAAAAAATGAGCAAAACATTGTTTGACAAAGTGTGGGATTCTCACGTAATTCGTAAGATTGAAGGTGGTCCAGATGTGTTATTTATCGACAGACATCTGATTCATGAAGTGACTAGTCCGGTGGCTTTCCTCGGACTAAAAAGTAGAGGTATTAAGGTATTGTATCCTGAGCGAACCTTCGCAACAGCTGATCATAATACTCCTACTATAAATCAGCATTTGCCAGTTCAAGACCCACTCTCTGCAAATCAATTGAAGGCTTTAGAATCGAATTCAAATGAATACGGTATAAGTTATTGGGGTCTAGGTCATCAAAAAAACGGGATTGTTCATGTTGTGGGACCAGAATATGGCATCACACAACCAGGAGCAACCATTGTTTGTGGTGATTCTCATACGTCAACCCATGGTGCATTTGGCGCCATTGCATTTGGAATTGGAACTTCTGAAGTTGAGATGGTTCTGGCCACTCAGTGTATCATGCAGGAAAAGCCAAAAAAAATGAGGATCAATATCAATGGGCAACTTGGCAAAGGCGTAACGCCTAAAGATGTTGCTCTATTTATCATTTCTCAGCTTTCAACATCGGGAGCAACAGGCTATTTTGTTGAATATGCCGGCGAAATTTTCGAAAATATGACCATGGAAGGACGTATGACAGTTTGCAACCTTAGTATTGAAATGGGTGCCAGAGGCGGAATGATTGCTCCTGACGAAACGACCATAAATTATGTTCAAGGACGTGAATTTAGTCCGAAGGATGAAGCATGGGATAAAGCACTAACCTATTACAGATCCTTAAAAACTGAGTCTGACGCTATTTTCGATATTGAGTATAGTTACGATGGCAATTCTATCGAACCAATGATTACTTACGGAACTAATCCGGGTATGGGCATGGGAATTTCAAAATCTATTCCAAACGCTATTGAGGTTGAAGGTGGTGTAGCATCGTATACAAAATCATTGAACTACATGGGCTTTAATGAAGGTGAGTCGATGATGGGCAAAAAAGTAGACTACGTATTTATCGGTAGTTGCACGAATGGCCGAATCGAAGATTTCAGAGCATTTACATCCATTGTGAAAGGAAAGAAAAAAGCAGATCACATAACCGCTTGGCTTGTTCCTGGATCACATATTGTGGAGGCACAGATTAAAGAAGAAGGATTACTTGACATTTTAAATAAGGCAGGATTTACCTTACGCCAGCCAGGTTGTTCGGCATGTCTTGCCATGAATGATGATAAAATTCCAGCAGGAAAATACGCGGTAAGCACATCTAATAGGAACTTTGAAGGGCGCCAAGGACCGGGGTCAAGAACCCTCCTTGCTAGCCCCCTTGTTGCCGCAGCAGCTGCAATTACAGGAGTAGTAACAGATCCAAGAACACTTATTTAATATTAGGCGTTTACACAAAAAGAAAATAAAATGGCTTACGATAAATTCAACATACTTAAAAGTACTGCGGTTCCATTGGCAATAGAAAACGTAGATACCGACCAAATAATACCAGCACGTTTTTTAAAGGCTACGGAGCGTGTAGGCTTTGGCGACAACCTTTTCCGCGACTGGAGATATAATACAGACGATACACCCAAAAGCGAATTTGTGCTGAACAATCCTATTTATAGCGGCAAAATACTTGTTGGTGGAAAGAATTTTGGATCTGGATCATCAAGAGAACATGCAGCATGGGCGGTATATGATTATGGCTTCAGATGCGTTATTTCTAGCTTTTTTGCTGACATCTTCAAAAACAATTGCTTAAACATTGGTGTTTTACCCGTTCAGGTTAGTTCCGAATTTGCAGAAAAAATCTTCCGTGCAATCGAAGCAGATCCGAAAACTGAATTAGAAGTAAATCTACTAGATCAGAGCATCAGCATTTTATCTACTTGCGAAAAAGAAACATTTGAAATTAGCGCCTACAAGAAAGATAATATGATAAATGGCTTTGACGACATTGATTATCTGCAAAATATCAAAAGTGAAATAGAACAATTTGCCACAAAACTTCCTTTATAATTTAGGGTCTCAATGGAAAAAAGGAAAATAGAAATAATGGATACAACACTCCGTGATGGTGAACAAACATCAGGAGTTTCCTTCTCAATTTCAGAAAAGCAGACCATTACACAACTGCTACTTGAAGAACTTAGAGTTGACCGCGTAGAGATTGCCTCTGCACGGGTATCAGAAGGAGAATTTGCATCCGTTAAGGCTATTATGGATTGGGCTAATTTCCATGGTTACACCAATAGAATTGAGGTTCTATCATTTGTTGATTATGGTGTATCCATCGAATGGATGGCCAATACTGGTGTGAAGGTTCAAAACTTATTGACAAAAGGTTCATTAAACCACCTCACCCATCAACTTAAAAAGAGTCCAGAGCAACATTTTTCCGAAATTGGGACCATTATTGAGCAAGCACAAAAACTTGGCATTTCAAGTAATATTTATCTCGAAGACTGGAGTAATGGTATGCGGAACTCTCCAGATTATGTTTATCAATACCTCCACTTCTTATCGAGCCAGCCTATAAAAAGAGTGATGTTGCCCGATACCTTAGGTATTTTAACCCCCACTGAAACGTTTAAGTACATTTCGGAGATCAAATTGAGATATCCTGAAATGCACATAGATTTTCATGCTCATAACGACTATGATTTGGCAAATGCTAATATCTTGGAGGCGATTAGGGCGGGTGCCGACGGTTTACACTTAACAGTGAATGGAATGGGTGAAAGAGCTGGAAATGCCTCAATTGCCAGTGCGGTGGCTGCGCTCAATGATTTCATGCCAGAGCTAGATAATAATATTAATGAGGAAGCTATTTATACAGTAAGTAAGCTCGTTGAGACATTTTCTGGCATCAGAATCCCTGCAAATAGGCCCATTATCGGCGAGAATGTATTTACACAAACTGCAGGTATCCACGCAGATGGAGATAATAAGAAGAACCTCTATTTTAATGATCTTCTACCGGAACGATTTGGCAGAAAACGAAGCTATGCACTAGGAAAAACATCCGGCAAGGCTAATATTGAGAAAAATTTGCAGGAACTCGGCTTAAAACTAAGTGATGAGGATGTAAAAAAGGTTACCCAGCGCGTTATCGAACTTGGAGACATGAAAGAAACGGTTACCAAGGAAGATTTACCCTACATCATTTCGGATGTACTCAATAGTAATACAAGTATAGATAAAGTGGTAATAGAATCTTATGTCTTAACCCATTCTAAAGGTTTGAGACCCTCCGCTACGATATCCGTAAGAATAGATGGTGAACTTTTTGAAGCCAATGCGCAAGGCGACGGTCAATTTGATGCCTTTATGAAAGCACTGGCAAAGGTTTATGCTAAAAAAGATTTATGCCTACCGAAACTGATTGATTACGCAGTTCGAATTGCTCCCGGGAGTAATTCTGATGCCCTCTGTGAAACCATTATTACTTGGGAAGCCCCAAATAAAAAATTCATAACTAGAGGTCTGGATTCAGACCAAACTGTTTGTGCCATTAAATCGACACAGAAAATGCTTAATATTATTTAAAAAGAATTATCAGTTAGCTGTTGTCAGTTATCAGACATGCGACCACTGATTTGGAAGATTGTAAAAGGAGCAAGGAATAAGGAGAAAAGAGTAAGGACAAAATTTGAGTAAATTATTTGATTGTACACCCAGCAAGACTGTTTTGGAGAAAAGAACGAGGATCAAAAAGAACCAAATTATAAAGAATAACATGTTTTTAAAGAATTATAGATTTCGTATAACTGAAAACCGATAACTGATAACTGATAAAAAAATGAATTTAAATATAGCCCTATTAGCTGGAGATGGAATTGGTCCGGAGGTAATTGACCAGGCAGTAAAAGTATGTAATGCAATTGCTGTAAAATTTAGTCATCAAATTAACTGGACTTCTGCATTAACAGGAGCCTGTGCCATAGATGCCTGTGGTGAGCCCTACCCTGATTCAACTCATGAGGTATGTATGGCTGCAGATGCTATTCTTTTTGGAGCTATTGGTCATCCAAAATATGATAATGACCCGAAAGCAGCTGTAAGGCCAGAGCAAGGTCTCTTAAAAATGCGTAAAAAACTGGGCTTGTTTGCCAATGTTCGTCCAACATTTACTTTTCCATCTTTAATAGATAACTCCCCTTTAAAAAGAGAGCGAATTGAAGGAACTGACCTCATCATTCTACGTGAATTAACTGGAGGTATCTATTTTGGTGAACGCGGAAGAAAAGACAATGGTAATACCGCTTTTGATACGTGTACTTATACACGAGATGAAATTACCCGTCTGGCAAAATTAGGTTTTGAAATGGCAATGAACAGAAGTAAGAGACTTTGCTGTGTGGATAAAGCCAATGTTCTTGAGAGCTCACGTTTATGGAGAGAAACCGTGCAAGACATGGAAAAAGACTACCCTGAAGTGACTGTCAGTTATGAATTTGTGGATGCTGTAGCTATGCGATTAGTGCAATGGCCAAATACGTATGATGTAATGATTACTGAAAATCTTTTTGGTGATATTTTAACGGATGAGGCATCTGTAATTTCAGGCTCAATGGGATTAATGCCATCCGCATCGATAGGGCTTCATACCTCATTATTTGAGCCAATACACGGATCTTATCCTCAGGCTGCCGGTAAAAATATCGCAAATCCTTTGGCTACTGTCCTATCAGCTGCTATGATGTTTGAAGATGCATTTGGATTAAAAGAAGAAGCTGAGTTAATTCGCCAAGTAGTTAATAAATCCTTAGCTGAAGGTATTGTAACTGAAGATATTTCAGGTAATAATCAGGCTTACAAAACTACTGAAGTTGGCGATTGGTTAGCAAAGAATATTTAATGAATATTTCAGATATTAAGGTTGACATTATTGTAAAAAGGGTCAGCCTTAATATTCTATATAGTTATTAATTACAACCTGTACCTTTTGTTCTTTTCCATAAATTCCCGGTTTAGGATTCATAGCAATGAGCTGAACGCCATCTCTTTCCAAAAGCAGATCTTCATAAAATCCCTTAAAGAAAATATCTTTAATCAAATAGCCCTTACTACCCCAGCTACTTTTTAGCTGCACCCATTCGGGATAAATCATCACATTTTCTTTTTTTGTTCTTATACCCATTTTATGAGCTTCTTCTGCAGATAAAACAAAGGCATTGGCTAGCAATTTGCCCGTATAAATGAATGCTGGTGCTAAATATATTTTATCCGGCTTACCCGATTCTATCAATTTTCCATCTTTTAAAATAACCATCTGGTTGGCAAGGGTTAGTCCATCAACAGGATCATGTGATACAAGGATAACAGTAATCCCCATTTCTTTATTTAACCTTTTTAAATCGGCACGGAATTGGGTTTTTAATAAGGCATCAAGCTGACTAAATGGTTCATCAAGCAGTAAAACTTCCGGTTCCGTGATAATAGCTCTTGCCAATGCAACGCGCTGTTGCTCACCACCACTTAATTCAACAACTTTTTTGTTAGCCAAATGATCAATTCTTAGAAAATTCATCATTTTTTGCGCCTTCTCCTTCTTCGACTTCAAGTCTTCATTCGAAAGCATACTTTCTATGTTTTCATAGACTCTCGCATAAATATTGAGATTGAAGTCCTGATTGAGCATTTTCATGGAATCATGGCCTGGAATTAATTTATCAATCGGACCATTTAGAGGGTCACCTTTGAATAAAAGCCCACCCGAATCAGGAAGTAGAAGTCCATAGATAAGTTTCAGCAAAGTACTCTTCCCACTACCACTCTCACCAACAATGGCAATAAAATCACCCTTCTGAATAGTTAGATTGATTGAATGAACACCTGCTGAAGAGTTTTCAGCATAGTGCTTACTTACATTTTCGAGAGAAATAATAGGCTGCAACATGGTTTCAAATATAAAAAAACCCGCCTTAGCATGATAGCGAAGGCGGGACTTTTAAGATAATTTTACAATCCTAATGTAATTCCGAAAGATAAGTTCTTAAAATCTGAAGGCCCTTGACCTTCTGCGAAAACATCATTGCCATAATATTTAACATAAATACCTGTTCCACCATAGCCCAATCTAGCAACAGCTCCATATCTAAATGGGTTTAGATTATAGTCATCCTTAAACTTTTCTTTACCATTCTCTTTACTAATTTGTTTCACTTTCCCGTTCAACAGAAATCCAACTTCCGGTCCAAAAACAAAATGCATATGATTGCCTTTTTTATAGGCATTGGATCGGAATTGAAAGGCCAAAGGAATACGCAGATACTGACTTGAGAAACGATTCTTCTTATATTCAACACTTTCAGTAACATAGGTTAATGTTGGTTTTGATTTTTGAATGGTGATATTTTGCTTTAAACGCATATGATTCCAATCAAGCCCAGCACCAGTATAAATTTTAAAATATTTATTAAATCGATAGCCCATTTGTAAAAAATCAAAGCCGAAATTAGTACTCTTTGCTGTTTCACGCTCAAGAAAAGAATTCTCAGGGCTTAATGTAAAGCTCCCTTTATCCAAGTAGGTACTTATCCCGAAATCAAAACGAGTTGCTGTAAAATGGAGTTTAAATTTATCCTTTGCCTTAAGTGGCACTGCAATAGTATCACTTCTAGAGTCAGTTGAACCAAGTCTAATCACGATACTTTTTTTGTTATCACTAGTGGTATCACGAGTTACTACAATAACCGTATCCTTTTTTTGCTGTGCATTAACTCCTGCCATAAACATAGACAGGGCACTAAAAATTAATATTCTTTTCATTTCTACAGATTTTATTTTCTACTTTTAATTAATAACACTCCTAAATTTATTCCCGAAACTTCAGTACCCTCATCGCTTTCAGTAAACTCGATCAGTTTATTTTCACGTTTATCTACTTGCGCAATTACAAAATTTACCAAGCCTCCTATCCCTTTAACTTTCTTGTTTCTGGCACTTGAACGATCATCTTCAAAAAAACTACTTGCTTGTTTGCTAATTGAGGTTAACAGAACCGGCTGACTTATGGCGGGTGTCGATTGATCACCAGAAAACCTTGACGGAACCGCTATCGTTTGCTTTGACTGACCCAAGATTGGCTTTGTGGCAGTATTGGACGCAATTATTAGTGTAGCTTGTTCTTCTTCGGGCTTGATTTCAGGCAGTACAAGGAGAGGTTGATTCACTAATTTCGGATCCATTTTTAACGATTCATCCACTGAGAATTCAACGATAGCCGCAGCGATTGAAACTTGCTTCACTTCTGCTAAAGCTGGCTGTTTAACATCTTCAATAACAGGCAATTGTGCAAGCTCTAGACTATTTTTATTAAGCATTGCAGGACTCTTCTGAAGATGCATTTCTTGGTCTGGTTTTGTAAACCACAATCCTGCAGAAAGCACCACAATCACACTAGCTGCAGCCATCCAAAAGATTGAAAATGATTTTCTCCCTGGTTTTCTATTGTCCAATCCCTTGGAGATTTTTTCCCAAACCTGAGTTGAAGGCTCCACTTGAAGATCTTCAAAACGCTGCTGGAATAATTTATCCAATTCTTTATCCGATATGGGATGCATAATCTAAGCCCTCCATTTTAATAATTTTTCCTTTTAATATTGCCCTTGCCCTTGATAACTGAGACTTCGAAGCACCCTCACTTATCCCGAGTTCGGCAGCTATTTCCTTGTGTGAGAATCCCTCAATCACATACATATTAAATACAAGTCGGTAGCCATTTGATAATTGCTGCACCAGCTTTAGTAAATCCTTTAACTCTAATCCACTCATATCAAAGGTAGTTTGAGGCTGATCGTAAACCTCATCAATATCCACAATATTTAAGTTTCTCAAGTTTTTACGGTACGATTCAATGGCGGTATTTACCATAATCCTCCTAATCCAACCCTCAAACGACCCATCCCCTCTGAAATCAGCAATTTTCTGAAAAACTTTTACAAAACCCATTTGCAATACATCTTCTGCCTCATTCGTATCTTTTGCATAACGCATACAAACACCCATCATCCGGGAAGAAAGAGTCTTATACAGACTTTCCTGAGCTTTTCGATCACCCTTTTTGCATCCTTCAAGCAAACTATCTATCGTGTACGTATAAGCCAAATTCATATTCTTTAAAGGTAAGATGCTAAACTTGGAAAAACAGTTGCATGCACAGAAAAAAAATGGAATAAATACTTAAGAAATGGTAAAAGTTTAGTTAAATTAGTGTAATTCTATTCTTTGTGGTGAAACACATCGTTTTACCTTAGCAAAACTCTTAATTCATGGCATTTGTAGATTACTATCAAATTTTAGGTATTGGCAAGAATGCTACCGAAAAGGAAATTAAAAACGCATACCGCAAACAAGCAAGGAAATACCATCCCGATGTAAATCCAAACGACCAAAATGCACAGAAGAAGTTTCAGGAAGTAAATGAGGCCAACGAGGTATTGAGCGACCCTATTAAAAGAAAAAAATACGATCAGTTCGGCAAGGACTGGAAGCATGCTGGACAGTATGAGTCGGCGGGACCACGCAACTCAGGAAGCGGACGTACTTCAGGAAGGCAACAAGGCTATTCAGGGGATTTCGGGGAAAGCGACTTCTCAGATTTTTTCAGTTCTATGTTTGGTGGTTCGGCAAGGCAGGCTAATTTAAAGGGGCAAGACTTTAATGCAGAGCTCCGCCTAAATTTAAGAGATGTTTATACCACACAACAAAGAACCATTACTGTAAATGGGAAAAACATCCGACTAACGATTCCGGCAGGTGTTGAAAACGGACAAATTATTAAAATCAAGGGGCATGGAGCTGCTGGGAGAAACGGTGGCCCCAATGGTGATCTTTTTCTCACCTTCTTAATTAATGAAGACCCTGAATTTAAACGTAAAGGTAATGACCTATATAAAAACAATGAAATAGATTTGTACACCGCCATTCTGGGTGATGAAATTCAAATTGACACCCTTAGCGGAAAGGTAAAACTTAAGGTAAAACCAGGTACGCAAAATGGAACAAAAGTGAAATTAAAAGGAAAAGGTTTTCCAGTTTATAAAAATGAAAGCCTGTTTGGCGATTTGTACATTAGCTATAGCGTAAAAATACCAAGCGATTTGACAGAAAAGGAAAAGGAGTTGTTTAGCGAATTGAAGAATACGCAGAAATAAATCGGGACTTACAAGGGAAATAAGCTAATTTACTATATGGCAGAGAATCAGAATAATTCTATTAACGGTAAGGAATTTAGAAGACAAAAACCAAATTGTCGAAACGCTAATGTGTCACATTAAGCTTTAAATTCCCACCAAGTCCTTGTCTTATAATGCGCATTAAAGTCGAAAGTCTAATATCACTCGCATTATTCTCGATTCTTGAAATATAGGTTTTAGTAGTCCCACATTTTTGCGCAAGTTGTTCCTGGGTCAAACCCTGCTCTTTACGGAGTTCTTGAATCATAGCTCCTAATTTAAAAGCTTCAAATTCTTCTTCATATTGATCTCTATCAGCTGTTCCAAGTTTACCATACTGAAAATCCAAATGCTCGGAAAAGGAAGTCAGTTTCTTATTTAATGTTTTGTTTTTCATCGAAATATTGTTTTTTAAGTTTTTCTGCCAATTCCAATTGATTTTTAGGAGTCTTTTGTGTCTTTTTTTGAAATCCATTAAGCAGGATGATCAAATTTCCCTTATCAAAAAAACTAAATACTCTAAAAATATCTGAACCAACTTCAACACGTATTTCAAAAATCCCTGTTGAATTAGACATATGGTCAAAATATTTTTTAGGAATTTTCTCTACAGTTGCAATCAACTGTAAAGTCCAGTTAAATTTCTTTTTTACCTCGGGACGTAAACCTTCGAAAAACTCTAAATAATAATTTTCGTAATAAAAAATATCTCTCAAAAAGCCTTTTCCCATTAACAAATAAAATTTAACTCATGACCGCAAAGTTAGCTAATTAGATAACAATATTTACACTATTTTTCGCTCTCTTCTCAGGCATTATTATAAAAGCTTATAAACTATATGTATTTGGATACAATTTGAAAGGAAATAAAATGGAAGAAAAAAATTGAGATATCTTTCTAATGAATAAAACTAATTCTCAACCAATTTCATTAACTCAAAGCATAATTTATCGATATTGCCAGTTTTCGGATTAAACCCTGAAACATTAGATAAAATTATCACACCGTTTTTCTTTTCTACGTCTAAAACGATTGATGAAGAATATCCACCAGTTCCTCCATTATGCCAAATCCAATTAAAATCATTATCAGTTTTTAAAATATGCCAACCTAAACCAATTTTCATCTTATCGTTAATGATGAAAGTTGGATCTCTAGTTAATTCCAATTCCTTGTTGCTTTTATCAAACTGCGCTTGAGCAAATTTTACTAAATCTTCGGTGTTTGATAGTATACCGCCTCCCCCAAAAAGAACATCAAATTCCCAGTTACTTAGCTCTTCACCTTTACTATCTAAACCTTTTACAATTTTATTTTCAATACCCTTAACACTTGAGTAAGAATTTTTCATTTTATATTTACTGAAAATTCTTTTTTCTAATAAATCAGTAAAATTTACTTTTTGGGAAAGTCCTAATGTATGACCCAATAACCCAGCTCCTAAATTTGAATAACCATATTTTTTTTCTGTACTGTTTTCCATTTCTAAGAGCTTGTCCAAATATTCATGCAACTCCTTCTCTCCATAATTTTTATAAGGATTGAGCTCATTTGACAAATCTAAATTTTTGGGCAATCGTGGTAATCCAGAGGTATGATTAGCTAAGTCTTCAAAATTTATTTTTGTATTATTATTGAATGCAAATGGGTAATAATCATTTACATAATTATTTAATCGCAAATCTTTATCAATAACTAATGAAGCTAAAACTGTTGCAGTGAAAACTTTTGTAATTGAGCCAATTTCAAAAATTCTATTTTGGTTTTCAATTGATTTAATGGTGTCATTTTCGATAATTATTCCATAATAATTAACATTGCCGTTTTTCAAAGTAGCTATTGATAATTGAGTTTTATCAGGGAAATCCTTTGTTTTGGAGTGAATACTCTTGGCCACATCAACTGGAAAGTCTAACAAATCATTTATCAATTTTGATTTATCGTCTTCAATAAAAGGTTTAATATTGAGCCCGTTTATCAAACTATTTTCATCAATTGAAATATTAACCGCCAGAATTGATTTTTCAAAATATGTTTTATAAACCGCAAAAAAAGAATTTTCAAGTTTTATAAAATTTCCATCTTTTATATTTCCGGCTTGCAATTTAAGTCCGCCAAAAAACTCCTTTGCTTTACCTAAGGGCAAAGCCCTTTGCATTTCAATAGAAAAGCTATTAAAAATATTTTCAAAATTACCTGCGTTATAATTTTCTTTAAAACCCGCGAACACCTTATTTTGTCTATCGTTTTGTGAAAACACTAGGTTTGACATAAGTGTTAACATGAATATGATGATCGTCTTTTTCATGAATATATTAGTTATTTTATTTGGCAGAAGAATAGACTAAAATTTTACCTATCCACCTTAGGCTTTAAAAGCTTAAATGATTGCCTGTAAACTAGGAATGAGGAGTTAGAAAACTCAATCTTTCTACTCCCTGCCGGACGGCCTAAATCCATATAAGGTTCAAATCTAAAATCGAGGTAAAGATTAGGAATTAACTGCTTTTGGTAGGAATAGCGAAGCATGATTAACTTTCTATTTTTTTCTGTGAATCCAACATGATTGATGTGCTGAGAAACACTTTGATACAGCGGCATTCCATTGCTAGAAATAAAAGACATCCCATTCCAGTATGTTCCCATTAAAGATCCATGATGGGTATCAATTCCAGCATTTAGAAACCAACCACGCCCTTTGCTAAAAGGCTGAATACGGGTAAAGGAAAAATCATTGAATC
>NZ_JBIILQ010000194.1:0-5395 GCF_044232565.1 Daejeonella sp. | reverse complement strand
TTCCTTTATAGCCGATATGAACAAAATACCTCAATCCCCATTTATTAAGTCGCTAAGCTAGTAATGAATTTTTAATTTCGCCTGTTTATCGCAAAGCATAATTATTTAAAATTTGTGTATTTTTGTATTTCGCTTATCAATAAAAAGCTATATTATGAGAACAATCGTGATTGTTGGTGCAGTTGTACTTGCTGGTGCTACTATTATTGGATTAATGATGACTGAGCGAAAAAACGAGACTCAACCTTCGTTTTCAAGTCAGGGAATCCCTCAAGTTCCAGCCGATGCTTCTTCTACAGGCAGTGCTAGTACAAGCACTTCAGGAAGTCCGGCTTTAAATCCAGCCCATGGTCAACCTGGTCACCGATGCGAACTCCCAGTAGGAGCACCATTAACGGGTAATGCCAGTACCCAAACTCCCACAACAAGTCCAGTTGCTACTACTCAACAAGCTGCTCCTGCCGGTTTGGCTTTAAATCCAGCCCATGGTCAACCTGGTCATCGTTGCGATCTTCCAGTAGGAGCACCTTTAACAGGTACTTCAGTTGAAAAGCCTGCTACTGATTCGATCAAATAATCATTAAAGTATGACCTTTGTTCGGGAAGCAATTTTTAGGGCTAGTTAAAGATTCAGTAAAAAAACTCAATGAAAGCTGGAAAGGCAGTTTACCCGATTCTGATTGCAATCAGTTTATCACATTTGTTAAATGATACCTTACAGTCTATTATTCCAGCTATTTATCCCATTGTAAAGGAATCTTTTAGCCTTAATTTTGCGCAAATCGGACTCATTACTTTAACTTTTCAGCTTGCAGCCTCCATTTTCCAACCTTTTGTCGGATTTTATACCGATCGTAAACCTCAACCATTTTCATTGGCCATTGGTATGGGATTTACCCTCCTTGGTTTAATTTTACTCTCAATCGCTCCTAGTTTTGAATTTCTTATCTTCTCTGTTGGCCTGGTTGGTGTAGGCTCCTCAATTTTCCATCCAGAAGCATCACGCGTTGCACATATGGCCTCAGGTGGCCGTCGTGGAATGGCTCAATCTGTGTTTCAGTTAGGTGGTAATTTCGGAAGCGCTATTGGTCCGCTATTGGCGGCAATTATTATTGTACCTTACGGACAATCATTTATTGTTTGGTTTTCAGCACTTGCCATTTTAGCCATATTTATTTTGTTTAATGTTGGGAAATGGTATAAAAGGAAGGTTAGAATAAAAGCCAGAAGGCCAAGTTCAGATCATCTTGTAGCAAATAACTTTTCAAAACAGAAAGTGTTCATTTCAGTCGGTATTTTGCTAGTTTTAATCTTTTCAAAATACATTTATCTGGTGAGCATGACCAGTTATTATACCTTTTACATGATTCATAAGTTTGGGGCCTCAGTACAAGACTCACAGGTATATCTTTTTATTTTTTTATTTGCTGTAGCAGCTGGAACCATTATCGGCGGACCACTAGGAGATCGTATTGGTCGTAAATATGTGATTTGGGGCTCAATTTTAGGTGTTGCACCATTTTCTCTGCTTTTACCGCATATGAACCTATTCTGGACAGTAATTTTGACTATTCCAATTGGTGTAATTTTGGCTTCTGCTTTCTCTGCCATTTTAGTGTATGCACAAGAGCTTTTCCCCGGTAAGGTGGGTATGATTTCAGGCCTTTTCTTTGGTTATGCCTTTGGAGTTGCAGGAATTGGGTCCGCACTTTTGGGTGGAGTAGCCGACCGTACGAGTATCGAATACGTTTATCAAATTTGCGCTTATCTTCCGCTAATTGGTTTAATAACAGTTTTCTTACCCAATATTGGGAAAAATTAATTCGAGCAATTTTTAGGCTTTATTGTTTGTGGAATAAGGATTCACAAAAAAAGGAGATTATTTAGCTAATCTCCTTTAAATTAAAAGTTAATTTTCGATCAATTACTTCCTTTAATCCAAATTGAAATGTCATTGATTAAATTGATATCTACATTTGCCGGTAAGCGATATTGTGTGCCATTACCTTTTTCCTTTTGAACAGAAAGAAGGTGGTTTAAATCAGGGTAAATTTTAAAAGAAGCATTTTTATTTGCTGCCAATCCTGATTTCCAGATTTCAAAATCGCGAACAGAAACTTGAAAATCCTTCTCACCCTGAATCACCAAAATTCGGTTTTTAATCTTTTTTGCGGTAGCTACCTGATCGTGATTATTGAGATCAACCCAATAAGATGCTGGTGCTCCAAGGATAACCGAGTCTGCAGCAATTGCACCAAGTTTTAACAGCCTTGTTTTGTCAATATCCATCGCTGACTCAATAAATTGTTGCTTTCCTGCGGTACTCGTATCGCCAGATGCTTTATATAAATATTCATTCTGCTCTGTAATCAAGTCGGCAAATTTTCTTGCCGGCGCAGCCGCTAAAATTATACCTTTTAAACTAGGTGCTAAGGTCGCAATCCTAGGTGCTAACATTCCGCCGAGGCTATGCCCGAAAACATAAATTTGAGCCTTATTTACCCCTGGAAGGGTGCCAGCCAATGTGACTGCAGTAATTGCATCATCTATAACCTCTTCATTTACTGTAAATGCTTTATTAAATGTGTTTGGATAAACCATCGAACGCTTAACGTATCGAATACTAGCTATTCCTTGTGCTGCTAAGCCTGCAGCTAGGTCTTTGAATGGTTTGTTTGAGCCTACAGTTTCATCCATGTCGGCAGGCCCAGATCCATGAACCATGATCACTATTGGGAAGTTTGAACTACTCTTCGGACTAGTAAAAACACCTGCCATTTCGCCCTCTGCAAACTTAATTTTAACTTCTTCTTCTTTATAAAGGCTAGTATCAGCATAGCTTGCTAGCGCATATTGAGATTCAGTGGGTTTAGGAGCAAGAAAAAATCCAACTAATTTTTCGGCTTTGTTAAACACAAAAGTAAATGGCTGCGACCCCTTGCTAAAACCACAAGTGAGCATTACCTGATAATACTCTCCTTTAATAGAACTCCTTGCTCCATCTACCGATTGGTAGGTTCCCAAATTATTTTCAAGCCTAAGCCAAAATAGTTTTAGTTCATCTATAGAAATCTGACTTTTAACACTTTCATCCATAAAATTGTGTGCTTCATCAAATTTGCCTTGATTCATAGTTTCGAAAAACTGATCAGCACGATTCATAAGGGAAACCACACTTTGAGAAAAACTCAAGTGGCTAATAAACAGAAATACAAATAGGGCTTTTAAAAATTTCATTTTATAATTGAATTTTGGATTCAGGCTAGAAAGATAAGAAAATTAAGATTGATGGTACTCGGAAATAAATCGCACACCTATTTTTAAATAGTTTGTTGATGCTATTAAACATTCCCTTAGTTGTAAATTGCTATCATTTAATAAAGTATTTTACTGCTAATTTCTCTATCAATGGTGATGTAAGTTGGGTATTTTATTAATTCCTTACCCAGCATAAAGCTTGGTTTAATTTTAATGCTTATCCTGATTTTTTTCTCGGTGGGCCCGCTTTTAGCTCCCGACATAAATTCCACCAATTCTTCCATGGTTTTTCCATTTGATAAAAATGAATAAATATTTGAATTCACCTGTACCGGAACAGTTGTTGTTGTACCCGAAACTAAATTTATTCTTTTGTCTACAGTGCCAGCCGCAACCTCTTGTCCCTTTACCAAAATGATATAATCAAACTGGTTAATAACAGCACCTTTGCTTGTTGGATTGTAAATACTCAGATTAACCTTTGCTTTTAAGGGAATGTTTTTTCTGAACATTGCCAATGCTATGCTTGGAGCACTACTTAAATCAAATGTTCTATTTTTAAACATTTGAGTCATATTTTTTCCAGCTAGAAAGATATCATCTGCCGACTTTATATCATAAGTACATTTTTCAAGAACCTCTATCTTTCTGGAAACGCCACAACTTGATACTAAAAAGGCAAGAATGCAAATTAAAATGTATTTTTTCATTTTTAGCTTAACGCTTATTTTTCGCCAAATTATACCTTTTTCACTATAAATTATTAAAATGGATTAAATAATGATCAAGTTAGCCTTTATGTGCTATTTTTACAGGGAATATATATTTTATAAATAGCTTTGTTAATGATAAAATATTGATTTTTTCTTTCTTAAACTCATTGGTCTTTAGATCGTTTATTTCCACTCTCATGTTTAAATTCATCAGGTATTATTTTTTCCTTATTTTGTTGAGTATGTCATTTTCAATCGTACGTGCCCAGCCTATTTTAAGCAATCATTCTTTTTCTAAGAATGATAATCTGATTGGTTCCTTAACTCTGATAGGTAAACAGGTAAAATTTAAACTTATTGGCGAGAATGCCCAATTATTTAGGCTTAAGGGAAATAAGTTATATATCAACAAGGAAAATATTAAGGCCGATAAGCAATTTTATGACTTGACTATCAGTGCCTCAACGTCATCTGGGCAGCAAGAACAAACTTTCAGGCTAGTACAAGATGAGTTCATAAAAAATCGGGTAATCGCACATCGCGGAGCATGGAAAAATTCGGGTGCTGCTGAGAATTCTATTGCTGCTTTACAGTTTGCCATCGCTATGGGATGCCAAGGTTCTGAGTTTGATGTGCACATGTCTTCAGATTCTGTTCTCGTGGTGAATCACGATCCAACTATTCAAGGAAAAACTATTCATACTAGTAGGGCGGCCGAATTGCTTGCTTTGAAATTGTCAAGTGGAGAAGTTATGCCTTCTTTAGAATCCTATATTAAGTCTGGTATGACACAAAATAAGACTAAACTTATTTTGGAAATTAAGCCAACCATTAATATGGAAAGAGCCTTACAACTTACCAATAAAGTAGTGGATTTGGTTAAGAACCTTAAAGCCCAAGCCTGGATTGATTACATCAGTTTTGATTATACTATTTGCTTAGAATTGCTTCGCTTGGATCCACATGCTAGGGTAGCTTATTTAAATGGGGATAAATCACCGGAAATACTTTCAAAAGATAAATTATGGGGCTTAGATTATAATCAAAGTGTTTTTCAAAAAAATCCGGATTGGATTGCTCAGGCCAAGCAAAAAGGCTTAACTATCAATGCTTGGACCGTTAATGATCCCAAATTAATGAAATTTTTCCTTGACCAAAAATTAGACTTTATCACAACGAATGAGCCGGAATTACTTCTTAAAATGCTTCTTAAATAGCTATTTAAGGAGAATTATTCTCAAATTTGCATTTTGAAACCTAATATTTTAGCCTTGCTAACAAAGAAAAATCAATTTCGTCAAATCAGTAATTTTTTTTCGATGATGCGGAGTTCATACGTATTATTGAAATTAAATGATCCTTTACGAATGGGTGCGGCAACTGCTTTTTTTGCCACATTTGCCTTACCTCCTATCTTAATTCTT
>NZ_JBIILQ010000193.1:0-5417 GCF_044232565.1 Daejeonella sp. | reverse complement strand
GGGAATTTATAGCGGGGAATAAAAAGTAAAATGAGGTAAACAATAAGTGGAATTACTGAAAGGTAGGCAATCATCGAAGCATCTAAACGAAGCGCATAAAAGAAGGTGACTGCAATTTCACCTATTTCGATATTTGTGAGCCTATCCGCGAAATAAATAAGAAATATGAGCCTTTCAAGAAAAAAGAAAAGAATCCAGAAGAGGAAAAACCTTGCAAAAACAAAAAAGCTTTTTAACATCCTTGCAATTTATAAAAATAAATCAGGATGTTAAAGAGCTTTTAAATAGGTTTAATATGGTTTATTCACCACCACCTTGCATTTGCATCAATTGCTCAAGAGTAATCTCCTCAAAATCTTTTGATGCGGCGAATGAACCAGCAGGAACGGTACCAGCTTTAATTTCCTTAACAATGGCTTTAACACCAATTCCATTCATGTATGAAACAAACTCAAGTGGAATACCATAGCTTTTGTTGAAAAAACGACTCAAAGAATTTTGTGCAATATCTATGTCTTTAGTAAACCAAGCTTCAGAGTTTCCATTTGATTTAGACTCATTTACATCATGTTTTAATGCTTTAAATCCGGCAATAGTTCTTGTTTCTGTACCTTCCTTTAAGGTCATATTAGGCATATTTGCAGCCATTTTTTCTTGATCAGCAGGCGAAAATATCACAGATAATTTTTTCCCCATCATTGGAATATCTAAAAGTAAACGCTCATATTCTTTACTTACATTAAGAATATTTATGCTACTATACATGGCTGACTCCGATTTTAAACTGGATGAATCTCCCTTAAAATATACAGTTAACTCTGTAGGCATACTAGCTGCCATTGCTTGCATTTGCTCAGGCAATTTCCATTCAACTGAATAAACGATTGTTCCTTCATTTACTTTGCCGCTCAGTACAGAGCTTGATGATTGTGCAAAAATGCCTGTTCCTACTAGTAACAGCGCAATACTTAAAATAACTTTCTTCATGATTTTTAAATTTATCCTGTAAAAAGACGAATTTTTCCGCTTATTGTTACAAATGACCGTTAAATAATTTCTTTTGACCGGCAATTATATGCTAGTTATTTTCAGTTCATGAAATATATATGCCTGATTTTAGCTTTTTTACATACCACTGCAATCGCTCAAATTAGTCCCGGGCCGCGCTCATTGGCCATGGGCTCTGCAGGCACTGCTCTTCAAGATGTATGGTCTTTACAACATAATCCGGCAGGAATTGCTCACCTTACTAGGCCGATTTTTGCTTTAGCCTATCAACGGCATTTCTCAGTTCATGATTTAAGTACTCAAAAAGCAGTATTGGCCGTTCCCTTTAACAAAAATGTTTTAGGAATAAGTTTTCAACGCTATGGCTTTAATGAATATTTAGAACAAACGAGTAGCATCGTTTACTCGAAAAATTTTTCTGGTGCTCTAGCACTTTCCATCATTATTAAGCATCACCAGTTTAGTGTTGCAAAATATGGCTCTGAAAGTCTTATTTCTGTGGATGCTGGAATGCAATATCGCGTTAATGAACAGTTATGGATTGCTTCTCATATTTCAAATCCTGCAAAAACTAACTTTCATGATTTGCCTGGAACGAGCCTTCCTGTAGCTCTTTCTTTTGGTGTTTCTTATGTTTTTAGCGATAAGGTTTTAGTTATTAGTGACATTCAAAAAGTTTTGGATGCTGCAATAGATACCAAAATAGGAATGGAGTACAAGTTTATTAAATGGTTTGCGCTGCGGGGGGGATTATCGGCTAATCCGTTTAAACAATATGCGGGTTTCGGAATTATTTATCATCGTTTTGTACTAGATATGGCTGTTTCCTCACATCAGCACCTCGGCTATTCACCAAATTTGGCATTTAGCTATGAATTTTAAGGGTAAAGGTCTTTTTTTTATGCTCATTATCTCTTTTTCCATGCACCAAGGGGCCCTTTGTCAGGATGAGAGCTCCGAAATTATTAATCAGATTTTGGAATTGGTTTCTCGTGATCCTAGCGAAGAGTTGGATTATTCGGACCTAGTAGAGCGACTAAACTTTTATAAGTTAAACCCCATGGATTTAAACCGTGCTAGTGCCGAGCAATTAAAAGAATTACTTTTTCTAAGTCCTCTGCAAATCAACGGTATCCTAAATCACAGAAGTTTAAATGGCCCCTTTATGGATGAACTCGAATTACAAAGTGTAGTAAGTCTCGATTATGAGGTAATTAGCTTGTTATTGAATTTCGTGAAAGTGGGAATTCCTTCTCCTTTACAAAATATAAGTGCTAAAAAAATAATTGAAAGAGGGAATCATGATTTGATTTTTAGGATGGGACAACTGATTCAGAGGCAGGCAGGTTTCTTGAGTGCTGACGCTTTAAAAGCACCAAATTACTTGGGATCACCGTTAAAACTTTTAACTCGATATCGATTTAATTATGTAAACACTTTAGCTGTTTCCCTCAATATGGAGAAAGATGCTGGGGAAACTTTTTTAGATAAGAATAAAAACAAAGGGTTCGACTTTTATTCTGGGAGTATCTCATATCGGGGACAAGGAGCAATAAAAAAGCTTGTATTAGGCGATTATGCCCTTCAGTTTGGTCAGGGCTTAACCATGTGGGCGGGATCAGGCTTTGGTAAAGGCGCCGGAATAACCACAATCGCAAAGCAAGATTTCGGATTAAAACCCTATAGCTCCGTAAATGAAGCTAGCTTTTTAAGAGGTGCTGCAGCTACTTTTAGCTTCAAGAAGATTTCTTTCACTCCCTTCATTTCTAAGAAAAAATTGGATGCTAGTTTAGGCAATGAGAGCACTGAAATTGGCGCCTTAAATATCAGTGGTTTACATCGTACTCCAACCGAAATTGATAATAAAAATAGGCTTTCTTCCACCACCTATGGTGCTAATATTCAATATAATAAGAGGAGTTTGAATCTTGGTATTACCAGCTATCAAACTAATTTCAATATTCCTTTTGGCGCTGGGAAATCATTGTATGAGCAGTTTGAATACCGTGGTAATTCGCTATTAAATTTGGGCTTTCATTATGATTATACCCTGAAAAACACATATTTCTTTGGGGAGATGGCCCATAGTTTAAAGTCTGGCTATGCTTTTATTAATGGCTTAATGACAAGCCTTTCGCCTCGAGTATCGTTGGTGCTATTGCACCGAAAATACGCTGAAAATTACCATTCTTTTTTTAATCAATCAGTCTCTGAAGCTTCCAATGCAGTTAATGAGAATGGATTTTATGCGGCAATGTCACTTAAATTTAACTCAAAATGGGATTTTTTCATTTATTCCGATTACTTCAAATTTCCATGGCTCAAATTTAGAGTTGATGCTCCATCTTCAGGCTATGAAATGCTTGCCCAGCTCAATTATAAAATGAATAAGAAGTTCAAAATTAGTGCTCGATTTAAGCAACAATTGAGAGAAGAAAATAGAGGTGATTTGGATGATTCTTTTGGCTTGGAGGATGTTGATAAGCAAAACTATCGTTTTGAGCTTATTTATGTTTTAGATGATCGTTTTACATTAAGAAATCGTGCTGAAGCTCTTCGCTATCAAAAGGGTTTTTTAAATACTGAAATGGGTTTTTTACTTTATCAAGACCTTATTTATAAACCTCTAAGTTCAAAATTATCTGGAAATTTACGTTTTGGAATTTTTGATACTGAAAGTTTTAATTCTAGGATTTATGCCTATGAAAATGATGTTTTATATTCCTATTCTGTTCCTGCTTATCAAGGCAAGGGGACACGCTTTTATGTAAATATGAGGTATACATTTTTTAGGGGATTAGATCTTTGGCTCAGATATTCTAATACTAGTTATAGCGGACAAGAATCAGTGGGTAGTGGTAATGATCAGATTTTTGGAAGCAATAAATCTGATATAAGGTTACAAATGCGATTTCAGTTTTAAATATGATTTTTAAGGGAGAGGTACCATTTGTTAGGTTATTAATTCCTTTGATTGTAGGGATAATCATTGCCTCGAATTTCGCTCATTCTTTCATCTATTCTTGGGGTGTTATTTTGCTTGTTTTAATCCCCATCTTATACCTAATCTTAATACTTTATTATAAAAAATATCAATTATATCGGTGGGTTTGGGGCTTCGGACTTCTTATTTACTGTTTTCTTGCTCTTTTGTCATATAGTTTAACTGTTCATTATTCGGGCAAGTTTGATGCTGAATATTTTAGCTCTTTAAAACCAGAAATCCTTATTGTTAAAATCACGAATGAACCTAAATTAAGTGCTGGCATTTATCGTTTTGAGACAGAAGTGTCTGCAACTTATTCAAAGCATTCCATTCAGAATAGTACGGGGAAGTTATTGGTATCAATAAAAGTTGATAGTCTAAAAAATAAAAGTTTTCAATACGGAGACCTATTGTTAGTCCCGGCAAATTATAAAGAGATTGAACCAACATATAATTTGGGGGAGTTTGATTATAAATCCTATTTAAAAAGTGAGCAAATTTATTTTCAACTTTTTCTTGAGACAGTAGAAGTCCAAATAATAGCACAAAACACAGGAAACCCCATTATATCTTATGCACTTTCTTTAAGAAAACGCTTGGTAAAAAAATTCATTCAGTATATTCCGGATGGCGAAGCCTCTTCATTAGCATCGACTTTAATTTTGGGTTATCGCGCCGATTTGAACAAGGATTTGATAGAGGCTTACGCTAAAACCGGAACAATGCACGTACTTTCTGTTTCAGGTATGCATGTTGGTATTGTATTTCTTGTTTTGTCATTTTTTCTCAAAGCAATGAATAAAAATAAAAAGCTTATTCTGATTAGATTAATAATCATTATTGGAGTTATTTGGTTTTATTCACTCCTTACGGGCTTTTCCCCATCGGTATGCCGATCTGCACTAATGCTAAGTTTTGTGGTACTTGGTAAGGCGATCAATAAAAATCAGAATACCTATAATTTAATGGCTATTTCTGCATTTTTTCTGCTTTTATATGATCCATTTTATCTCTTTGATGTCGGCTTTCAATTATCTTATCTCGCAGTTGCAGGCTTAGTATATTTCCATCCCATAATTTATAGTGCTTTTTATATCAAAAATAAAATATTGGATTATATATGGAGTTATTCTGCATTATCGATTGCTGCTCAATTGGCCACATTTCCGATAAGCGTATATTATTTCCACCAATTTCCAATGTATTTCCTGCTTAGTAATTTATTAATTGTGTTTCCGGTGGCATTAATTATGTATGCTGGAATTGCTTTTCTAATGATACCATTCGCTACGATAAATCAGTTTTTAGGCATATTCTTAAATTGGCTAATCAACTCCACAAATGGTATTTTATATAAAATTGAAAAATTACCTTTTTCAGCCATAGACGGATTATGGATTAATAATTTTGAGTTATTCTTAAT
>NZ_JBIILQ010000031.1:0-18023 GCF_044232565.1 Daejeonella sp. | reverse complement strand
TGTGGGACTTCAGCGTCACTATCAAAAAAATTATAGAGAATTAATGGACCGTGTTCACCAAGGCGAGATTGGGGATGTGATTGCGGGACAAGTATATTGGAATTCAGGAGGTGTTTGGGTAAATCCACGAAAGCCAAAGGAGACTGAAATGGAATACCAAATGAGAAATTGGTACTATTTCAACTGGCTCTGTGGCGATCATATCGTGGAGCAACATGTTCACAACATCGATGTAGCCAATTGGGCAAAAAATAAATACCCTGTTTCAGCCTATGGTGCTGGGGGGCGTTTTTTACGTACTGGAAAAGATTATGGTGAGATCTATGATAATCACTCGGTGGAATTCGTTTACGACGATGGATCAGTAATTTCAAGTCAGTGCCGACACTTTACTGGTGGTGGAAATAGAGTGGACGAGACCTTCCAAGGAACCAAAGGGAAAGTTTATTTTGATTCGAATAATAGAGGTAAAATCTGGGATCATAAAGGTAATGTTCTCGTTGATTACAACGGAAAAAATGATGCAAACCCCTATCAAACAGAACATGATGAGTTATTTGCAGCAATCTCTGCCAATGAATATAAGTTTGCCGATGCAGAAAATGCTGCTAAAAGCACCATGACGGCCATTATGGGACGTTATGCAACTTATTCTGGTGATTTAATTAAATGGGATGATGCCTTAAACTCACAAATCAACCTTATGCCAGAACGTTTAGCATGGGATGCGATGCCAAAAGTATTGCCAGATGCCACAGGTAACTATCCTTATGCCATTCCTGGGATTACCAAAGTAATTTAGGCTTCAAAAAACATTTAAATAAATACTATGAATCGAAGTGAATTCATCAAAAGCTCTGCTATTTTAGGACTTTCCCTCGCTGGGGGAAGTACAGCGCATGCCTCTAGTTCTAAAGGATCAGCAAAAGCTGAAAGGACCTTCAATTTAGACTATGCCCCACATGCAGGAATGTTTGCAGCACATGCTGGAAATAATTTTATTGACCAGATTAAGTTTATGCATGATCAGGGCTTTAGAAGTATTGAAGATAATGGCATGATGGGTCGCCCAATTGCAATGCAGGAAGAAATTGGAAATACCCTAGCTAAACTAGGTATGACTATGGGCGTTTTTGTAGTGGATAAGGGTGGAAATGGGGCCAATACTTTGGCAGCAGGCAAACCAGAATTTATTGATATTTTCTTGAAGGGCTGCCGACAAGCTGTTGACGTTGCAAAACGCGTAAATGCAAAATGGGTTACGGTAGTCCCTGGTGATTTTGAAAGAAATCTTCCTATCGGCATTCAAACAGGTAATGTAATTGAAGCCCTAAGGCGAGGTGCAGAAATCTTGGAACCTCATGGAATAATCATGGTACTCGAACCGCTCAGCGATACACCAAACCTATTCCTTCGCAATACGGATCAAACACATTTGATTTGTAAGGCTGTGAAGAGTCCCTCATGTAAAATACTCTACGATATTTACCACATGCAGAAAAATGAAGGTAATCTAATTCCAACCATGGAAAAATGCTGGGATGAAATAGCCTATATTCAAATTGGTGATAATCCAGGAAGAAGAGAGCCTACAACCGGCGAAATCAATTATCGAAACGTATTTAAATACATCGATAGCAAAAGTTATAAAGGTGTTTTAGGCATGGAGCACGGTAATTCCCTTCCGGGGAAGGAAGGTGAATTAGCACTGATTAAAGCCTACAGAGAAGTAGATAATTTCAAATAAAACCTCCAATTAAATCAGGAGTAATACTATCTATTGCTCCTGATTTAAATTAATGTAGCATTTTAAGCTCTCGAAATTTTTCCAAATAAAGTAGCACTTCCTGCTCGCTTACATCATTAAAATTTTCATAATATACCCCAACACCACTAAAATCAGGTGGTGTTTTTAGCACAATCACCTCATCAGCTTCTTTGGATACCAATTGTACCGCACTTCGTGAAGCCACAGGAACAGCCACAATAATTTTAGCGGGTTTGCTTTTTTTAATCAGACTAATGGTACTTAAAACTGTATTTCCAGTCGCCATTCCATCATCCACAATAATTACCGTCTTCCCATTGAGGTTTTCGGGTTTATGGTCAGCCATAAATTTATCCTGCATACGCTGCAACTTTTGCCGAACCACCTTTAATTCATCCTGAATATATTCTTCCGAAACATCATAGTGCGGAATAACAAAATAGTCACTCAGACTTGCCGCACCAATGGCATATTCTTTATTATTAGGATGCCCAATCTTCTTCGTAAAGACAAGCTCCATAGAAAAACCCAGCTCCTTAGCCACAACATAGGCTAGCGGCACCCCACCTTTCGGAATAGCAAGCACTACCCCTTGATCTGATTTATAAGCGCTGAGCTGAGCTGCAAGTAAGCTTCCAGCCTCTATTCTATCCTTAAACATGATGAAAATGTTTTATAAAAATCAAACCGTTAAAACAGGGAGATGGCTTTTAAACCAAGATGAAGCTAATTCGGCAACCTGCTGCAGTTTCCCCTCCTCTTCAAACAAGTGACTAGCACCTTGCACTACTTCAAGATGTTTTTCGCCATTTAGCTTTTCAAAAGCCTTTTGATTGAGACTTAACACCTCAGTATCTAAACTTCCCACAATAAACAAACATGCCACCTTAATGTCTGGCATTACATCAATTGCCAAATCTGGTCTACCTCCTCTGCTTACCACTGCAAAAACTTCGGGCAATTTAGCAGCGGCCATTAAAGCTGATGCCGCACCAGTACTTGCTCCAAAATAAGCGATGCCCAAATCTCTGGCTGATGGATGTTTTTGTAGCCACTTGGTTGCAGCAATTAACCGTTCATGAAGCATTTCAATTTCAAAACGATTAAGATAGTATAAATCCTCCTCTGGAGTCAATAAGTCAAAAAGCAAAGTCCCAAAACCCTTTTTCTGAAGCATTTCAGCCACATATTGGTTACGTTTACTTAACCTACTGCTGCCACTTCCATGAGAAAACACAACAATCCCTAAACAATCTTCAGGGATGCTCAAAATACCTTTCAGCCGAATTTCGCCAACCGGTATGCTTACTTCATTATTATATCGCATTTCCATAAAAAATAATATTTAATAAAACATTCTAACAATTACAAACATTTTTTGGGCTTTATTCGGTTTTGAACTGAAAAAAACCTTAATTATTTCGAGGCATTTTAGGCCTTGTACCCCTCAAAACTAATTGGTATTCAATGTTCAATTACTGATCAATATCAGTGTTCAACTTGATTATAATCAATCATTCTGTTTGAGTTAGAAGCTTATTCTAGGCAGTAAAAGAACTCACAATGCATAATCAAAGCAAAAAAAGGCAAAATGTCATCATACCTCCTTTACAAGACATGGAGAATACGGAAGATTTATCAAATTTAGATTCTGAAATAATTGCATTCGAAGATCCGTACGAACCGCCTCCTAATGAAGAAGCCATACCAGGCGAAGGCCCTTAATTACCAAAGCCTTTAAAAACGAATTCATATATTAGAATTAAAAATTGATATTGCATGAATTTGCCAAAAACCATACAATGTTCAATCCTTTTTTAATATCATATTATGAAAACATTTTTTATAATTCTATCGATTATCACTTTCACCTCATGCAATAATTCCACATTCATAGATAAAAGAACAGATAAACAAATTAATTTTATTTCATACGTTAAAGCGCTAAGAGATACCATTAATGTATCATCAGAAAATAAAACGCATAGAAATACGCTCATGGAAAATAGTGTCCCAGCCGTAAAATCTTACATCAGAGATACACTTAAGTTGGTAATAAAATCATGGCAGGTAAAGGTTATTGAAAAGACTGAAGATTATCCTTACAAAGGTTCAATTCTACTAAAAACTGGACTAGCTTTTGACCCCTACGACACAAGTTCGGGGACAATAAATCAATCAATTATTTTAAAAACAATTATTCCAGCATCAGATAAAGCCATAATTGAGATTGTGAAATCGCTAAAAATCAATGACTATCTTAAAATCGATGGACAGTTTGTGCAAAAAAAGGGCTTTATTGATATCGATAGCTATAGCCATTATAAATTCTCCAAAAATGTGCTCGACAATCCTGAATTTGAAGCTAAAATTACATCTATAGAAAAATTTTAACACAGAATTTCTTATAGTTTAGAGAAATCGTCGGATACCAAAACCTATAATTTTTTATTTTTAAAATGCCTAAACAAACAAAAAATATTACCTTAAATTAATTTTTTAGACAATATTTAAAAATGGAAAATAGCACTCATAGTAAAAGGAATGTCTCCCGACTTAACTTCATAAAAAATACTGGAATTGTAGCTGCAGGATTAACTTTTTTACCCGGAATAGTCAGCTCAAAGCTCAGAAATAGTTTATTAAGTGCTGGTTTAGCAAGTGGAAACATCCTAGATTATCAGATTATAGTGCCCTCACTTGTAAGCGCTACTGAAAAACAAGCAGCGCAGCAGCTTCAAAAATACTTGTCAAAATTTGCTCTTAAAACCATTCCTATAGCTGAAGAGGGAAAAACAATTGTTAAGTATGGCATTTACCTTGGCGAAACTGAATTTGCTAAAAGCAATGGAATAAATTTCAATCAGCTTCCTGAAGCCGGATTTATACAAAAGGGAGTAGAAGAGCATATAATTATTGCTGGAGGAGCAAAAAAGGGTTTAATTTTCGGTATTTATAATTTACTTGAAGAACTTGGTTTCCGAAAATATGCCGCCGAAGATGCAAGTAATCCGGAGGCTAAATCAGTTGAGTTCCCAAAAAATGAGAAAAACTACGAGCCACTCATAAAATATCGAACCACTTCCTATAGTGATATGGCAGATCAGGAGTATTCTGATTGGCATAAACTTTCGTCGAGGGCTGATTGGGGACTATTTGTGCATACCTTCAATACGCTAGTTCCACAACAAAAATTTGCCAAAAGCAATCCGGAATATTATTCCTTCATTGATGGAAAACGTCATCCTGGAACACAACTTTGTTTGTCAAATCCGGAGGTTTTAAAAGTCCTTATTGAAAGCTTAAAAACAAAAATTGACGAAAAACCTAGTGCCACCTACTGGTCTGTTAGTCAGGATGATAACGATAGATACTGCCAATGTGAAGGATGTAAAGCACTGAATGAAAAATATGGAAATGTACCGAGTGGCTCCATTGTTTACTTCGTGAACCAAGTAGCCAAAGAATTCCCAAATAAAATCATCTCTACACTGGCCTATTGGTACACTAGAAAAGCCCCTAAAAACATTGAAATTGAGTCGAACGTAAATATTATGCTCTGTAATATTGAGAGTTCTCGCCAGGCGCCCGTTTATGTCACTGATCCTGCATTTTCAAATGATTTACGCGACTGGGGAGCATTATCAAATGATATTTTAATTTGGGATTATAATGTTCAGTTCACCAATTACATCTCCCCTTTCCCGAATCTGTATACGATTAAACCGAATATTAAATTCTATACAGATAATCAAGTTCGAGGTTTATTCATGCAGGCAAATAATGAAATTGCTGGCGAAATGGCCTTGCTCCGTTCCTATTTGATTAGTAAATTAATGTGGAACCCAGATGCAGATGATAAAGCCATTATAAATGAATTTCTAACTGGTTATTTTGGCCTTGCTGCACCATTTATTGCACAATATATCGAAAAAATGAATGAATCCCTGCTTAGCAGCGGCATGGTTTTGAGCATTTTCGGTGATCCTATCCATGCAAAAAATGCCTATTTATCTGAAGAAATGATGCTGCAATACAAGCAGCTTTTTGACCAAGCAGAAAAATCAGTTGCAAGCAATGCTAAACTATTACAACGCGTTAAAACTGCGCGACTTCCTATACAGTATGCCGAAATTCAAATCGGACGTACCGAAATGGACACCAATAGAGCTATGTTCAAGAAAGCAAGCACAGGCTATGTTCTCCCTAAGCCCGAAATGAAGGCCCTAGTGAACCGATTTGCTGATGGATGCAAGATTAGTCAGGTGAAGCTCATCAGAGAAAGAGCAGGCACACCAGAGCATTTCAGGGCATCTTATCTTCGTATTTTCAATAATATGGAAGCGATGCCAACGGTAAAATCATTCCGTAAAAAGATTATTCCAATTAGCAATCCTAACCCTAAATCTAAAGGACTAGAAAGTCTTACCGACGGCATATTTGGCTCTTATGAATCCTGGCAAGAAGCCGATAAAAATTGGGTTTATTATACTGGAGAGCACATGGATTTTGTGTTAGATTTAGGAGCCATTATGCCAATAAAATCGGTAAATATGGATTTCCTTAACCCGCAAGCTCAACCCGATTGGCATTTATTTGCTCTACCAAAAGAACTGAGTTATTCCATTTCTTCAGATGGCGAAAATTATACGGATGTTCAAACAATCATCAATCCACATAATCCAAATCCGCATGAAAATCCGGAGATCATAAAAATTTCAATTTTCCCATTTCAGGCGATAATGAAAGTTGGCACCAAAGCACGTTACATTAAAGTACATGCTGAAAGTCTGCTGAAAACACCTTCTTGGCATATACGTGCGGGACAAAAACTTTCGATTTACTGCGATCAAATTGTGGTAAAATAATTAATTGAAAGTCATCTAAGAAATGATCGATTGCTTCAAAAGAGTTGGTTGGTCATTTTTTAGATTCCATCATAAAAAGACCCAATAGACTCAAAATCAGCAATTATTTTCCAGTCTCAACTGGTTTAAGCTTCAAACCGACTCCTGCTTTAAGTAATTCCTGAGTAATGCTACGCGTATAGGTCTTAATTTCTTCCTGAAAATCGCTCACTGAGGCCCCTGATCGGATTTCCTCTAAACGTTTTTCCCAATTACCTGTAAGTTCAGCTTGCGCAATTTTATGGTCTTTCACTACCTCATAAACGGCTAATCCTGTGGGGGTTGGGACTAAATTCTTCTTCTCTCTAGAAATATAATCACGCTTCAAAAGTGTCTCAATTATAGCTGCACGAGTAGCTGGAGTTCCAAGTCCGCTGTCCTTCATCGCATACCGAAGCTCTTCATCATCAATCTCCTTGCCGGCAGTCTCAAGTGCCTTCAATAAACTAGCTTCATTGTAAAGCGGCTTTGGCTTGGTTTGTTTTTCCAAAAGAGTTTTGTCAACAATTGCCAAATCCTCCCCTTCCTTCACTTTGGGTAGGGTGACATTCTCCTCCTCTTTTTTCTCCTCATCGGGATCATTAAATACCGCACGCCAACCAGCAGAACTTATGACAGTGCCGCTAGCCACATATTTAGCTCCCGACTCAACCGTAATTTTAGTAATTTCCTTAATACATTCCTGATGAAAAGCCTCCAACATACGCCCTAAAACAAGGTCGAAAATGGCCTGTTTATCATCAGAAAGATTATAGGGCGACTCCCCAGTAGGTAATACAGCATGGTGATCGGTCACTTTTTTAACATTCACACTGCGCTTATTTAATTTTACACCCATCAAATAGCTTGCTTGCTTTCCAAAGACCGCATGATCCTTAAACTTATCAAGCAAGGCAGGAACTCCAGCAAAAACATCATCACCAATGTACCTACTTCCTGTTCGGGGATAGGTAACCAGCTTACTTTCATACAAATTTTGGAGGAGGTTGAGCGTTTGATCGGCAGTAAAACCATGTTTTTTATTAGCCTCCTGCTGCAGACTACTTAAATCATGTAATAATGGAGGTGGTTCTTTACGAGGCTTAGCTTCTACTGACAGAATATGCGCACCCAAGGGAAAACCAGCTGCCACATCTTTCACCTGATCGAGCAAAATCTGAGCTTCTTCCTTGGTTTTAAAACTTTCGCTAGATACCGCACGAAAAACCTGTCCCTCTTTATCTACCTGAATACTAACTTGATAAAAAAGTTGAGGAACAAAATTTCTATTTTCTAAATAACGTGAGCAAATCATGGCTAAGGTAGGCGTTTGAACCCTTCCCAAGGATAAAACAGAGCGTGTACCCGATGAAATACTGAGCGCCTGCGTAGCGTTCATTCCTACGAGCCAATCCGATTGTGATCGACAATGTGCCGAATTGAATAAAGTATCGTAATCAGAGCCTGGCTTTAAATTGCGGAAACCCTCTTTTATGGCCTCATCCGTTTGGGAAGATATCCACAAGCGCTTGAAAGGCTTTTTGCACTTCAAATAATAATAAATATAGCGGAAAATGAGTTCCCCTTCTCGTCCGGCATCCGTAGCAACAATAATTTCTGTAGCCTCATCAAATAAAGCCTGAATAATATCTAGCTGTTTCCTCACGCCAGGATCTTCAACCAAGCCATCCTTTGTTTTTACCTTGCGGATGGATAGCTTAAACTTAGCAGGCAACATGGGTAAATTATGGACATTCCAGCCATAAAAACCATATTCTTGAGGAGGTGCCAGTTGCAATAAATGCCCGAAAGCCCAGGTAAACGTAAAACCTTTGCCTTCAATATATCCATCCTTCTTACCTGTAGCACCAAATACTTTGGCAATCTCTCGGGCAACAGAAGGCTTTTCGGCAATAATTACTTTCATTTTTGAGGGCTTATTTTTTTTTGATAGGCAATATCAAATCAAAGCCGAAAGTAAGGAAATAGACTTGGGGGAGCAAGTATGTTGAAAAATTTGGTTGTCAATTGTCAGTTGACTGTTATCAGTCGACCGTTGGCTGAGGTTCTCGAAGCCAGGCTAGCGGCATCTATAAGACATACTAAAAGGTTCTCCCGCAGATTGTGCAGAATAATGCAGAAAAAACCTCTCACAAAGACGCCAGAATTATATTCTTTTTAACCAAGAAATTATTTTGCTTTTTTGTGCGCCCACCCAAGCTTCCCGAATTTGCCGGTATTAAATCTCGCCCAAAAGGCATAAAAAACAAAAACCCCAGATTACTCTGAGGTTTGTTTTTTGTGCGCCCACCTGGGCTCGAACCAGGGACCAAAAGATTATGAGTCTTCTACTCTAACCAACTGAGCTATGGGCGCTCATCAAATCAAAAGAATTCGATTTGAGAATGCAAACTTAGGCAAATTCAATGAAAATATAAAATGGAATTCGGGAATAATTTAACGAGGATTTTTTTGAAAAATGACAGCATAATAATTTAAAAAAAACAAGACTCTGATTTACAAATCATTTAAGCAATTGTTCCTAGATCTGGTATTTATTCCAAATGGCATCCCAAAAAAAATTAATCCTTAATTCTTTTATTGTCATCCTATCAACAAAAGAAAAAATCGCTAAAACGGCGCAAACAAATTCAGAATTTAAATATATTGCAATGCTTATGGATCCTATAAAAAACATCATCTTCGACTACGGTAACGTCATTTTCACGATAGATTTCAATCGAGCACAACAGAGTTTTTCTGAATTAGGCATCAAAAATGTAGAATCTTTTTTTGCACACAAGGGCCATAGTCCCATTTTCGATCAGTTTGAACAGGGTTTAATCTCACCTGCCCAATTCAGAGATGGAATTCGCGCTGTTGCCGGCATTCCAAGTCTTACCGATACCGAAATTGACCATGCATGGAATTCGCTTTTAATTGGAGTGCCTGAACCTAATCATGAGCTTCTGCTAAAAGCCAAGAAAAAATACCGGACTTTCCTACTTAGCAATAACAATGAAATCCATTATAATTGGATTATAGATTATTTAAAAAGGGAACATAATTTAGAATCTAACGCCCATTTTTTTGAGAAGGATTACTACTCCCATCTCATGAAAATGCGTAAACCTAACCCCGATATTTTTGAATTTGTTTTACAAAAACATCAACTAAACCCAAAAGAGACATTATTTATTGATGATAGTCCCCAGCACCTAAAAACCGCTACTAACCTCGGTTTAAACACTCATTTACTTTTACCTGAAGAGAGTTTGGAAAGCTATTTATTTGGCTCGGGACTTTTAACTAAATAAAATTGAAGCCATGGAAAACAAAAGAATCAGCTCATTAAAAGAATTTTACCCCCTTTATCTCCAAGAACATAGCAATTCAACAAGCAGAATTTTACATTTTATTGGCACTTCGCTGGTGCTACTGCTCATCCCTGCGGCTTTACTTTTCCATGATTTGAGGCTATTGATACTCATCCCTTTTGTAGGATATGGATTTGCTTGGGTAGGGCATTTTTTCTTCGAAAAGAACAAACCCGCCACCTTCAAATACCCTGCATATAGCCTAGCATCTGATTTTATCTTATTTTGGGATCTCCTTAGCGGAAAAGAAAAATTCTGATTTAACCGCTACTAATGCAGTCCTCTACGCTTAAGTTCAAGTGCTATTAAACGTAGTTCCCTACCCATTTGTCCGGCAACAGAAGTATTTTCCTCTGCCCTCCTGAAAAGATAGGGCATCACCGCTTTTACAGGTCCGTAGGGAACATATTTTGCCACATTATAGCCAAAAGCAGATAAATTAAAGCTTAAATTATCACTCATACCCAAAAGTTGCGAAAAATACACGTGCTCATGATCATGGGGAATAGATTTTTCATCGAGCAGTTCAGCTAATAAACGACAGCTCTCCTCATTATGTGTACCCGCAACAAAGGAAATCAGGGCAATTTCACTAATACAAAATTGCAGCGCATGGTTATAATCACGATCTGTAGATTCTTTATCGGCTTGAATTGGAGAAGGGTAATTCATGCCCAGGGCACGTTTACGTTCTTTTTCCATATAGGCACCGCGGACTAATTTGGCACCCAAAAAGAATTTCTCTTGACTAGCAATTTCCGCATCAGCTTTTAGGGAAGCTAATTTATCATGCCTATAAAGCTGATAGGTATTATAAACAATGGCTTTTTTCTGATTGTATTTGCGCATCATCTCTAAAGCTACTTCATCAATGGTATCTTGAATCCAGCTTTCTTCGGCATCAATCATCACTTTTACATCAAGCTCATGGGCTAGCTTACAAATTTGATCCACTCTATTTTTAAAGCGCTCAAAGGCTGCTTGCTCTTCCGCATCAAGTGCTTGCTTTGTATCATTTTTTTCAAGTAAGGCAAATTTACCTAATCCTGTAGCCTTAAAAACGGTTAAAGGAATACGTGTATCGCCTTGAGCATGTTGGATAGTCTTCATGATTTCAATACAAGTTGCGTCAAAAACGGGCTCATCTTCCTCACCTTCCACAGAATAATCAAGAATGGAGCCTACTTTAACATCATGAAGCTGCAAAACTGTGCCATCACACTCAGCAATGTTCTCTCCACCACAAAAATGCTTGAAAATGGTCGCTTTAATTAAAGATTTGATGGGTAAACCAATCTTTAGGGCTAAATTAGTTATCGGCGGACCGATTTTAGTCAATAAATTGATACTTATTAATTTAAAAAGCCAGTAGGCACGCTTTAGTTCGGCATCCGTTTTCCCACGGAAAGCGTTCTCTGTATTATCAAAAGAGAGAAATTTGCTCTTCAACTCGGTTTGTTGCATGCACAAAGTTAGAAATATTGAGACATTTACATACGAAAGCTAAAATTTGTAAGTTTGCTGCATGCTAGATTTTACATTAGAAGGAGAATTCATCCACATGATTCAATTGCTCAAAGCCGCACACATTGCGCAAAGTGGCGGCGAAGCACAAATGCTGGTATCAGAAGGTGCCGTAAAATATAATGGAGAGATTGATTTCCGCAAACGCCTAAAAGTAAAATCCGGTGATACGGTAGAGTGCCGTGGACAAGTAATTAAAGTGAAATGAAAGCAATAGAGAGCATCAATTATTCTGTTTTTTTTGAGAATAGTCTACAAGAGTTAAGGTATTTTCTTGAGAAAAATAAATACAGCAAAGTTTTTGTGCTTGTGGATAGCAATACTGAAATTCATTGCTTACCCCTTTTACAAGATGCTTTGGGCGATATCGAATTCGACTTGATAGAGGTAACTCCTGGAGAGGAGAATAAAAACATTGATTTCTGCATTGGTATTTGGAAGATGTTACTCGACTTTGGTGCCGACCGCAGTAGCATTCTAATTAACTTGGGCGGAGGTGTAATTACAGACATGGGCGGATTTGCTGCTTCCACATTCAAGCGTGGAATTGATTTTGTGCAGGTACCAACTACCCTCCTTTCTCAGGTGGACGCTTCAATTGGCGGAAAAACAGGAATTGACATGGACAATGTCAAAAATATCATCGGCACCTTTACACAACCCAAAGCAGTTTTTATCCATAATGCCTTTTTAAGCAGCCTAGATCAAAGAGAATTACGTTCAGGATATGCAGAGGTGATAAAGCATGGTTTGATTTACGATGCCAATTTGTTTGAGAAATTAAAGTCGATTAAACCCGCTGAAATTAATCCCGAACTTATTTACCGCTCCGTGGAGATCAAAAACGAAGTAGTAAAAGCCGATCCATTTGAAAAGGGACTACGGAAAATTTTAAATTTTGGGCATACCATTGGCCATGCGGTAGAAAGTTATTCACTTCAGCATGATAAAAAACCACTTTTACATGGAGAAGCCATCGCAATAGGATTTATCTGCGAAGCCTACCTATCGGCGAAGAAGAATAAATTGACAAAGGAAGAATTACGTGAGATAGTTGACACTATAAAATCAGTTTATCCAGCGTACAAAGTGGCTAAATCAAGTTACAAAAATCTTATCGAGCTAATGAAAAATGATAAAAAGAATATATCAGACAAAATCAGCTTTTCACTGCTAAGTAAAATTGGTGCTTGCGATTATGACATTTACTGCACGGAAGAGGAAATTTTAGGAAGCTTGGAATTTTATTCAAATTTTAAAAATTAAATTTTGACAGAATTAAATTTTGTATTACATTTGAAAAAACAAGGATGACAAAATTAAACACATATTACTACGCGTATTTTTACTATCACAGTAGAAGCGGGGAAAATATGCAATAAATCTTAATATAGAAATTAGCAAAAAGTCCCTGCCCAACCGCAGGGACTTTTTTATTTAAAGACAAAATGCAAAAAAAGCGAGTAGCAATTCAAGGTATACGTGCTTCATTTCACGAAGAAGCGGCGTTCAAATTCTTCGGCACAGATATCGAAACCATAGAATGCGATTCTTTTAAACAAACCTGTGAGGTTTTGAAGAATAAAAAATCAGATTTCGTAGTCATGGCCATTGAAAATTCAATTGCTGGAAGTTTATTGCCAAATTATACCTTATTGAGGGAATACAATTTTACCATTGTAGGTGAAGTTTATTTAGCCATACAACTGCATTTGCTAGCCCTGCCGGGAGTAAAATTTAAGGAGGTCAAATATGTTCAATCGCACCCCATTGCCATTCGCCAATGCAGTGATTTTTTTGATGAATTCCCTCATTTACAAGTCATAGAAAGTAGCGATACAGCCGCTTGCGCCAAGAAAATAAGAGAGGAAAACTTAACTGATACCGTAGCGATTGCCAATCTACTAGCAGCAAAACTATATGATTTACAAGTTATGGAACGCAGAATTGAGTCGAACAAGAAAAACTTTACACGCTTCCTTATCTTAGCGGATAAGCCCATTGAAAGTTCTGAAGCAAATAAAGGATCACTCAGTTTTCAGGTGGGAAATTCGGTAGGTTCACTGGCAGAAGTGCTAAATATTTTCTCTGAACACAAAATTAACCTCAGTAAAATCCAGTCGATGCCCGTTTTAGGCAAACGTAACGAATACAATTTTTATGTTGATATCGAATGGAAAAACCAATTAGATTATGACCTCGCCATCCGTAAAGTTTTGAAGCATACGATCAACTTCACGATTATGGGAGAATATCTGAAAAATGACAAAGTCTAACCATTAAAATTAAATAAATAAAAAAATTCAAATCCTGGAATTGGAACGGGAAATTAAATTATCAAAATGAAATTAAACTTAAAATTACAACCATTAAACACTTGGTTAGACACAAAAAATGAGCCTTTATTGATTTCGGGACCATGTAGTGCAGAAACAGAAGATCAATTATTAGCTACAGCTCATTTATTGGCCAAAACAGGAAAAGTATCAGTATTGAGAGCTGGAATTTGGAAGCCACGTACCCGTCCCGGTGAGTTTGAAGGCATTGGTAGCATCGGATTAACCTGGTTGAAAAGAGCGAAAGAGGAAACTGGTTTACCTACAGCAGTTGAAGTTGCTAATGCAAAACATGTGGAAGAAGCTTTGGCAGCCGGAGTTGACATTCTTTGGGTGGGTGCACGCTCCACAGTAAATCCATTCACTGTGCAAGAAATTGCCGATGCTTTGAAAGGTGTTGACATTCCAGTTTTGGTAAAAAATCCGGTAAATCCTGATATTCAATTGTGGATTGGTGCATTAGAACGCATCAATAATGCAGGAATTACTAAATTAGGTGCCATTCACAGAGGTTTTTCATCTTTCGAAAAAACAGCTTTTAGAAATGAACCTATGTGGGAATTGGCAATACAACTTAAAACTTTAGCTCCCGAACTTCCTATAATTAATGACCCAAGTCATATTTGCGGAAATCGTGAATTAATTCAATATGTGGCACAAAAAGCACTAGATTTAGATATGCAGGGCTTGATGATAGAGTCACACTTGGATCCTTCGGTGGCTTGGACAGATGCAAAACAACAAGTAACACCGGCAGCACTATCCGAATTAATGGATCTTTTAACGCTACGTAAACCGGAAATAAAGGATAAAGATTTCATAGATAAACTGGCTGACCTTCGTGAAAATATCGATAAAATCGATGATCAAATCATCCAAAAAATAGCTGAAAGAATGCAGATTGTACAAAAAATTGGTGAGTACAAACGCGATAATGGAGTTACCATCCTTCAAGTAAACCGTTGGGATCAAATTATGAATAAACGCAGTAGCTTTGCCAGCGCATTAAAACTTGATCTAAACTTTACTGGGAAATTGTTAGAATTAATTCATAGCGAATCTATCCGTAAGCAAACCGAGATTATGAATGATAAAAAAGGTGCTTAATTAAAATGAGTTCTAAAAGCATACTAATTTCATCCAAGCAAAAAATATTGGATTGCACCATCAAGCTTACAGGTTCGAAGAGCGAGAGTAATCGTGCTTTAATCATGGAAGCATTGAGTGAAGGTGAAGTTCAGGTTTTGAATATTTCTGAAGCTGCAGATACAGTAACACTGAAGAATATTCTACAAAAAACTAATAATCAGATAGATACCGTTGATATTGGTCCGGCGGGGACTGCCATGCGCTTCCTAACAGCTTTTTACTCGCTTCAGGCAGGCCAAATTACCCTTACAGGTTCTGAGCGCATGAAACAACGCCCTATTGCGATTTTAGTAGATGCACTGAAAAGTTTGGGTGCGAATATTCAATATGCTGGAAATGAAGGCTTTCCTCCTCTACTAATTAGCGGCCCACTGAAACAGAAAACTAATGAAGTAAAAATTAAAGGCAATATAAGCAGCCAGTATATTTCAGCGCTATTGCTAATTGCGCCCAAATTAGAACAGGGATTAAAACTCATTATCGAAGGCGAACTCACATCAAGGCCTTATGTTGAAATGACTTTAGCAATGATGGAGCAGGCCGGAATTAGGCATCAATGGACTGATAATGAAATTATTGTAGAAAATCAAGGATTCAGAAAGACAGAAATTAGTATAGAACCCGATTGGAGTGCCGCATCCTACTGGTATGCCATTGCAGCCCTATCTGAAGAAGCACAAATCTTCCTTCCAGGATTAAATGGTTACAGCCTTCAGGGAGATAGCAAAATCACGGAAATCATGGCTAACTTCGGCATTACCTCACAATTTAAGGATGGTGGAGTGTATTTGCTAAAAGAAACAAAAAAGCTGGAGCGTAAAATTTTCGATTTCAAGGAATGCCCAGATTTGGCGCAAACCGTTATTGTATGTTGCGCAGCACTGAAACATAATGCTTTATTTACCGGATTGGAGACACTAAAGATAAAAGAAACCGACCGCGTAAATGCCTTGCAGAAAGAACTTACCAAAATTGGAGTAAAATTGATCGAGAAAAACCAAAGCTATAAATTAGATTGCTCGGGACTAGATCTAAGCAAGAAAATTTTCGTGAATACTTACGATGATCATCGCATGGCTATGGCATTTGCGCCTTTAGCATTGGTATTACCAGAATTGGAAATTGAAGATCATTTGGTGGTTGAAAAATCATATCCAGATTTTTGGAAACATCTTGAGATAGCGGGATTGGGAGTTGTCAGTTAGCGGTTGGCCGTTGTCAGGCTGGCGACATCTGAGGAAGGTTTGTATGAAGTATGATGTCTGAAGTCTGAAGTATGATGTATGAAGTATGATGTATGAAGTATGATGTATGAAGTATGATGTATGAAGTATGATGTATGAAGTATGATGTCTGAAGTATGATGTCTGATGTATGAAGTCTGATGTCTGAAGTCTGATTTGGATGTTTGATTTCTTTGTTTATTGGCTTTTATCTGTTGTATATTAACAGGAAGAGGCCAACTATAGGAAATGACTAACACATGAACGACATTTGAGCTGATAATTTTTAAAAAAAAGGTTATTATGAACATTAAACTAAAATCGTCATTGCTCTTTGTTCCTTGTTCTTTGATCCAAAACAAAAAATCAATATTAGGAAACTAACCAACTAACCACCTAACCACCTAACCAACTAACCAACTAACCACCTAACTAACTAAACCATGGCAGGCAATTCATTTGGACAAAATTTCCGCATCACAACATTTGGAGAATCACATGGCACTGCAATTGGTGTAATCATTGATGGTTGTCCCTCAAATTTGAATATTGACCTAGATTTCATCCAAGCAGAGCTTGATAAACGTAAGCCTGGCCAGTCCAAAATTACCACCCAAAGAAAGGAAAGTGATACCGTTCAAATTCTTTCTGGTGTTTTTGAAGGAAAAACAACTGGAACTCCAATAGCTATGATTATTCCGAATGAAGATCAACGTTCAAAGGACTATGCTCATATCAAAGATGCCTACCGGCCTTCACATGCTGACTATACCTACGATGCTAAATACGGCCACCGCGACCATCGTGGAGGAGGAAGATCCTCTGCTCGAGAAACAGCGGCAAGAGTGGCTGCTGGTGCGATAGCTAAACTATTATTGGCACATCATGGGATAGAAATTTTCGGGCATGTTTCTGCTGTTGGGACAATCAATGCGCCACAATTGGCACAAATTTCAATTTCAGAGCTGCTTGCAATTCGCGAGCGTAATATTGTTCGGTGTGCAGATCCGGCAACAGCCAATCAAATGATAGCACTAATTGATAGCATCAGGTTGGAAGGAGATACGATTGGGGGAAAAATATCATGTATAGTGAAAAATTGTCCCGTAGGCTTAGGTGAACCTGTTTTTGACAAACTGCATGCTGAATTAGGTAAAGCCATGTTAAGCATCAATGCGGTTCATGGTTTTGATTATGGATCGGGTTTTGACGGATCGGAGATGCGAGGATCTGAGCATAATGATCTTTTTATTCCACCAGCAGAGGGTGAACAAGCTCAAAACTTCAAAACAGTAACAAATTTTTCGGGTGGGATTCAGGGTGGGATTTCAAATGGTATGGATATTACCTTTAGAGTGGCATTTAAACCAGTAGCCACCATCATGCAAAGTCAGCAGAGCCTTGATTCAGCTGGCAACAGCTCCAATGTGCAAGGCAAGGGCCGCCATGATCCATGTGTTGTTCCGCGAGCCGTAGCGATTGTTGAAGCGATGGCTGCTTTAGTATTGGCAGATCATTTGCTTAGGGACAAGGTGATTAAGCTTTAGGGTGTATACCCCCTGTGGTCGGTGTTGTCACCGTACCACTCCCCTGTGGTCGGTGTTTTCACCGTACCTCTATGATATCGCCTTCCAAAAGCCGGTAGACTAGGGATAGGCTGCTAGGGTGACTGGTAGGAATGAGGCTGGTACGGTGACAACACCGACCAGAGGACATCTGCTACATATATCTTGCCCGATACTAGCTGCATCGAACTACCC
>NZ_JBIILQ010000030.1:0-18060 GCF_044232565.1 Daejeonella sp. | reverse complement strand
GGAATGACTCTTCTTTCGACAAAGATTTCATGATAAACTGAGGATCTACCTTTACCTTGGGCACTTTATGTTCAAACCATTCCTGCAACGGATAGTCGAAACAAATGCCATGCATATAATTAAACAATGATTTTTTCAGTCCATAGCTAAACAGCTCATGATCTGTGCCAGTTTTATCAATATGCACTATATCATTATTGGCAAAAGTACCAGTAGAACCACAAGCCTTTTCAACCTGAAATTTTTCAGGGTACATCCCTACGGGACTATGAGCGGTCATGGCGAATTGATGCCAAAATGCAGACTGTAATACTCCGGCTTCGAACATTTGCCTGACCATTTCAAGCGAATCAATTGTTTCTTGGGCCGTCTGCGTAGGAAAACCATACATCAAATAAGCATGCACCATAATGCCAGCATCAGTAAAATGGTTGCATACTTGCGCTACCTGCTCCACAGTCACTCCCTTTTGTATAAGTTCAAGCAAGCGATCCGATGCCACTTCTAATCCGCCAGAAACGGCAATACAACCCGAAGCTTTCAATAATTGGCAAAGATCATTCGTAAAGCTCTTTTCAAATCGAATGTTGGTCCACCACGTAACTGTTAATTTACGCCTTAAAATTTCAAGAGCCAAAGAACGCATTAAAGCTGGCGGTGCTGCTTCATCCACAAAATGGAATCCGCGTTCACCTGTTTGCGCAATCATTTGCTCCATTCTATCGCAAAGTAAAGCAGCCGCAATGGGCTCATATATTTTGATATAATCAAGCGAAATGTCGCAAAAAGTGCATTTACCCCAATAGCAACCATGTGCCATGGTAAGCTTATTCCACCTGCCATCGCTCCACATACGATGCATCGGGTTAACCACTTCAATTACGGATATATATCGGTCTAGGAAGAGATCCGAATAATCTGGAGTGCCGGTCTCAAATTGCTTATAATCAGGCGATTTACTACCATTACAATAAGTGACTTTACCTTCAATCAGCGCAAAAGTTCTTTTTAAATCAGGAAGATTACGCTTCCCATCTAAGAGTTCACATAAATGTTCTACAGGAGCTTCGCCATCATCCAAGCAAATAAAATCCATAAACTCAAACACACGAGCATCAGAAACTGAACGCAATTCGGTGTTTGGGAAGCCACCACCCATTGCGATTTTAACCTCTGGGTATTCCACTTTAATCCATTGGGCGATGCGGAATGCCGCGTATAAATTACCTGGAAAAGGCACCGATAATGAAACTATTTCAGGCTTCACCATTTTCATCTTTTCATCCAATAATTGGATCAAAATCTTGTCGGTGAAGGTCAAATCCTTTTGCAATGCCTCATAAAGCTCATCAAAGCTTGAGGCAGAACGCCCAAGACGCTCAGCATATCTACTAAATCCGAAATTAGGATCTACCGCCTCAACAATAAGGTCTGAAATATCCTCCAAGAAAAGAGTGGCGAGATGCTTTGCTTTATCTTGTGTGCCCATCGTGCCAAAGGCCCATTCGAGATCCTCCATTTGCTTAAAACGGGAGGCTTGTGGTAAGAAATCCTCCTGACAAATAAGATGTGAAAGCGTTGGGTTATGCCCTTGGAGAAAAGAAATTACCGCATCAATTTTATGAATATAATGATCTTTGAGCGCAATGATTCGATTAGCATTGTCACTCAAATCCTCATGAGGTATTGTAATTTGAGTAAAAAGATCTTCTAATCCTGATTTAGAAAAAAGCGCTAAAATAACTTCAATCCCAAGATCTGCCTGAAAAGCGGAAATACCTTTTGTATTTAGGAATCCCTTTAAATAAGCTGTTGCCGGATAAGGCGTATTTAGCTGAGTAAAGGGCGGAGTAATTAAAAATATCTTATTTGCCAATTTATTATCAATTCAGTGTTTAATCCTGCATTAAAACAATTTGAATCAAAGGTATTGTAAATAAATCAGATGGAGTAGAGTTACAAAAAAATGTCGCTTAATCCTTTTTTAGCCTTTTAAAAATCGCTAAACTGCTTTTTCGTATCTTTGCAGGATATTTATTAGAAAACATGATAGAGATCGGAAAGTATAACGAATTAAGATTTACCAAAAAGACTGAAGCCGGTCTCATTTTAACAGACGGAGAGAAAGAAGTGCTCCTACCATTTGTAAACGCCCCTGTAGATGCTCAAATTGGCGATAATCTTAATGTTTTTACATATATCCACAGTGATGGCAGAATAATGGCTACCACCGAAACACCCATTGCACAGGTAGATGAGTTTGCATTATTGAACGTTGTTGATGTAACCGAACAAGGCGCATTCATGGATATGGGAATTGGGAAAGATGTTTTTGTGCCAGAGCGTGAGCAGAAGCGACCTATGCAAATCGGACAAAAATATGTTGTTTATCTATACACTGATGAGCGTAACGACCGTATAACTGCATCATCACGATTAAGTGACTTTATTGAACAGGATGAGCATGATTTGGAGGAAGGAGACGAAGTTCGTCTATTGATAACCGAAGAAAGCGATTTAGGATATAGCGCCATTATCAACCAAAGGTTTATGGGTTTATTATACCATAATGAAGTTTTTGAAGATTTAAAAGCAGGTGATCAAAAAACAGGATGGATTAAAAAAATTAGAGACGCCAACAAAATCGATTTGAGCCTTCAAGTTATCGGGTTTAAGCATATTCTAGATCTTAAGGATAGCTTAATGATTGAGCTTGAAGAATGCGGAGGATCTATTTCCTTGGGTGATAAAAGTTCACCAGAAGATATTTATAACCGTTTAAAAATCAGCAAAAAAGCCTTCAAAAAAGCGGCAGGAAGTTTATACAAAGAGCGATTGGTAGAGATTTCAGATTTTGAAATTAAATTGGTTCCAAAAGCCCGTTAAAATAATCCTAATCAATAAAATCAATGGTTTATTGGCATTTCTATTCCGTAAAATGGTAAAGAAATACCACATCTCCTTTAAATGCTGGTTTTGCCTGACCAATAATTTCAAGTTCCGCACCGATAGTTGCTTTACATACACCCCTAAGATTTACGATTGAAACTAGATTAGCTTTCAGTCGCACTTCACTCTCCACAAGTACGGGCTGCCCAAATTTTAGATTTTCAATACCATAATTGATTTCCATCTTTAGATTTTGGACATCTACAATTTGCTTCCACAGATAGGGAATAAGCGAAAGAGTAAGATAGCCATGCGCAATTGTCGATTTAAATGGGCCCTCCGTTGCTGCACGCTCAGGATCTGTATGAATCCACTGATGATCAATGGTTGCATCAGCAAACTTCAGAATCTGCTCTTGTGTAATTTTATGCGGTAGGGAAATACCTAGCTCCATCCCCGAAAAAGATTCAAACTCATTGAAATTTCTAATAATCAGCATAAAACTTTGGTTAAAATAGATTGAAAACTAAATTTTGTTCAAAATAGCAAATTAGATTTTCTTAATTATTATTATTTACAAAAAGCATTATAAACCTAAAGCAATTTCTCGGGCCTTTGTGGTGGTATAATATTTAGCAATCATGTTTGGCACCTCCCATAACGGCAAAGCGCCTTCCTTTAAATACTGGAGATATTTTTTGGTCACCTGCGCAAAATGGTCCTCGTGACTAACTTTATAAGAATCTGGAATTATAACTTCCCATCCTTTAGCAATTTTTTTGAGCTCAACACCAGGGTATTGCTTCTGAACTTGCTTTAAATCTGCCATTAGGACCTTTTCAAAAGAGAGTATATCAGTATTTTCGCGTGGTTCAATATACAAAGCAGGTTTAAAATTCTGTTCTTTTCCCTGCTTAATAATGACGCTGGCCTTGGTTCCTCTCATCACAGAAAAATGGGTATCGCCTGTTCCTTCAGGTGCCTGAAAATCCCAAGTAACAGATATTTTTGCGTGAATACCTTTTAAACGGTAATTTATTTCGCCGTTAGAGTAGGGACTTAAAACACCATTTTTTACATCTGCTTTTAAAAAATCGGGATATTCCTTTTCTTTTGTTGCCTTTTCAAATTGGGCGGCATTGATGCTTGTCTGCCACCTTTTTGCCGATACAATTTCAATATCTTTTTTATAATCTAAAATCTGATTCGGAAAGCACTCCCACTGCACCAAATCAACTAAGTGGGTGGTGATGTCTGTGATACCTTCGCCTTGTTGTTTTACATCAAAAAACCAGCTCGGCCTCACCAATGGTTTACCAGACACATTTTTATAGAAATGATGCACACTAACCTTGGTTACTGAAGGATTTTCGGGACTACCTTTTTCTAGCTGGCCAAATGCCAGAAGGTGTACAAACTCCTTCTGAAGCATGGTATTAATCTCATACCTTTCGGTCATGATATCATAAAGTAGCAGCTTATTTTTTTCTGCAATTTCAAAAGCCTTTACAAGTTTATGAAAGCCATCTAAATCAATCGCCATAGGTTTATCGGCAAGAACATGCAGCCCTGCTTCTACAGATTTAGCAATATAATCCGTTTTCATTTTATTATTGCCGGCAAGTATCACCACATTCCCGGCCTTTTCGGATAACATTTTATCCAGAAAATCAGGGCCAGTATAAATTTTTTCTTTCCAAAAAGTCGGATTTTCTTCTCTAGAATTATATCCTTCTACCAAACTGAGGTGCGACTTAAGCTCTTTTCCCTCTGGGGCATAAAGGTGAACCACAGAATCCACGTTCTCATACATGGATTTCTGAACCAAGGCTGAGTGAAAATGTCCCGGATCGAGGGTAATCAGTTTTATTTTATCGCGACTTTGGCTAGCTGATTGATCCATTTTAGAAGTACAACCCACTGCAATTATCGTCATGAAATTTATAAAAAGAAGGCATTTAAAATTAAATTTTATCATATTTCTATATATTCTTCAAAGCAATATCCTCTTGATACGAAGGAGTATTTATACTAATTAACGTTTAAATGTGAAAAATTAAACTTTAGGCTCCCAACCTTTTTGGTATTCCCGAGTCCATAATTTCATTGCATCCGGATCATTTAAGATACGTCCGTTTTGGGCATCAACCTTTAGTGTTTTCCCAGTTCGTTGAGCAATATTCCCTAACTGGCATAAAAGTGTGCTCTTATGGCCTCCATCTATGTCGGATGCTAAACTTTCACCATTTTTTATAGCTGCAAAGAAATTCTGAAGATGGAAAGCATCCAACTGCTGCGATGGGTTCGACAAATTATTGGGATCCACCTTTATCTCATTTTTAACTTCCTTAATTAGATTGTTTTTATGGTCGTACACTTTATAGGAATTGCCACCACCAATTACCATGGTACCATTTTCCCCATAAAATATCACTCCTACCGTGCTCCCTTCAATGGGGAAAGGGTTACAGCTTCTGCCTTCCCAGCTAATTGTAGACTTATTCGCAAACTCTATCGTAATATTTTGTGTATCGGGAGTTTCCCAATCGTCTTGATAGCGATACCTTCCACCTGCCGAACTTACTTTTGTTGGATAATCAACTTGCAATCCCCAACGGGCCAAATCAATCATGTGGGTTCCATTATTCAGTGATTCGCCTGTCCCCCAATGCCAAAACCAATGCCAGTTATAATGAATCAAATTATCTTTAAACTCACGTCGTGGCGCAGGCCCTTGCCATAAATCATAGTCGAGCCATTCAGGTACCGGGGCAGTTTTACCAACGCCAATTGGTGGGCGGTTATTGGTATACCAGGTTTTCGCGTAGTATGGCCGGCCGATAATTCCGGCATGTAATTCATTAATTGCGGAAAGAATATTGGGCCATGAACGACGCTGATTACCCATTTGAATGATATTTTTATACTTTTTAACTGCTGCAACAAGCAGTTCTCCCTCATGGGGATTATGGCTACATGGTTTTTCAAGATAAACATGCTTTCCGGCGGCCGAAGCTAATAAAGCTGCAGGAACATGCCAATGGTCTGGAGCAGCAATTACCAAGGCATCCAATTGCTTATCTTCCAATGACTTTCTAAAATCAGGCTGAGCGAGGGGAGTACTATTTTGTATTTGGGCAACATTGGCGATACATTTTTCTGCGGCTCTTTTATCCACATCACAGATGTATCGGACTTCACAATTCTTTTGGGCAGCAAAATTTGAGGCTAAGGCAAAACCGCGACTGTTTACGCCCATAACAGCAAGCTGAATGCGCTCATTGGCGCCAAGAATACGCGCATAACTTTTAGCAGTAAAACTTGGTAAAACACCTCCAAAGGAGAGCACTGCAGCACCTGTTAATGTGTTTTTGATAAATTTTCTACGGTTACTGGAATTTTTCATTGCAATTTTTTTTCGGTTAAGATAAATGATGTTTTATACCCCCCAACACGTTTCAAAATAGCAGATTATTCTGCCTTATTTTTTTATTCTCTGATTAATGAAGCTCTTTTGAAAATAGAATCGATACTAATTGGAGCTCCACCTCTTTTTTTACTTTCATCTGCAGCCTCCATAAAAGCACAAATTTCTAAAGTTTCAGCTGCGCTTACAGGCACAACACCTGTTTTAAAAAAGTTGATGATTTGAACTAGAAGTGGATTGTATCCTTCATAATCTCCAATAGGTGCTATTCCCTTCTCTGCAAAGGCAGTCCCGCCATAACCCGATTTACCAGAGCGCGTTCCACGAAAAGTACCTATTCTTCCATCACTCCAAGTGCCTGTAACCAGTTCCGTATCATCAGTACTCACCCGCACCACTTCCTTACAACCGGTTCCCATCAAAGTAAATAAAGATTCGACACCATGGATGCCATACCAGAAAAGATCGGGATGCGTGCTTTCAAGCACACATGGGCTATACGTATCTGCACCAAGAATTTTGCCGAGCTTTCCGGCGGCAAGTGCCTGGGCTCCACTTGTATATCTTAATGAAGAAGAAGAGAAAACATCAATATTCGCCTTTTTTGCGGCGCTGAAAATTGCTGCGGCATCTTTAAGTGATGCTGCAATGGGTTTATCAATAAAAAAGCGCTTTCCTGATTTAATGACCTCCAATGCTTGTTCAAGGTGCATTCGGCCATCATTTGTTTCTAATAGTATGAAGTCAACCTTGGTTAATAGATCTGCAATGGAGTTCGGAATTTCAACACCCATATTCATCATCTCCACGGTATAACCAGCAATTCTATCGAAGCTACTTTTAATTTCCTTGCTCCCAAATGGATAGGCAGCCACAACCTTAAAACCACTAAATTCTGGTCCCGCGGCCGGATTATTAAGCGCCTTTGTAAAAGCAATACTATGCGAAGTATCCAATCCGATAATACCTACGCGCATACCTTCTCCAATATTGATTTTCGATTTTGGGAGCATATTTTCAGCAAAACCCTGAAAACCTAGTCCGATACCTGCTACCGCAATAGCCGAACTTTTAATAAATAACCTACGCTCCGGATTTGATTTCATATTTAAATAAAAATCGTTTAATAATGCAATAATTAATATAAAGCGTTTTGGTGTAGTTATAAAAATAAGTCAACACAAATAGACTATTTATTAGCAGCATGAATGGGCGTCATTTTAGGAGCTAAAACCCTAAACATCAGAAACCAAGCAATTAAATAGGCTGTTCCACAAAACAAAAAGAGAATGTAATAGCCAGTTTGAACATCATTCTGAGCTTTATAATAATCTAGTAAAGCCCCTGCCGACTTTGCCACAGTAATGCTTCCAAAACCACCAACCATTCCCCCAATTCCGATTACAGCGCCTATCGATTTTTTCGGAAACATATCCGAAACGGTGGTTAAAATATTTGCAGACCATGCCTGATGGGCCGCCATTGCTACACCAATTATAAAGACAGCGTACCACATATTATAAGCGCCTGCTGCTTGCGAAAACATTACTAATATTGGAAATACAGCATAAATAAGCATGGATGTTTTTCTAGATCGTACCATATCCCATCCTTTGGTATTCATAAGCCACATAGGTAACCATCCACCAGCAACACTACCCACGCCTGCCATTAAATAAACTACCGCAACAGGGAAACTTATCTCCATTCCTACCAATTTATATTCAGAAATGAGAAAGGCAGGAAGCCAAAAAAGGAAAAACCACCAAACCCCATCCGACAAAAACTTACCAACAGCAAAAGCCCATGTTTGCTTGTAGGTTAGCAATTTACTCCATGGAATATCTATTTCAGATTCAGACCCATTGGCCTTTTCAAATTCAACATCACTTTGAATATGTTCAAGTTCTGCCGCATTTACCAATTTATGGGTGGATGGTGCGCGGTATAATAAGAACCAAAAAATAAGCCAAATAAAACCTACGGCACCGGTAGATATAAATGCCATTTGCCAACTGTAGCTTATGGCAATCCATGGCACAATTAGCGGGGCAATTACAGCTCCGATGTTGGTTCCGCTATTAAAGATCCCTGTAGCGAAAGCTCTCTCTTTTTTGGGGAACCACTCGGCGACCACTTTTATGGCTGCGGGAAAGTTTCCAGCCTCTGTAACTCCCAAAAATGCCCTTGCCACTCCAAAACTAAAAGTTGAGCTAGCAAAAGCGTGCATAATGGAAGCGATACTCCAAAGAAATAATGAAATAGCATAACCCAATTTACTGCCAATCTTATCAATTATACTTCCTACGCCTAACATACCGAGGGCATAAGCCAATTGAAATGCGGCTACAATATTTGAATAATCTGATTCGGTCCAATTATATTCTTTCTCCAGAATTGGTTTTAATAAACTTATTACCTGCCTGTCGAGGTAATTTATTGTGGTAGCGAAAAATATAAGTGAACAGATGGTCCATCGATAATTCGTCATTGGTTGGAAGTTTTTCATAACAGGCTTTTTCAAATCAAATGAGATTTATACATGCTTAGGAATTAAAATATTTCTTGGCGTTAAAGTAGCAAATATTTTCAACCATTTTCCCAAGCCATTCGATATCATGAGGAAGCTCCCCATTTTCAACATCATTGCCGATAAGATTACAGAGGATTCTCCTGAAATATTCATGCCTTGGATAAGATAAGAAACTTCTAGAGTCGGTTATCATGCCCACAAAACGACCCAATAGACCCATATTTGATAGCGCATTAAGCTGATTAATCATGCCAAGTTTTTGATCAAGAAACCACCATGCAGCCCCAAATTGCATTTTCCCTGCTACAGAACCGTCATTAAAATTACCGGTCATGGCCGCTAGCATTTCATTATCCGCCGGATTGAGATTATAGAGAATGGTTTTGGCCAATTTATTTGAAGAATCGAGCTTATTTAAGAATTTAGAAAGGTTTTTTGCTTGAGAGAAATCCCCGATAGAATCGAATCCGGTGTCGGGTCCCAACTGATTGAGTAGTCTAGAATTGTTATTTCTTAGTGCACCCACATGATATTGCTGCACCCAGCCCTTTTCATGATCCCAATGTGCAAGATTAATCAGCATACAAGATTTAAATTTTAAAGCTTCTGAGTTGCTTAAGCTATAGCATGCCAAAATTTTTTGGAAGATGAGCTCAATTTCACTATCGCTATATTCTTCGCAATAGAAATGCTCAAGACCATGATCAGAAACAGTGCAACCGTTTTCGGCAAAAAAGTCATGGCGACTTTTAAGTGCTTCAAGATAGGTTTTGAAATTATGAATTGGCAAGCCCGACACCTCTTTTAGTTTCGAAATATATGCCTGAAGTTGTTCCAAATCCTCCACGTTCATGGCCTTATCTGGGCGAAATGAAGGTAAAACCTTAGTTGAAAAACCATCGGTTTTGATTTTTTGATGTGAAAGCAGATCATCAAGAGGATCATCCGTTGTACCGATACTTTCAACATTCATCTTTTGAATAAGGCGGCGGACAGAATATTCGGGAGTTTGAAGTTTAGCGGTACATTCATCGTATATTTTTTTTGCGGTAGCTGGAGATAAAATATCATATACATCAAAATATCGCTGAAGCTCTAGGTGAGTCCAATGATAAAGCGGATTTCTTAAGGTATAGGGAACTGTTTCGGCCCACTTTTCAAATTTTTCAAAATCGCTGGCATCGCCCGTTATATATTTTTCAGCAATACCGTTGGCACGCATTGCACGCCATTTATAATGATCACCATAAAGCCAGATTTGAGTCAGATTTTTGAAATTCGAATCCTCAGCAATTTGGTTAGGGGGTAAGTGACAATGGTAATCGATGATCGGTAATTGGGAAGCAAAGCTGTGATAAAGTATTTTTGCTGTTGTGGTTTCTAGTAGAAAGTCCTGGTCTAAAAAGTTCTTCATCTGCCGATTATAATCAATTAAGTAGTGGTAAATTATAGCAATTCTTGTAGGTTGTATGTGTTAGAAATCCATTTAACTATCTAAAAATAAGTCGGGAATCTTTTATTTTATGAATTTATACATAATTGATCAAAAAAATGCATCCTATTCAATTCCATTTTCTAATAAAAACAAAATCATCCTAAGGCAGTTATTTAACATATAATTTTATCGATGAACTCACTTGCAACTTTAGTAATTGGATTTATACTTTGTGCAGCTTTAATTACTTACAGCGGAACGAGATTATCGAAGTATGGAGACATCATTGCTGAATTAACAGGAATGGGCAAGGCCTGGATGGGTTTGATTATGATGGCCGCAGTAACCTCGCTTCCAGAATTATTTACAGGGTTTAGTGCCATTGTATTGATTGATTCGCCAAATATTGCTGTTGGAAGTATTATGGGAAGTTTATCCTTTAACCTGCTTATACTAGCTGTTTTAGATTATTTTGTACCCGGAAAACCTCTATCATCAGTAGTTACTAAAAGTCACGTTTTAGCCGGTTTTTTTGGCATGATTCTAATTATTATATCTATAATCGGAATACTATATGGGGATCTCATGCCAGACATTGGCTGGTTTAGCACCTTTCCAGTTCTATTAATTTTAATTTATATTATTACCATCAGGGTGATTTATAAGAATGAACAGAAGCTTGCCACTACAACAAATCAAGCTAGTACACTAGACTTTAATAAAAAACACAAAGAGATTACGTTAAGGGTAGCTATTAGAAGGTATGTACTTTATGCAATTTTAGTGGTCATTGGCTCCTTATTATTGCCCTATTTTGCAGATAATCTTGCAAAAGTCACGGGAATGAGTGAATCATTTATTGGAACACTTTTAGTAGCTGCAACAACCTCACTGCCCGAATTAGTAATTTCCATTGCAGCTGTACGACTAGGCAGCATAGATATGGCCGTTGGGAATCTTTTGGGGAGCAACATTTTCAACATGCTCGTTCTTGCCCTTAATGATTTGCTTTACACAAAAGGTGAATTATTACTTATGAGTGATCCAAACCATGTACTTAGCGGACTTGTAACTTTGCTAATGACTGCCCTTGTGGGAATTAGTATTTTAATAGGACCAACAAAAAAGCGATTTATTTTAGGAATTGATGCCCTAATATTAATTATACTTTACCTATCATTAATATTGGCATTATACCATTTGGGATAAATAAAATATTATTAAATTGCTTAAGGATGTGGATTAAGAGAAAGAGACAAGCAGTTTAATTTCGTTTCTATACAAAATTATCTTCTGGTCATTTTCAAGCTGTTTTAATAGTCTAGAAATAACAACCCTAGATGTTGCGAGCTCATCAGCAATTAAGTTGTGAGAAACTTTAATTACGCTTGAGCCAGTCATGCGTTGCTTTTCTTTTAAATAAGCGATTAAGCGCTCATCCAATTTATGAAAGGCAATGCTTTCAATCGATTTTAACAATTCAATAAAGCGCTCGTTGAAACTACGCATGATATAGTTTTTCCAGCTTGGATAGGCACAAAGCCAATCATCTAACTTGAGATGAGGAATGGCGATAAGCTCAACATAATCTTCAGCAACTGCTTTGACCTCGCTTTTTTTGGCTTCTAAGCAACAACTATAGGCCATAGAACAACTTTCATTATTTGACAAATAGTACAATAGAATTTCATTATCCTTTTCGTCAAGTCGCAATACCTTCACAGTACCTTTCAAAACAATTGGCATCATGCGAACATATTTGCCATAATCCATAATCAAATCACCCTCATTAAAAGTTTGAAAGATTCCGAATTGTTGTATTTCTTGAATTAGTTGAGGTTCAAAAATACTTTTTAGCTTATCTAAATTCGCGACCATTAGAAATGAAAGTTTAAAACAAAGTTAGACTGAAACATATTTACCTTATTGATTATCATTTTGGTATTCCCATAGGTTTCGCCAGCATTAAATTTAGCTACTAATAGAAGCTGAGCTTCGAGACCTTTTAATCCCTTATCAAAGGTATATCTAAAATCACTATTAATTTGAGAATATGAGGGAAATCCATATTTATTTAAAGCATAATTCTTTACATCAGGTAATTTATAATATCCAGCGGCTAAGGATGTTTTAAGCCTAGTTTGAGGTAATTTATAATCAATTTTTGCCATTATTGCATGTAAATCCCCAAAACCTTCATTTCGTTCGCGAGGCAAGAAGGTGAAGAAAGGATCGCGGCCCCACTCACGAGGAAGCAAATAACGGCCCTTTTCAGTAATGCGATTATAGTTTAGGGAAGTCTCCCAATTCTTATTCTTTATGGCAATTTTAGCACCGAAGCTCAATGATTTCCCATCTTTTAAGAAATAACTGGCCGATTGATTATGATTACCTCCATCATTTATTGCATCCTGTTTAATAATTTGAGCCGCTACAATCAAATCAGAATTATTTTTTAGAGGTAGAACAAGATCAGATTGCAACATGGCCGTATTAAACACATTTTCGGTGTACATATCCCAAAGCTGAAGTTTCAAATGTCTAGTGATATCACTTTTTAGAGCTATTAATGCAAGCCCTTTACTTTCAATTTTATTAGCATATTGAGACGGACTACCATCCGGATTTAAACCGGCAGAATAAAGACCAATAGTTTCGCCAACAGGGTACCAACGAGTAGTACTTCGCGGAGAAATAGAATACAGCCAACCACCCTCAATTTTAAGACCCTTAATTTCATTTAGTTCTGCCCAAATACCATCTACACCAGTTGGTCTCATTCTGCCATCTTGAAGATTAATAAATGGGGTATTTAATAACTGGCGACCAAAAATTAAGGATGATTTCTTAAAATTATATTTGAGGTAAAACTCTTCGAGGCGGTCAATGTCCGACTTATTATTAGGATCTTCTATGTCAAATAAGCCAATCTCATACCGGTTAAATTGCCCGCTTTGAAGATCCGGTTTGGTCATATCCGAAGAGCCAATATTGAAGATATAAAAGCCACTCAAAGCAAATTGGAAGTTGCGAAATTCTGCCGTTTCAAATCTTAAACCACCACCGGCAGCATTTGCATAATAATCTGTTAGTTTTCCTTCATTAACAGTATTCATAAAAAAATACCTGAAATGACCTTGTACAGTACCCCCCTTAAAAGCCCCCAGAATGGAGCTACTATCCGCAGAGTTAGTGTTTTTACCTTTATACATTTCAGGACGCTCATTCACGTCTTGATGCTGTGCATTTACATTACTGAAACTAAAAAAAACAAGGCATAGCAATGCCACATAGAAAAATGATTTCATTTAAATTGATTTGATTAAAAAGGTAGAATTTCGGGTTATAACTTGATATAACTCCAGCCCTCTTGTTGTTTTTTTGCGATTTCTAGAACTCCGGAGGTTACAGTACTGGATCCTGCAACTAGCTGATCCTTAGTGACATTTTTCTTTTTCATGGAAAATTCACAAGCTACAAAACTCACTCCTTTATCCGCATACATTTTGATATCATCCTGAATCACGCAAGTATTTTTTAACAGCATGTTTAAACCCGCACTATGACAAACCACTTCAAATTGAGTATCGGGCGCTACGCTCCAATAATTTTTTAATTGGTTCATCAAATTTTGATGAATTAAGGTATCTGCAGAAGTAAGCTGAAAAACAATTTTTAGTCCCTGAAAATTAGCAGAGGCCTCTTTATTATTCTTAGTTTGCGCATTCAAGCCGATTGAAGAAACGAATAATAGCGTTAGTAGAATGATTTTTTTCATGTTAATTTAAATTAGCGAAATTGATAATCAACCCCAGTAACCTGTGTAAGCAATTTTTGCGGAGCATCTAATACTTTCGCAGACAATGGCGGCTCGGGACTTACCGGTGAATTTACCTTTAAATAATCTTTTAACACAGAGTGTAATGTAAAAGGTGTATTACTTGCGTTAGCCACTCCTCTCATTCTGCAAAGCATATCTAGAGGATCACCTTCACGCTCACAAGCGCAGATACGGTATATTTTAGTTTTATCCAATGGTTTACCATCAACTTCAATACTTTGCACACGCTTTCCATTCGCAGCAAAGGCATTGAAAGTTATTTTCATTCCCTTAAATTTAATAACCCATCCGCCTAAGCGTTGGGAAGCATCTAGAGCGAAAACATTATTCAATTCTTTCTCAAGCCATTCCGCAATTTGTGCTCCTGATACAGAACCCGTTCTTACCACACTATCTACCGGCAACATATCGAAGATGTAGCCATTAGTAATTGGAATATTTCCTGTTTGGTCAGTAGTTGCATTTGGCGGACAGAATCTAAAACCATTCGATAAAACGATATCAGCTTCTTTTATCTTCCACTTCAATGCATCTAAAATAAGTGTATCAATTGTGTTTTCAATCACAAAATAACGGTAAAGTGGAATAGTGCTATATCCAGCAATCGTATTGATATCTTCTTCAAAGGGGACTTCCTTTTCTTCTATCAAGCGATTTGTATTCTTATCGGCTTTATACTTTTGGGGATTAATTTCTACTAATGTATAATCGTCTTGAACAACCTTACCATCCTTAATTTTGAGATCAAGTTTCCCAACAAATGAACCAAATGCACCGGGTTCAACCACTTTAGAGTATTTACACTGTATTGGTTTACGCACACGCTCGTGTGTATCACCGCCTAAAATATAGTCAACACCCTCACATTCAGGCAGATTAGCAATATGAATTTGTTGTGAAAGGCCCAAATGAGATAACATTAAAACATAGGCGCATTGCTCCTGATTTCTTAATACATCTACATAATGAGCAAGATTTTCTTCTGGTTTGGTATAAATAATGCCTTTGCTATAGCTCGGCGACTGTCTTACAGGTACCAATGGGTCAGTATATCCAATAAAACCAATTTTTACACCCTTTACATTCCAAATGTGATAAGGCTGAAAAATTAGTTCTCCTTTTTTGCCATCACCAAGATCATGATACATATTGGCACAAACTTTAGGCGCATTTAAAGAGCCTAGTAAAGTTTGCATCGCTTTTTTATAGTAAATTACCTCCCAGTTGCCCGGCAAATAAAGATCGTAACCAAGCTCATTTAAGACAGGAATTATTGCTTTACCACTTGTTTTTACTGAAAGCTCGCTGCCCTGAAACATATCACCAGTATCAAGAATGAAGGTGTCTGGATTTCTTTTCTTCTCCTTCTTTAGGTATGTAGCAATATGAGCGTAGCCCCCTGTTTTACGAAATACAGATTGCTCATTCTCCCAAAACAGTTCATCGTGCGGGTGAAACTGGCAATGAACATCTGTAGTTTGTAAAATGGAAATGGTAAACTCAGATTCATTTATACCATCAATCGGACTTTCAGAAAGTTCATTAGCTATAGAAAGGATGGGATTTGCGGTAACCAATGCAGCTCCTGCACCCATTGCACCAACTTTCTTTAAGAAACCTCTTCTATTATTTTCCATAAATTGTTGTTTAAGCCTAAATCTGTTTTCCAGTTGATTTGGCAGCTTCCTCTAATTTCTTTTTTTCTTTGGCAATTGGTTCAAATGGGCCGTATTTATGTTGCTTTTCCGAGAATTGATCCGCATAAGGGCCAAAGGGGTGATCAATAGGCTTTTTAGACTTATCTGGCCAATCTTTTGGCACATTAATATGTGGACGGGTTTGCGAATTAACATAAGCAGCGATATCCCAAGCCTCCTCATCTGTTAATTGAGGATTTTCATGTGTTGCGCCAATTGGCATATTGTATTTCACATACTTTGCGAAATTGGAAATTCGATAAAGTCCCGCGCCATCATTATAACTATTCTTACCCCATAGAGGCGGGAATGTATATTCCGATTTGTCGGGATTGAGTACACCGGATCCATCGGATTGATGACAGCTCACACATTTTAATGTATAAACCTCTTTCCCTTTTATAGGGTCAGTAGCTCTGTCCAAAAAAGCCAAGTCTTTAAAGCCCGAACCCGCTGCTTTTTCACCTTTTGGAACATTGGATCCTAAGAAATTTATATAGGCTACAATAGCCTTCATCTCTCTTGAATTTGTATCTAAGGAGGAGCCATTTAGACTTCTTTCAAAGCAGTCGTTTACCCTTTTTGGAATATCTTCAACACCGCCACTTCGCGCTCTAAATTTAGGATATAGAGAAGTTACAGAGCCATAATTATTGCCAAAAACAGCAGTTCCGGCTTGCAGGTGACAATTTTGGCAATTCATACCATTACTTATCTGTTTTACAGAACCATTGGGGCCTAAATATTTAGCGGTATGTGCGATTAAGTCCTTGCCATATTCCACATTTTCTTTCTCTGCCGCATCAGTGATGGTGCTAGTTTCAGGAGCAATCCAAAATTCTTGAACAACCGTCTTTACCTCGGCAAGGGTGGCAGGCACATCTTCCAAAGTAAGTTCCGGACTTTCCGGTAGATTGCTGATATAATATCCTACGGGGATAGCAATCATTACAACAATTAATAAAACCATCACAAGGATGAGCTTATTAATCACTGAAAATAAGTCGTTTAATAAATTTTTATCGTCCTGCTTCTCAGACATAAGCTACATGTTTAATGAGGTAATTTACTCTTTACTACACCATATAAATAAGTACCAACTAAGGCAAAGAAAAATACAATTGCCATTGCCCAATATCCATAACCCACGTTAACAACCATTGGTCCGGGGCAAGCACCACTTAGCGCCCAACCTAATCCGAAAATACTACCCCCAATAAGGTAACGGTAAACAGATCTATCTTTCGGGCTAAACAAAATCGGATTACCCGAAAAGTCGCGTATTTTGAATTTTTTTATTAAAGCTACACCAGCCACACCCAGTGTTACGGCTGTACCAATGATTCCATACATGTGGAAAGCTTGAAAGCGGAACATTTCCTGAATTCTAAACCAAGAAACGGCTTCAGATTTGGTCATTACTATGCCAAATACGATACCTAAGAAAAGGAATTTAATTAATTTCATAGTTTAAAATATTAAAGGCATTATTAAAAAAGTCATGATTAATCCGCCAGCAAAAAAACCAATTACGGCAATTAGAGATGGTAACTGCAGATCCGACAAACCGGAAATTGCATGTCCGGAGGTGCAACCACCCGCATAACGAGAACCAAATCCGACCATTAAGCCACCAAGGGCGAGAATTAAAAAGCCTTTTAGGGAAAACATCGCATCAAAGCCAAAAATTTCATCGGGCTGTAAAGACTCGGGTGCAGAAATACCCAGTTTGGATAAATCTTGAATAGTTTCTTGTGAAATCTGAACAGGAGCACCTGTATCTAGAAACTGCTTGGTTAAAAAACCTCCCAAAATGGCACCAATTAGAAATACAATATTCCACATTTGTCCGCGCCAGTTGAAATCAAAAAACTTGTTCGTTTTCCCTAGTCCCGCAGCGGCACAAATTGTTCTAAGGTTAGATGAGAAACCAAAGCTCTGCCCGAAAAATAAAAGGAAAAACATAATACCCGCAATCAGTAATCCCGAAAACCACCAAGACCAGGGTTGTGTTAAAAATTCAATCATTAGTATTAGTTATTTAGATGAAATGAAATAATTGGTTTAAAAAGATGATTAATAAGCTTCTCTGTAGCACTTTGATGAAACAAGCCTCCTTTACCATGGGTGCCAATGCAGATCAGATCCATATTATTCATTTGATTAAAATGAACAACGCCATTTTCCACATCTTTATCATTAATTAAATGGCAGGCATAGTTTTTAATATCATTCAAT
>NZ_JBIILQ010000192.1:0-5431 GCF_044232565.1 Daejeonella sp. | reverse complement strand
CATAATCGCTTAGTTAATCGAAATATCAATCAACGCTTAGCGAATCCCTTACTTAATCCTTTCGCTTGGGGCGCACTTCTTCAGCAGATTATGCAAGGGGATAAGAGTAGGGGGCAGTAGTAAGGAGCAAGCATAAATCTGATTCGACTGAAAATTCAGATGTCGCATTCCTGACAAAGCCAACCGACAACAGACAATTCGTTTTGGAGCAAGCATAAATTTGATTTGACTGAAAATTCAGATGTCGCATGCCTGACAACCGACAACAGACAACTCGTTTTGGAGCAAAGACTAAGAATAAATTTGATTCGACTGAAAATTCAGATGTCGCATGCCTAACCAACTAACCAACTAACCAACTAACCACTAACCAACTAACCAACTAACCACTAACCACTAACCAACTAACCAACTAACCAACTAACCAACTAACCAACTAACCACTAACCACTAACCACTAACCACTAACCAACCAGCTACCTTCTTCCCTTTTTAATCGCAGGAAATTTCATTTTATAATCCACCTTAACTAGTCCTTTTGAAATAGATGTAAGTCTGTTGGTTAGCATGGCTTTGCGTAGGGGACTTAATTTGTCGACGAAAAGTTTACCATCAATATGGTCGTATTCATGTTGTATTACCCTTGCTGCTAATCCGCTGAAAGTTTCCTGATGTTTAACCCAATTTTCATCAAAATAAGCTAGCGTTACATTTTGCTTTCTTTCAACGTCTTCACGAATATCAGGAATGCTTAAACAACCTTCGTTGAACGACCATTTTTCACCAGTTTCTTCTATAATTTCGGCATTAATGAACACTTTTTTAAAGTCTTTTAAGGAGGGCTCATCCTCTGCAAACGAAGTGGCATCGATCACAAATAAACGAATAGCTAATCCGATTTGCGGAGCTGCAAGACCTACCCCATGTGCACCATACATGGTTTCAAACATATTTCCGATTAACTCCTTCAAATTAGGGTACTCGGCTGTAATGTCTGTGGCTTTTTTACGAAGCACAGAGTCTCCATAGGCAATGATGGGTAATTTCATAATACAAAAATAGAATCTTTTCTAGTAGCTTACAAATTGGTGGCTTTTTGAATACGGATAAATACTGTTCAGTTCCATAAATTGAATGTTTTGAATCTATTCTTTCGGATTAAATATCAAGGAGCTCAACGATTTTTGGTCGAACATTTCGTTGGATATTTCAAGCAATTGGGAGGCACTTACTTTGGTAATTTTAGCAAATACCTCCTCCAAAGTATCTACTCTGTTAAAGTCGAGTAAGCTCTTGCTCATCGAAATAATAAGTCCCATTCTATTTTCCTCACCCAGTGCTATTTGTCCGATGAATTTATTTTTCGCCTGTTGTAACTGAATCGGACCAATTTTTTGATCTCTGAGTTTTTTCAGTTCTTTTTCAAGTAGTTTGATAGCTTTTTCTGTTTTCTCAGGATCCGTACCAAAATAGATAGAAAAGATTCCCGTATCGCTCATTGGGGTATAATTTGATTCAATGGTATAGGCGATACCATATTTCTCGCGTATTTCTAGATTTAAGCGTGAGCTCATGCCGTTTCCGCCCAATAAATTATTGAGCAATAAAAAGGCAGTCCTGTATTTATGATGAAATGAGTAGGATCGGTTTCCTATCACGCAATGAGCTTGGTTGATGGGTTTTGTAAAAACACTTTTTTGGGGTGTATAAGAACCTATCTTTTCGCGGACTCTTTCCGGTAAATTGGCAGGTATTTTACCGTACAGTTTTTCGCTGATGCGTATAACTGTTTTAAAATCATAATCACCTAACACACCAATGATGATTTCATCTGTTCGGTAATTGGATTTCATAAATTGCTGAATATCCTTTTTTTTGAAGCCTTTTACGGATGTTGGTGTTCCTAGAATGTTTCTTCCCAAAGAATGACCCTCAAAAAGAAGATCCTCAAAATCATCGTTTATAGCTTCATCGGGTTGATCTTGATAAGAGGAAATTTCATCTAGAATAACTTCTTTTTCCTTCTTCATTTCTTCTTCAGGAAAAACCGAATGGAAGATGATATCTTCAAAAAGATCAAGTGATCTTTCCAGATGTGGTTTTAAGAAGGAAGCATGAACGCAAGTGTATTCTTTGGTGGTATAGGCATTCAAATCTGCCCCAACTAGCTCAAGCCTATTTAAAATTTGGTTGGTATTCCTTTTTTCAGTCTGTTTAAAAAGTAAGTGTTCAATAAAATGAGCAAGTCCATCTTTAGCATGATCTTCATCACGGGATCCTGCATTGATGATAATACAGGCATGCGAAATATTTGAAGGGCTTGGTTTATGCAAAACACGTATTCCATTTTGCAATTGGTGAACTTGATAATCCATTTAGTAAATGTAGATAATAGAATTAGGAATTGAGGGTCGGAAGTATGAGGTATGAGGTATGAGGTATGAGGTATGAAGTATGAGGTATGAGGTATGAGGTCTGAAGTATGAGGTCGGAGGTCTGATGTCTGAATTCCGATTTCCGATATCATCAGACATCAGACTTCCGACTTCGCTTTGATTTGATTTCCGATATGCTCAGACCTCAGTCTTCAGACCTCCTACTTCGGTCTTCCTACCTCAGTCTTCCCTTATACGTCTTCTTAAACAACTCAAACCGTGGCATTGAAACAGCTTTCACATATCCCTGATTAGGATTATGTTCAATATAATCTTGATGATATTCTTCGGCTCTATAAAACTCCGTAAGTGGTTTTAATTTGGTTACGATTGCTTTTTTAAACCTGCCAGAGGTGCTAATATCTTTTACTGCTTGTTCTGCAATGGCTTTTTCAGTCGGACCATTATAAAATAATATTGAGCGGTAAGATGAACCTCTATCAGGTCCTTGCTGGTTAGGTGTTGTTGGATCATGTGATGCGAAGAATATCTTACACAGTTCTGCGTAGGATATTATCTGGGGATTATAATAAACGAGCACCGTTTCTGCGTGACCGGTTGTTTCAGTATTCACTAAATCATAGGTTGGGTTGGGGACATTACCACCTGCATATCCTGAGATGGCTGAATCTATTCCTACCACCGATTCAAAAATATGTTCAGAACACCAAAAGCATCCTTCAGCAAATGCGGCGATGGCTTTTCCTTTTGGTGCAACAAGCTTTACTTTTCTGACATCCGATTTTTTCTGAGATATGGCATCACATGAAAAGAGGATTAGAGCTAAGGATAAAACTGGAAATAGTTTGAATAGACGTATCATTTAAATGCTTTTCGTAAATATAAGCAATAGATAGATGGTTAGAATGTGTAAGATAAAAATAGACATTCCTATGATTTTATTTTTTTTCAGCAACACAATATTCACAAGGTTTCATTTCATTTATAATTTCCTCCTCATATCACCCCGCCCATCCATCCCTATCCAAACTCCGGTAATGTATCGCCTCAGCAAGATGCTCAAGCAGGATCTCTTCCGTACCGGCAAGGTCAGCGATGGTTCTGGAAACTTTCAGGATCCGGTCGTACGCCCGGGCGGATAAACCCAGTTTTTCCATTGCCTGTTTCAGTAATGCTTGTCCCCCATCACTTATTTTACAGATTTTTCGCACCATATTCGGACTCATTTGCGCATTGCAAAAAACATCTTCATTTTCTTCAAAACGCACAATTTGGATGTTTCTAGCAAGAGTTACACGTTCTCGTATAACCCTACTTTTTTCACTTAATCGTTCGGAGGCGAGTTCATTAAAGTTTACTGGTGTAACCTCTACATGTAGGTCGATGCGGTCGAGTAGCGGACCAGAGATTTTGCTTAAGTATTTTTGAACCACGCCGGGTGCACAAATGCATTCCTTTTCGGGATGATTAAAGTATCCACATGGGCATGGGTTCATGGAGGCAACAAGCATAAAACTAGCGGGGTAGTTTACGGTCGATTTCGCTCTTGAAATAGTTACGCGGCGTTCTTCCAAGGGTTGGCGCATCACCTCGAGTACGCTACGTTTAAATTCTGGCAGTTCATCCAAAAAGAGCACGCCGTTATGGGCGAGTGATATTTCTCCGGGTTGGGGATTGGTGCCACCACCAACAAGCGCCACATCGCTAATGGTATGGTGCGGAGAACGGAATGGTCTGATGGTCATTAAAGAATCGGATGCAGCGAGTTTACCGGCTACTGAATGAATTTTGGTGGTGTCGAGCGCTTCATATAAATCGAGGGGAGGTAAAATGGTAGGAAGTCGCTTGGCGAGCATGGTTTTTCCGGCACCTGGCGGACCAATTAAAATTACATTATGCCCTCCAGAAGCAGCTATTTCTAAGGCACGTTTGATATTTTCTTGTCCTCTAACATCCGAGAAATCACTATCGTAGTTATTGATTTTATAGCCAAATTCTTCCTTGATATTCACAATGGTTCTTTCTAATGTCATTGTATTTTCAAAAAAGCCTATCACTTCAGAAAGACTGCTTACACCATAAACCTCAAAATCTTCAACAATTGCAGCTTCTCGTGCATTTTCTTTTGGTAGAATCAAACCTTTAAACCCATCCCTTTTTCCTTGAATGGCAATTGGGAGTGCTCCTTTTATGGGTTGTAATCCGCCATCTAATGAAAGTTCCCCAAGAATAAGATATTCTTCCAGTCTGTTGCTTAAAAATTGCCCTGAAGCGCCAAGAATACCAATTGCAATGGGTAGGTCGTAAGCGGAACCCTCTTTCCTGATATCTGCTGGAGCCAGATTTACAATAATTCGTTGCCTAGGCATTTGAAAAACTGAATTATTAAGCGCACTTTCAATCCGAAGCATACTCTCTTTCACCGCATTGTCTGGAAGTCCCACCACAAAATAGTTCAGTCCGCTACTGATGTTCACTTCAATAGTTATGGTAATTGCTTCGATACCATAAACGGCACTTCCAAAGGTCTTTGCTAACATAATTACACAATGTAACCAGCCTTAAAGGTGTGGAATTACTAATTTAGTGAATGGTGTCTATTATTTAGTGAACGGTATTTTTTTATGGTTATCTGCTTTCATATTTTCCTAATTGACTAAGACATTGAAGCTAATCAAAGATTTTTTCGACATACGGCATGAAAAATTATCGAGATTAAATAGCGCTATTTGATCTCGAAACATTTTAAGCCTCTGAATTTGGCATTTCATTCCTATCTTTTTCTAAACTTACCTTTTGCGACAGGTACATTAATGCTGCGATAATTAGGAATAAACCAATACTTCCCACCAAAAGTGCCATGTCTTGCAGCTGAATAATTATAAAAATAAAACTGTATAAAACGCCCAAAATTCCGGCAAAAAGTAGCGCTGTTTTTCTACTTTTAAGTAAGGATTGAATGAATAAACCGATGAGTCCCACAGTAGCAAAAGAGGCAATTAAATAGGCTAAATTGAAACCCATTTGTTCGCTTA
>NZ_JBIILQ010000191.1:0-5447 GCF_044232565.1 Daejeonella sp. | reverse complement strand
CATGTGAAACGCAACATCTGTTTCTTTAGCATCTAAAATTTTCTTCTTTGTAAATGAACCTTTACCATCATTTAAATATGCGTAGCAGTCTTTCATTTGGTTAGCAACTGGAATAATATCAAGATAACCATCATTGTTTATATCCCCTATACATCCAGTATGATGAAATGCTGATACTGAATCTAACAAAACTGTAGAATACGAGTCTGGCTTAAAATAAATTATATAATTTTTATCTCCGGGATAAGGTGGTCCATCATGGCCATGACCAAACAAAACAACATCATCAAAGCCATCGCCATTTAAATCTCCTCTTGCAACTTTTCTTGTTAAAACTTGAGGGTCTTCGAAAGACCATTTTAAAACATTATCGATATAAACTAAAGTTTTCCCCTTATCAAATCCGCATCCATTGGTAATAGTAATTATTAAATCAGGTATATCATTATTATTAATGTTCAAGTATGTTCTACCAGTTATGTCTGTACAATTAGAAAGGCCCACTTTTGAAATACCCCAATAATCTGTAAATGGAACAAAGTATGGGTTATAATGAGATGTTTTCTTATTTATACTAGAAATTGAAACTATAGGGCAAGCAGCTGGAACTGTAGGAATAGTTACTATCGGAGTCGATGGTGTTGGAGCAGGTTCTGTCTTTTTACATGAAAAATAGATTGAGGAAATAATTATTAATAAGTAACTTTTTTTCATAAGGGGTATAAATTATCAGTTCTAATATCACAATTATTAATCTTAATGCTAGATTTAATAGGTGAATTATGTTTTGTCACACATTCTTTCCAATCGAATTTCCAACCTTCAACATCATTTGAATATCTGAATCACTCTTGATATATTTCTGTAAAGTGAATTGTCTTAGATCTAAATCCCCTTTATCTGTCTATATGTAGACCCTGTTTCAACTCATTTCATAAAATGTCCAGTTTATTTGTAAAAAAACTGGACAAATGATATCTTTGTACTAATATAAAATTTATGAAAACCACTGATTACATAGCTTTTAGTATAGGTAGACTCCCTCGTGGGTATATTTTCACCTATGCTGACTTTGTTACAGAGGTGAGTAAGAAAGAAGCAGTCATAAAAGCACTTAACCGAATGGCAGTGGCTGGTAAAATATCCAAACTTTCTAAGGGTAAGTACTATAAACCCGAAAACACCCCATTTGGTATTCTTCAACCCAGTCAGTCACAAATAGTAAAAGACCTATTAGAAGAAGACGGTAAAACTATCGGTTACTTAACAGGTTATAGCATTTATAACCAATTAGGGTTAACTACGCAGATAAGTAATACGATACAAATTGGCAAGAATCAAATTAGGTCGGGTTTTAAAAGAGACCGCTACACCATTTCATTTATTAAACAGCCTAACACAATCACGAAAGATAATATCAGGTTGCTTCAAATATTAGATGCCATAAGGTATATAAAAAAAATACCCGATGTAACTCTAGAGATGTCTTGTAAACGATTACTGGCTATTTTACAAACCTTATCGGACAAAGATTTACTTACCCTTGTGCGATTAGCATTGAAGTATCCCCCCGCAACAAGAGCACTGCTGGGAGCGCTGTTAAACCAAATACAACCAACCCAATTGACTCGGCAATTGTTAAAGGGATTAAATCCTGTTTCAAAGTATAAGTTTCCCGGGGTTCCCCAGGTTTTGGAAAATTCTGATAAATGGAACATAGTATGAAATTACATTTAGACAAAGTATTGTTCAGGCAGGCCATTCAGTTTACTTCTGATCAATTAAGAATACCCGCTATTTATATTGAAAAAGATTATTGGGTAAATTATGGACTGCATACCATCTTCAATAATGCGATAGGAGCAGATACCGTATTTAAAGGTGGAACATCCTTGTCGAAGTGTTATAATATGATAGATCGTTTTTCAGAAGACATTGATTTGGTTGTACTAAGGCGGGAAGGAGAAACGGATAATAAGCTTAAGAGTAAATTAAAAACAATTAGCGAAGTAGTTGCAGAGGTATTGCCCGAAGTAGATGTTCCAGAAATTACTCGCAAAATGGGGATGAATCGGAAAACAGCACACACTTATGAAAAGAAATTTAAAGGGAATTAAGGACAAGTAAGAGATGTTATTATTTTAGAATCTACCTGGCTTGGATATTTTGAGCCTTATACAACAAGGAGTATTAACTCATTTGTTGGTGATATGATGCTGAATAACGGTCAAAGTGAAATAGCTGAATCTTATGGTTTATTACCTTTTGATTTATTGGTTTTGGAGCCCACCAGAACAATCTGTGAAAAGATTATGAGTTTAGTCAGATTCTCTTATTCTATAAGTCCAATTAATGATTTAAAGAAAAAAATCAGACATATATACGACTTGCATCAACTATTGCAACAAGAAGAGTTCTTGACCTTTCTTCATTCCCCCGCTTTTGAAAATATGTTATTGAAGGTAGCAAAAGATGATGTAGCCAGTTTTAGGAATAATAATCAATGGCTAATCAATCATCCAATAGAGGCTTTGATTTTTAAAGATCTAGTCAATGTTTGGGATCAATTAAAATCAATCTATAATGGAGATTTTAGGAATTTAGTTTACGGAGATCTGCCGAGTGTTGATTTAGTTCTATCTACAATGAAAACTATAAAGAAAAGGCTGGAACAGATAAGTTGGTCTGTCGAGTTATAAAAACTTAAATGTTCTTTACTCTCCCAATCTTATGTATTAGTTTAATATAGATTGAGAGTCATTGATGCCAGATTTCAATTTTTCCCAATCCGGTTTCCCAGCTGTCCGTAGTATTTAGCGCAGCGCTTCTACTGATTATTCAATGATTAGAGTCTTCAGACTCATTAAAATCAAGCTGGTAGAGGCTAAAACTGTACAACAGTTATTCTGTTGTAAAAGGAAATCAATTTTTGAAATCGATGGAAATTCTATGGACAGTGTAGATTTCCCTTCCGTGGTCCGCAATAACCATTAAAAAACCCCTCTTTACAGATGTATTGAGGGGTTTTTTGATTTAGCGGTAGCTGGAATGGTAGCAGGAAATATTATTTAAAAAAACTTTTCCTCATTATTTAACTTAGACAAAAGTATTCTCGTATTTTTAAAGAGTATTTAAATTCTGAAACAGTTTTTATATTATCTATAATTGGAGACAACGGTGGCTACAGGTACAGGGAAAATTCTAAGCTCATCCAAAGAACGAATTAGAAAGTATTTTTTGAGCTTTAGTAATAATAAGCAAATTCATCGAATAATTATGAGACGTCTTTCTTATTTTTTATTATTATTGGTATTTGCATGCAAAAAGATTGATAAAACACCAATTACATCAGATATTCAAGAAGAAGCTATTAAATTCAGCACTAATTTGGATACTGGAACATATAATGTTGCAGATACATTACCACTTGTTATAACAGTAAGTTCTAAAATCGCTACCTCAGGGGTTATATTTGCTATAACATCCACATGGACTGATAGTACAAAACAAATATTTAAATTAGACACTACACTGAATCAAAGTAGTCTTAGTGTCAAGATTCCAGGTCACCAAAAATCAGGTAATTACGCTTTATCTATAAGTGTTACTTCTAAATCTACCTCTAGCAATACAATCAATAAAATAATACCTATTGTAAATAACCCATTAGGGAGATTTATGGGGTATAAAGTAGATTTAAATGCTTTAGCCTTTTCAAGACTAAAAGATTTTGGAAAATCATATTGGGAAAATTTACCCGTTCCAGCAGACCTTTTTGTAGGAGCATTTCAAAAAGGAGTTAAAATACTCACAGGGCCCTTCGGTAATGGAAAATATGAATATGCTAGTCAATTGGCTGCAATAACTTTGGGTGACTTTAATAATGATGGGTGGATAGATATTTTTAATGCAGGTGGTGCTTGTAGGGGCAAGGCGGCTTTCCTGTCATTTTTAATTTGGAACCCAACAACAAAAAAATTTGAAGAAAAAAACCTAATCAATGATAACACTAATTATATCGGTGGCCCAACGGGTGCAATCCCACTTTATTTAAATTCAGATAATTATTTAGATGTTGTAATAATCGGCCATAGAGATGAATGTGAACCGGGAAATTTTCCAGAAAGGTGTAAAATTTTACTTAGTGATGGTAATGGAAAGTATTCACTAAGTGAACTAACTTTGGAGCCCTCGTTTTTACACAATATGTTTGGTTATGAAACTGGTAGTGTGGGTAAGGTAAACAATGATAATTTTCCTGATTTAATTCTAGCTGCAAATACACATACTTATATTTTTTGGGGAACTCCAAATTTCCCTTATTTTACAAATGAAAATTTTGCACATTTCGCATCGGATACCACAAATTTTAAATCTAACAATGGCTTTGGAGAAATTGTTCCTGAGGGCTCAGGAAATGTATATAGGGCATGGGCTTCGGATATTAACAATGACGGTAAAAATGACTTGCTACTAGGAACAACTGAAACCACTTTAACGCCAAATCGTTATTTGACAAATTTAGGGTCAGGAAAATTTAATCAAACTTCAATTATAAATTTGCCTGTCCGAAATATAAAAAATGCAGAAAGAATTGATTACATCATTGATGATTTTAATGGAGACGGTCTTAATGATTTAATAGGTTTAGACTGTATTTATTCAAACAATGGGGCTCAGTCATGGGAGCTTGTGCCATATATTCAGCAACAAAATGGCAGCTTTATAATTGATAAGAATTTAATACAGTACACAATTAATTTAAATAGTAGACCTAATTCTAAATGGAAATTGGTATACGCAGATTATAACAAAGACGGGAAGAAAGATATTGGTACAATTGATTCAGGATTTATGCCAACGCTTGATCCTAATAATGATATGAAAAAGAAAACAGTTTTTATTAGATCGGGAAATAAATTTATCGAAACAGACTTTTATCAATTTGATCCATATGCTAAATCTATTTTAACATATCTAATAAAATAATTCTAACATAATCCCCTGACAAGGTTCGAGACAAGGTTTTCATCAACATCAGGTTTAAAGAGGTGAATTATTTGAAAGACAAACAAAATTCGAATTATCAGATTATTTTCCATAAAAGATAAATGAGCCATTGCGCATAATCGCTTGTTATTGGTAGCTTTTAACCCAGCTGTCGGTAGAATTTAGCGCAGCGCTTCTACTGATTATTCAATGATTAGAGTCTTCAGACTCATTAAAATCAAGCTGGTAGAGGCTAAAACTGTACAACAGTTATTCTGTTGTAAAAGGAAATCAATTTTTGAAATCGATGGAAATTTTATGGACAGTGTAGATTTCCCTTCCCCGGTCCGCAATAACCATCAAAAACCCCTCTTTACATACGTATTGAGGGGTTTTTTGATTTAGCGGTAGCTGGAATGGTAGCAGGGAATATCATTTGAATTTTTTTACTCGAATTT
>NZ_JBIILQ010000190.1:0-5477 GCF_044232565.1 Daejeonella sp. | reverse complement strand
ATTTCTATCTTTGCGGCAAATAGAGAAAATACGGCAAAATTCATTAGAATATTAGCTTAGTCTATTATTTTAAATATTTATACAAATTACAATTCATTCAAATGGCGTTACAATGCGGTATAGTTGGATTACCAAATGTTGGAAAATCAACACTTTTTAATTGTTTATCAAATGCAAAAGCACAGGCTGCAAATTTTCCCTTTTGCACCATAGAACCAAATATCGGTGTAATTACCGTCCCAGATTCACGCTTAACTAAACTTGCAGAACTTGTTAAGCCTGTTAAGGTTCAACCCAACACGATTGAGATTGTTGATATTGCAGGCTTGGTAAAGGGAGCGAGCAAGGGTGAGGGACTAGGGAATCAATTTTTAGGAAATATAAGGGCTACAAATGCTATTATTCACGTTTTACGCTGTTTTGATGACGACAATGTAATTCATGTGGATGGTTCTGTAGATCCTATTCGCGATAAGGAAATCATTGATACTGAATTACAGTTGAAAGACCTTGATGCGATTCTAAAAAGAATCCAAAAGGTTGAGAAAATGGCGAAAACTGGAAACGATAAAGATGCCAAGAAGACTTATGAGGTATGCAACATTGTAAAAAATCATTTAGAAACAGGCAAATCGGTCCGCACAGCGCCAATAAGTGAGGAGGATAAGGAGTTTATCGCAGATTTATTTTTACTTACCGAAAAGCCAGTAATGTATGTTTGTAATGTAGATGAAAAATCTGTTGTGAATGGAAATAAATACGTTGATCTGGTAAAAGCAGCAGTAAAGGAAGAAAATGCAGAAGTTTTGGTTATTTCGGCCCAGATTGAGGCTGAAATTGCATCTTTAGAGAGCTTTGAAGAAAGACAAATGTTCTTGGAGGACTTAGGACTTTCGGAGTCGGGGGTAACACAATTAATCCGAGCAGCCTACAAACTTTTGAAGTTGGCAACCTATTTTACTGCTGGTGTTCAGGAAGTTAGAGCGTGGACTATCACCCAAGGATTTACTGCACCACAAGCTGCAGGCGTTATCCACTCAGATTTCGAGAAAGGGTTTATCCGTGCTGAAGTTATAAAATATGATGATTTTGTTAACTTAGGCTCTGAAGCTGCTTGTAAAGAAGCAGGAAAGCTTGGTGTTGAAGGAAAAACATATATCGTGCAAGATGGCGACATCATGCATTTTAGATTTAATGTTTAAGCAATTTTACTGATAGCAGAATATTATCTTTAACATATTGAATCCCATTGGGAAAAGTGCCCATAGTTCAATGGATAGAATTGCAGATTCCGGTTCTGCTGATGGGGGTTCGAGTCCCTCTGGGCACACAAAAAAAGCCTGTTATTTACAAAATAGCAGGCTTTTTAATTTTATAAAAACAGTGTATTAAACCAGGTTTCTTCCTGCATTAACAATGCCATAAACCGTACGAATAATCAGCTTATCATAAATTTCTGATTGTGCATCCTCTAATTTTGATGCATTCAAAAGATTAAGTTGTTGTAAGGCATAATGTTGAATGATAACCAATGGCAGGACAATTTTTTCGCGCACAGCGATTGACTTTCGCTCAACGGGATACTTTTCCATTAAAGATTGTGTATCAGACACCTCTAGAAGTAAATCACGTGTAAGATCAAATTCATCTCTAATCAGTTTCCAAAATCCCCCAAAAGTATCTTCATTTTCAAGATAGGCAGTAATTCTAAAATCTGATTTAGACATCGACATCATACAATTATCAATCATTGTTTTAAACTGGCCTGATTCAATATAAAGTGATTTAATGTCGCTAAATAAACCATTATCTTTTGCCTTTTTCAACGCTGTGCCTACACCATAATATCCAGGAATATTCTGCTTCAATTGGCTCCAAGCTGTAACAAAGCTAATTGCCCGAAGATCCTCAAGCCTTAATTCTGAATCTAAATTACGTTTTACAGGCCTACTACTAATGTTAATTTGGGAGAGTAGTTTTAGCGGACTGTGTTTTTCGAGGTATTTTAAAAATAAAGGATGCTTTGTTAAGGCAGCAAACACCTCATAACTATCATTGGCAAGACTAGCAATTAATTCAGTTTGAGCACCATTTAAAGTATGATCATTATGAGAGTCTAAAGAAGAAACTATACCTGCATTGATAAGTTGCTCCATGTTATAGTGTGCACTATCAAATGACCCATATTGACTACTAATTGTTTGTCCCTGAATGGTGAGTTGAATATGATCATTGGCCATATCTTTACCCATTGAAGCATAAAACAAGTGAGTTTTCCCACCTCCCCTTGCCGGTGGGCCACCCCTACCATCGAAAAATACTAGATTAACCCCATTGATTCGTGCGGTAGTAGTTAATGCCACCTTGGCCTTTAAAATAGACCAATTTGCCATCAAATAACCACCATCCTTAGTACTATCAGAGAAACCAAGCATAATGGTTTGTTTATTATTTCTACGCTTAAGATGCTCCTTATAAAAAGGATGAGTATAAAGTAATTCCATTATTTGGCTTGCCTTTGATAAATCGTCAATGGTTTCAAAAAGTGGAACAAAATCAATATTTAGGCTTTCCTTTTTCCAGCCGCTTAACAAGAATAACTCCATCAATTGAAGAATATCTGAAGCTTGCTGGCAATTGCTAATTATAAAACGATGACATGCCTTCTCCCCTCCTGCTTCTTGCAATTTATTGACTAATCGAATGGTATCAAGAGTATCATTAATTAAGGCATCTGGTTGTGCAGCACAATGAAAGTCTAATTCTTTAAATGTGAGTCTGGCAATACGTTCATTTTCATTTAATTGTGAATTTTCAAGCCCGCTCTGCTTTAAAGCAAATTGATGCACATTCCTTAAAATCCGGCTATCTTGTCTAATATCAAGAGAAGCAAAATAGCAACCAAAGAGTTTTACTTTATTGATAAGATCTTCAACTTTATCTAAAAACAGCCCATCATGCACCTCAATAAGTACATTTTTTATTGCCTCTAGGTTTTCAAGTATTTTCACCTGTTGATTTACGGGATTATCGACTACATTAAAACTATTTTCATAAAACAAATTTTGTAATGTAGCGATGTATTCTTCTACACCGCGAAAAGTTACACGCCTTTTAAGATTGCGGAAATCACGGTAATAACAGCGAAAAAGTATTGTTCTGAGTAATGCTGAGACTGTTTTAGTGCTTTCGACGGTTACATTAGGATTACCATCGCGATCGCCACCAGGCCAGAAGCCTAATTCTATAAACTGAGCGGAATCTGAAAGATCAAACTCCCTATCAATTTGCGATTGAATACTTGAGGTTGTTTGATAAAATACATTCTCAAGAAACCAGGCAAGACTAACTGCTTCATCCACCGGACTAGGCTTATTTTTATTAAAAAAAGGAGTTTTTCCAAGTTGCTTAAGCAATAAATTGATTGAATTAATATCATTTTGCTTCAAGGCCTCAATCAAATCGGTAATAATAGCTAAAACAGGTCCCGGATAAAATTGAGTTGGATGAGCCGTAAGAACCAGCCTAAGTGAGAAATCCTTTAATTTTTGTTTAATTTTTTTATCGATTGCAGGATTAGCTGCAGCCTGCTGAAAAAGAGAATTTAGAGAACCAGTATCTTCAAAACGGCCAGTTTTATTAAATGATGCATCTTCAACCGCATCAAATAGAACCACCTGACGCTCAATATATTGAATGAAACGAAACAAAAGATCGAAACGATCAGCTGCGTGAACGTATTGTTCATATTGACCAAAAAAACTTTCTATGATTTCTGTTGGTCCGAGTTGAGATTTTACACCCTCCTCACAATGCGATGTAAAAAAAGGCAATAAAGTGCCAGTATGCTTAATCTGATAAAATGGCAATGTCAGAAATAGGCTATTGTACAGTTCAAATCTATTTACAACTTCATTTGTAAAGATTGATTCTTTTTCGCTTAACTTCATTTAAATTAAATTCTAAGGCCTAACAAATTACCACTACACAAAAGTGCAATATTTATAACAAATTTTAGTTTCTAATTAATAGTTTTCAATAAAACAACAGATTTTTTATGCAATTTTTAAAGAAATAAGCATTTTTAGCTCAAGAATTTATTTTATCAGAATAAATTCAATAAAAAAATCTCAAAATATTTTAAATTATTAAAAATGCAGGTGTTAAAATAATTGATAAAAGAGTAATTCTTAGAATTGGTATAGCAAAAGAAGCAATTCTAATTCCGGATTTCTCTAATTTTCAAACTTCTGAAGAAAACTTCATCTCCATGATCCTGAATCAATACTTTCCCATTTGGAGCTAATCCGAAATCCTTTACATTATTGAATTTACTTTGAGATACCGATTCTTTAAATTCGGCAGATTGGCGATCAAATTCCAGAACTTTATAGCCGTTTAACCAATGTTCCACTTTATTATTGGGATAGACTCTAATCATAGCCTGATTCCAGTCGCCGATTTTTTTTATTGAAGCAGGAATTTTTTGAGCAGAAATGAGGTCATACAAAGAAGCCAAGGTACGGTTGCCCTTGATACCCATCTTTGCATCCGGATGTTTCTCATCATCCAAAATTTGATATTCTAATCCAAGAATTGCGCCATTATAATCGTTCACCAAGTATTTTAATCCGCTATTTGCCCCTTCAGTAAGTTTAAAATCAAACTTTAATTCAAAGGCAGCAAATTTATTTTGCGTAGCAATATCACCACCCAAAGCCGGCTGACCAATCTGATCTTTTTCTACACTTAAAATTCCATCTTGATTAAGCCATCCCCTTTCAGGGAAATTAGTATTGTTCGCAAGAGTCCAACCCTTATTAGATTTACCATCCCAAAGCAATCGATATCCAAGACTTTTTTCCTGTTTGGAAAGATTATTAGGCAAGGTATTAACCACAAAAATTGGATTAGAAGGCAATGACTTTAAATTTTTCGTCTGAATTCTAATGTTTTTCCATCTAATTTGCCTTCCGGCAGGTTCAGAATTAGGAATTGAATGTACTTGCAGGGCAATAAATCCTTTTTGAGTTTCAGCATCAATCAAATGTGCTACAGGAACGCCATTTAGCCAAGTTTTGATACTACTGCCTATACATTCGATTCGGTATTTATTCCATTCATTATTTTTAAAAGCAGTTTTTGCTTGGGGATTTAATTCCAAATTATAGAGCCATCCCCTTCGAGCCTCATCATATATTCCACCACTCCAGGCGCGCTTAGAGGGATCAACCTCTACTTGATAGCCATGAACTCTTCCATTTTGGTATTCCTTCTTACTCAAACTCCTAATTTGGATTCCAGAATTCATAAGAGGATGTACAAACAATTCGACTTCTAGGATAAAATCGCCGTATTCTTTTTCAGTTGCAAGAAAAGTATTTGGAGTGTTCGATACGGTAGTACCAATTAGTTCACCATCCTGCACATGATAATTGGCTTTACCACCTAAAATTTTCCAAGCACTCAGATCTTTA
>NZ_JBIILQ010000189.1:0-5478 GCF_044232565.1 Daejeonella sp. | reverse complement strand
CTAGATTGATGAGTACTGAGGATACAACCAGAATTAATAAATATTTGAGTGAAATTGGCTTTTGCTCACGACGGGCTGCTGATAAGTTGATTCTCGAAAACCGGGTGACTATCAATGGTATTGTGCCTGAAATGGGAACTAAAATTGTTCCCGGTGATATCGTTAAAGTAGATGGAAAGCTAGTCTCGAAGCCAGAAGAAAAACCCGTCTACATTGCTTTTAATAAGCCAGTTGGTATTGTTTGTACAACGGATACCAAGGTTGAAAAAGATAATATTATTGATTATATCAAGTATCCTAAGCGTATATTTCCTATCGGCCGACTAGATAAACCGAGCGAGGGACTTATCCTATTAACCAGTGATGGGGATATTGTCAATAAAATTTTGCGAGCCAGAAATAATCACGAAAAGGAGTATGTGGTCTCCGTGAATCGACCAATTACCGCTGAATTTCTAAAAAAAATGAGAAGCGGTGTTCCAATATTGGATACAATTACTCGCGAGTGTGAAGTGGAAAAGATTGATAAAAATAGATTTAAAATCATTTTAACCCAAGGTCTCAATCGTCAGATTAGAAGGATGTGCGAATACCTTGATTTTAAGGTGATGAAATTAAAAAGAGTGAGGATAATGAATATAAAATTAGATATCCCCATTGGTAAATGGAGATATCTAAGTGATAGTGAAATGAATGAAATTAATAGATTAATTTCAAGCTCCTCTAAAACTCATATAGATCCTGAAGAATAGACTATTTTAGCTCTTTTAATCGGTATGTAAGCGCCATGTACAGCGTTAAAACTAAACCTACAAGGAATAATCCTCCCATATAGCCAAATACCGCAAATGCTTCTTTGGCTTCACTACGACCCATTTCAGGTCCGTAAATGGCGGCAAAAAGCCATACAAATGGGTATAAAAATCCTCCAATGGATACAGCAAAAGAGCTAATTGCTTTAATTCTATCTGGTGCCGATAAAAAGGAAATAAATAATAGAACTCCCATAATCATTGCACCAATTCCAGTAGCATGGAAGTGAAATCTCTGATAATATCGCCAGTTTTTGTCGGCCTCAGATTTTAAAACAGCCGCTTTTTCTATCGGATCTTGAATCTGGTTTACCTTTTCATTCTTTTTTAATCCCTCATTAATTTTATCCTTAAAATAATCTTCGTTTGTTCCGAAAATAATGGAGATAAAAACACCGCCAATGAGTGTTAAAATGGCTATTACGTAGGGGATTCTTTGTGTCATTTCTTTAAATATTTATTTAGAATTTACGAATAAATTTTCAGATTTCAGGTTTAAAATTGATATGAATTCATTGTCCTTTTATTTTAGAAGGTTTGTTTCTTCATCAGGAAACACAATAGTTGGCTTAAAGGTTTTAGCCTCCTCATAATCCATAATGGCATAGGCAATGATAATAATGACGTCGCCACGCATCACTCTTCTTGCTGCCGCTCCATTTAAAACTATTTCTCCACTTCCTCGTTTGCCAGGAATGGTATAGGTTTCAAAGCGCTCACCATTATTATTATTTACAATCTGCACTTTTTCACCGTGAAGCAAATTTGCGGCGTCCATCAAATCCTCATCTATGGTAATGCTACCAATATAATTCAGATCTGCATCAGTTACCTTTACGCGGTGTATTTTTGATTTTAGTATATGAACTTGCATGGTGCAAAGTTAATGATTTGGATTGAATCCAATAGAGTTAACATCGTTCATTTTATTATAGGTTCCTCGATTTACGTAATGAATGTTTTTTTGTTTTTCAGGTTAACATAAAATAGAAAATCCCCGGCTTTTGTAAATAACCGGGGTTTTATATTGAGTTGGAATAAGGCTGTTTATTTCTTCTTTAGAATGATCTCAATCACATCCTTCCCCTCTAAATCCTTATATTTTTTTTGAGCACTTTCTCCTTTTAGAACGTTAATAGATTGAATCTCATCAGGCTTAATATTTTTAAAAATGTTGCTATCAACTTTCTTACCATCAAGCATGTAAACCACCTGATCATCCATTATCTTATTGTTAAGATTGGGTTTTCTATGAACAACAACCGTGTCTGCCAGAATTTCCTGGAAACCGGTAACAGTAATATCTGTGAACACTTTACCTTTAATTCTTTTTACTGCATTCTCAATTTCACCTTTACTATTTTGATCCACAATAAATAGTTTTCTGTTGTCAATTTTATCACTTGGATCCATAATATATTGTTTGCTTGCTTCACCATTCTTTGACCTTGTAGTGAGGATCATTATGTTCTGGTCCTTATCGCTATCTTCAAGGAAAATTTGACCTTCTATTCTTAGCTCTTTCACTTCCCCTTTCGAATTTTTAGCATCTCTTTCTAACTTTAGTCCATCTTTCTTAATCAATCTAATGCTTTCAATATCCTCTGGTTTCAAGTCTGAAATAGTGGCTTTTCCGTCGATTATTATAATTTTCTTTGCTTCTGTCCCTTTCTCACTATTCATTTTCTCTAGGAATACCATTATTTTATCTCCTGCCGACTTTTCCTTAATGGTATCTACTTGACTTTTCAATAATACTTTTTCTATCTTGTTTTCAAGATTTTGGATTCTGTTTACTGCGTTTACCTTGATTGAAAAAATTGCTAGAGCCATTAGCATAATGGGTAATGCCATTACTCTTCTTAAATAAGAGTATTCTGTTTTGTTTGATTTCGTTAACATAGCTAATCTGCGTTTAATGGATGAATAATTAAAAGGATGTATTGGATTTAAAAAGTGTGTTCCGTAATGTGTTTCTAATAATAATTTTGCAAATGCTTCGGTATTATTCTCGCCCATCGCTTCTTCATCTGCAATAAACTCATGGATGGTTTGAAGCTCTTTTTGGATAATCCAATTGAATGGATTAATCCATAAAATTGAGCTCAATACTTGACAAAATAGGCGATCCCAGGAGTGTTTTTGCTTAATGTGGGTTAGCTCATGCTTGAATATTTTTTGACCTTTATCATCTTCTAAAGACATTGTTTTTTTCCAGAAAAGATTGTTCAGGAATGAAAAAGGGGCATTATCTACCTCTGTTTCAATAAAATCTATTCCGTCAAGATATTTTATCGGAGAGTTTCTTTTGATGCTAAAAATCTTCCAAATACTTATTAGTAACATCGCAAGAAATATAAATGCAATTACTCCTGAACCTATTAATAAACCATCAAGCCAGTCAAATTGCTGCTCAATAATTTGATTACTCGGTGCTGTAATTAATTGGATGAGTTCAAAATTTGTGCTTTCTGTTACTGGTCTTTCAAAGGTGAACCAGTGTAAGTCTAAAAAGGGTATCGTCAGACTTAAAATCAAGCTCCCCAATAGGTAAAAGCGATTATAATAATGGAATTTATTATCTCTTAAAGCTAAAAGATAATAGCCGTATAAAATCGCTGTAATAACAGTTGATTTTAATATATAGATTAAAATTAGTTCGCTGCTCATTATTTCTTATTTTTTAGTTCCTTTAATAAGAGTTCTAAATCCTCAATTGACATCTGCTTCTTATCAACTAGAAAGGATACCACATTGGAATAGGATCCTTCAAAATATCTTGCGGTTAAACCTTCAATACTTTGCTCTGAATACGCAGATTTTGACACTAATGGATAATAGAGATTATTGCGATTTGGATTTTTGATACCCACAAAGCCCTTCTCTACTAATATTTTAAGTAGTGTGGCCACGGTATTATTATGTGGCTTGGGATCATCAAGCAATTCTAAAAAGTCCTTTATATAGCCACCCGCCTTGAGTGTCCAAAGTACCTGCATTATTTGCTCTTCTGCTTGTGTAAGTTTTTTCATTCTAACTAAATTTATAGTCAATATTACGACTAATCTTTTAGTTATAAAAATTTATTTGAAAATATTTCTATAAGCGCATAGAAATGCAGTTTGAAGGATAGGAATGATAGTGATTTTTACGCTACAATAATGAGATTTCTTAATATAGCTCAACATTATCGCTTCATCAATTAACGGATGTGCCTGATATGCAATTGGATTTTTTCTTTAATAATCTGTTCGCGCCATTTTCCAAAGCTGAACAGCAAGCCAGAAGGTTTCTGATTGTTTTTTTTCTTTAAAATCTTCCCCCAGTATTCCCGATGATGATTTACGTTCCCTGTTGAGAATTAGAAAAAAGCTTAGATCAGAATACTGCAATTGAACATCAATTACGCTTATCCCAATCCTGATTTACAAAATTATATTTTTATAGATTTTATTATTGTCAGATTCATTAATCTGCTGAACCAGCTTATAAAACACAGGCATTATTTTTAAAATCAAATTAATTGAATCAGAAAATATCTGAATAATTATAAGCTGGCCTTGTTAACCTTCCCTATATCGAAACAGGTTAAATTAAATTCTTATTTAAGCATTTTGTGCCTAAAAAAATATATTGCAGATGTTTAGTTCATAAAACTGCCATCACCTCTTCTAATAAGAGGTCTGTTATTATTTCCCACGGCTCCTGTCCATTTTTGTATATTCAAACTTAGGTTTAGCATAACATAACGACTGTTAGGGTTGGTTAAAGTTTCTGTAAATCCTAAATCATTTTGTGTTCTGTTGATAAAGTTGTTTTGGTTCAACAAATCATAGGCTCTTAACTGCAGAGAGCCTTTATTTTTAAACACGCGCACTTGCAGCATAGAGTTAATAATCAAGGGATTGTTCGTTATATTGTTGCCAATACCACTCACATAATTTTTGCTTATTGCATATCCAAATTGGTATTTCTTGGCAAAATAAATGTTCCCATCTACACTCAATGCCCAAATGTTTTGGACAATATCCCTAGAACGAGCTAAAGAAAAATCTATCTTATTAAAATCGTATGAGACGAATGGATTTATATCAAACCAAGGCTTAGGAGTCATTCGCGGACCAAAACTCTGCTTAAAACCCCAAGTTTTTGAGCTGTTGATTTGGTTATTACTCATCGATACACGGTTTGAGTTGATGATATTCCCAAAAAACCTAAGGTTGTACCTTCTATCGCTTAACTGCTTAGAAATAGAATAGTCGCCAATAGTGCTGTTGTTTCCTTGTAAGTTTACAAATCGTGTTTCATTTTTAAATATACCAAAAGCAGCAGGATCTCTAATCTCAACAATATTATTGACTACCTGGTCTTCTGTAAATGAGGAGTTTAGTCTTAATTCGTAGTTAATTCTTGAATTAGCAATGTAATTGCTATACTGAGCATTTACACTGTGTGCAAATGCAACTTTCAAATCGGGATTACCCACAATGGCATTTTGTGGATTTGAAACGTCTTTTACAGGTTGAATTTGGTTAAACGAGGGCTCAATAGCTCTGCCATTATAGTTTAATGAAACTCTGTGCGTACTCGAAAGTCTTAATTGAACACGAGCAATGGGTATAATTCTAAAATTTTGTCTATCAATTCTAGACGCAACACTAGTACT
>NZ_JBIILQ010000188.1:0-5505 GCF_044232565.1 Daejeonella sp. | reverse complement strand
TGTCTGATAACCGACAAAGACAACAACTATCAAATGTCGTAAGCCTAACCACCTAACTACTAACCAACTGATTGGTATGGGCACAGTAATACTGACAACTGATAACTCCCAACCAATCTCACGTTTTCTGTTTTTTCTTTTTCGCTGCTGGGAATAAAACATTGTTTAGGATGAGCCTGTACCCTGGTGAATTGGGATGCAGGTTTAAATCTGTTGGTGGATCGCCCACAATATGTTGATAATCTTCAGGATCGTGTCCGCCATAAAATGTCCATTGACCTTGTCCAAATTCACCATGAATGTATCTTGCCTCAGCACTGGTCTTGGTTTCGCCCATCACTAAAACATTAGGCTTGATTACATTTCTTCTAAAAGCAGTTGTTTGACCCATAAATCCTTTTATCACTTTTTCATGGTTTTGGGTAAGCATGGATGGCACAATATCCCATTTTGCTGAAAAATCAAAAAGAGTGAAGAAATCGTTCGTTCTATTCAGTGCTAAAGATCTTGTGGGTGTAGCATCTATTGTTGAAAACTCATTATTTAAAGGGTTTAAATCGAGGCTGAAATTCTGGAAGGCCAAAGTTTGGTTAAAATCAAGTTTTGATTGGACATTAGCTTCGGCAGGATCTCCATCAAAAACACGATCTACGATATCTATTCCGTTCGCTGCTAGTGCAATATCAATTGTTTCCGGTCCGGAGCACATGGCAAACATAAACCCACCGCCAGCGCAAAAACTTCGAATGTTTCGGGCAACCTCCAGTTTCATTTCGGATACTTTTTTGAAGCCATTTCTTTTAGCTGTGATTTCCTGTAATTTTACATCTTCAATGTACCAGCTTGCATTTTTGAAGGCGCTCCAAAAGCGGTTATACTGTCCTGTAAAATCTTCATGATGCAGATGTAGCCAATCATATTTTGGTAGTGTTCCTTTTAAGACCTCATCATCATAAAGGATTTCATAAGGTATTTCGGCATAGCTAAGTACCATAGTTACGGCATCATCCCAAGGCAATTTATTTTTTGGCGAATAGACTGCAATTTTCGGGGCTTTTTCAAGTTTTACCATTTCCATATTTACTGATGGGTCGGTAATTTCATTTAAAACGAGATTAACTTTGCCATCGCTTAATACTTCATAAGAAACTCCACGGACTTTACATTCATTTTCCATGTTCTGTGAATATTTTACTAGAAAGCTTCCGCCACGATAATTTAAAAGCCAGTCCGTTTCTATTCCATTTTTTAGTGCCCAATAGGTAATTCCATAAGCCTTTAGGTGATTTTTCTGTTCCTCATCCATAGGAATGAGAATTGAAGCAGCCCTGCACAGTGAAACAAAAAGTAAGAATAGGAGTGTTAAACGGACTTTTAGCATGTATTTTTATAATGTTAAAGATGAATTAAAGGTATAAAAAGAAGAAGATAATTATAGAATTTTAGCAATTGCTCGAAATAATTAACTTTGCCAATTATTAAATGAATTGAATTATGAGCAAAGCAATTATAAAAACTGAAAAAGGTGACATGACTGTGCAATTTTATGATAAGGATGCACCTAACACAGTTGCAAATTTTTTAAAATTGGCAAAAGAGGGTTATTATGATGGTGTGACCTTCCACCGTGTAATTAATGATTTTGTTGTTCAGGGTGGCGATCCTACTGGTACAGGTGCCGGCGGACCAGGTTACAGTATTGATTGTGAGCTGGAAGGTGAAAATCAATTTCATGACAGAGGAGTTCTGTCAATGGCTCATGCAGGTAGAAACACTGGAGGCTCCCAGTTCTTCATCTGCCATAGTCGCAATAATACTGCTCACCTTGATCGTAACCATACTTGTTTTGGTAAGGTTGTTGAGAATGTAGATGTTGTAGATGATATCCGTCAAGGCGATAAGATATTGGGAATAGAAATAATTGAAGAATAGTTAAGAGTATTTAGTACAAAGTATTTAGTATAGACCATTACTAACTACTAACTACTAATTACTAACTACTAATTACTAACTACTAACTACTAAAAAATGAATTTAAGAGGACTAGTTTCCGTTTCGGGTAAACCGGGTTTATTTAAAATGATTGGCCAGAATAAGTCTGGTTTTATTTTAGAAACATTGGATGACCTAAAGAACAAAATTGTGGTTAATATAAGTACCGCAAAGATGGCCTCTTTAGAAGATATTACCGTTTTTGGTGATAATGCTGATCTGAAGTTGATTGATATTTTTGCTAAAATGAAGGAAAGTAAAGATATACCTGATCCCAAAACTGCAGATGGTAAGGTTTTACGTGCTTTCTTTGTAGAGGTTGCTCCAGATCACGATCAAGAGCGTGTCTATGCTTCAGACATGAAAAAGATTATCACTTGGTTTAACACGATAAAGGATATGCCTTTATTCGAAGAAGCAGCACCTGAGCCTATTTCTGAAACTTCAGCAACAGCTGAAGCTATAGCTAAAAAGCCTGAACCAGTTGCCAAAGAGAAGCCAAAAGCTACAAAAGCTGCAGGGAAAAGTGCCACTAGACTATCTCAAAAATCCAAATAGGGATTAATAAAATATGGAGGGCAGAATCACTAATTGTGAGTCTGCCCTTTTCATTGCATTAGAAAAAGTAAATAATTGCCGCCCCTAAGGCAAGCCCCAATAGCACAAAAATCCAGAACTGTTTTTTTTCGTTACTAGGGTTTACATATTTGAAGCGATATTTTCGTTTGTAATCCGACATGTTATTTTAATCGTGGTGATAAGGCTCTCCCTTCAGAATGGTAAAGGCCCTATATAATTGTTCGGTAAAGAACAATCGAATCATTTGATGAGAGAAGGTCATTTGTGAAAACGATAGTTTATCATTACTTCGAGTATAAACTTCATCGCTGAACCCATATGGGCCTCCAACAATAAAAACTAAGTGCTGCTGACCACCAACCATTTTCTTATTTAAATATACGGAAAAATTTTTTGACGTCAATTCTTTCCCATTCTCATCAAGTAAAATAATATGGTCTGTGCTTTGAATGTTTTTAAAAATAAGTTCAGCCTCTTTAATTTTTTGTTGATCTCTGGATAGATTTTTTGTGTTTTTCAATTCCGGTATTTCTATAATTTGGAATGGAATATAGTGTTTTAGGCGTTTCAGATAAATGTCAATACCCTCAATCAAGTACTTGTCTTCTGTTTTTCCAATGGTAAGAAGGGTGATTTTCATTATTTTATGATGGTTACTGAGCCTGATTTTTTAATGATGTTTGAATTGAAATCAGTGGCATCAATTACATAGTAATACGTTCCAACCGGTAAGATTTCATTCTTATAAAACCCCTTCCAGTGATCAAATATATCGTTTGATAGAAATAAAGGTACTCCAAAACGATTAAATATCTGGATCCTATATGTTTTAATATTGGTTATGCTGATCACGAATTCATCATTCACACCATCATTGTTGGGTGTAAATGTATTCGGCACGAACAGGATATTATCTGCGCTTATCATAAATTGGCCTTTTACAATTGAGGCACTGCAGACGGAACTCTTAAATACAGTAAGTGTCACATCGAAATTTCCAACACTGGTGTAAATATGCTCAGGATTGGTATCTGTAGAGGTATTTCCGTCCCCGAAATCCCATAAATACGCATTAGCATCTTTTGATTCATTAAAAAAATTAACCTTTATTGGGATAGCTAATTTGGAGGGTATCCTTGGTTCCGCACGGAATGCCGCTGTAGGATTCTGATAAATTGGTGGCACAACCATGCTAATAGTCTCTGTACTGCAATTTCCTCTGCTGATTGTTACAGAATAGGTCCCGGCCACTAAGGGGCTTGTAACGGCTATTTGCGGTGCTCTTTGGTCTGATATGAAATTGTTTGGGCCAGTCCAACGGTAAACAACATCTGTTTGTGGCGGTGTGCTTAGACGTATAGTATCCGTTAAGCAAAAATCTGGTTTATTGACTGATATTATTGGTCGATCCGGACTCAGTGCAACGATTAAATCTTGGCTAAAGATACTGATACATCCTGAGTTGCCCTCGGCCTCAAGGATAATGGTTTTTACTCCCGAACTTGAATAAGTAATGGTATTAATCGGATTGCTATTGCCTGGTAAAATACTAGCACCTTCCCCAAAATTCCAGCGCAGTTTAGCAAAGTTTTGTGAACTGTTGGTAAATGTAAATGTTTGCTGTGGCGTACAAGCCTTGGTAATTGAGCTGATAAATGAAGCTATTGGAGTTTGTCCGATAAGAGGGACTGTAACTGATCTGGTGTCTGAAGTACAGCCATTGATAGTTACGCTAAGTGTATAGATACCCGCTTTGTTTGCATCATCAATTGTGATATTTATTTCTTGTAAGCTTGATGTAAACCCATTGGGGCCTGTCCATGAGTAGGACGCATTTGCCTGTAAGGGTGTGTTAAGAAGGATGTTTTCACCAATGCAATATCTCGGTTTCAGGCCATTGATCAGAGGAAGGTCAGGTTTTAGTCCAACCAGAAATGATTCGGTAATTCCAACAGAGCAACCATCGCCATTAAAAACCTGTAGAACAGCAGTTTTAAAGCCAGGGCTTGAATAACTGATTGCCGGTGGGTTAGGATCTATTGATGAAGCAATACTTGCTCCATCGCCAAAGAACCACTGTACTCTGGTATAGTTTGCCGATCCGTTACTGGTGAAGGTGAAATTCTGGTTAACGGTACATGGTTGGTTTTTAGAAAGATTGATTTTAGGTATAGGCCCTTTAAACTCACCTGTGCCACCAAACTCGAGTTTAAAACCATTATTTCCATTCGAGAAATTATCTACAAGCAGGGCATAGGTATGTCCCTGCTGCATGTCTATGTACTTCAGGTATCCATCTTGCCCTCCAAGTCCGCAGCCCGACAATTCGGAAATATCCGTCGAAGTCAGGTTCATTCCGGTTTTAAAATACAATGGCTCATTCGGACAAGCTGTATTATCCACACCATGTCCTACTGCACATCTTAACAAGGTTTTAGTACTAAAATTGCCTGAAGGTCCGAGATCGTATAATATCCAGTCGATATCATCTGTATTAACTGTTGGAGTAATATCCATGGTTAATGTACCATTGTTCGAGGCAGTCCATTTATACCAGACTGAATTTGATTCTGTACCAAGGCATGAACCGGCCGATTCAGTATTTTTTGTTCCAGCTCCTGCAACATTACTTTCTGTAAATGTTCTTTTGTCGCATAAAATAGAGGCGGTTTCAAAATCTTGCCCAGCTTTTAATGGTGCGAAATAATTATCGATACACAGTTTAAAAGTTCCTGTATTATTGTTTCTGGCACTTACCCTTATATAATAAACTTTTCCTACGATTAGGCCTCCTTTATAATAGGTAGATATTGCTGTTCCCGCAGCAAGGGATCCTACTTGAGCAGAGAATGATGTAGAGTTTCCAAGTGTATCTATTGTATAGAGCGCAATAAGCGGATTTTGAAGGGTTCCACCGGTTGTTCCCCCACCGGT
>NZ_JBIILQ010000187.1:0-5531 GCF_044232565.1 Daejeonella sp. | reverse complement strand
CAATGATTTTTGTCACCGATTGACATTGCACAATAGCATCATCAATAATATTTTTTAATGGGATATCTTTATTTCCTCTAAACCCGCCATCGGCAGTAATTACCAAATTACACGTTGCATCGTTAATCCTGTCGGCAATAGACTGTGCTGAAAAGCCCCCAAAAACAACCGAATGGATAGCACCAATACGAGCACAGGCAAGCACAGCAATGGCTAATTCAGGAACCATCGGCATATAGATACAGATTCTGTCGCCCTTTTTTACCCCATTATTTTTTAGTGCATTAGCAAACTGTACAACCTTAAAATGAAGCTCTTTATAGGTAAAGGATCGATAATGCTCTTCCGGATCATTCGGCTCCCAAATCATTGCTGTTTTATCGGCATCCTTAACTAGATGGCGGTCAAGACAGTTCTCCGTAATATTTAACTTTGCTCCACTAAACCATTTCACATTGGGCTCTGAAAAGTTCCAATCTAAAACACTATCCCACTTCTTCTGCCAATAAAATGTTTCGGCTACTGTAGCCCAAAAATTTTCAGGCTCAGCAACACTATAAGCATAAATGCGTTTATAATCGTCAAAGGAATTAATACGGAGATCCATTTTTATTTTTTGTTCTTTTGTTATATTATTTTTAATATACAATTATATCATTTTAAGAGCTTTTAGCCTAATTTAGAGTCATAATAATTACATAAATTACTGGACTAAGCGCTCATTTAAAGAGAAAGACTAAATTTATTGATAAAGTATTGCGTATCTGATTTTTTCTCCCGATATTTGCAAACTCTTTAGAGAATTGATTTAAATATTAAGATACACATATAGTCATGTCGAGAATTTGTGATTTAACAGGAAAAATGGCAATGAATGGATTTAACGTTTCTAACTCAAACGTAAAAACCAAGCGTAAATTTTATCCTAACCTTCATGTAAAAAAGTTTTACATCCCTGAAGAAGACAGATGGATCACGTTGAAGGTTTCTACCTCAGCGATTAAAACCATCAGTAAAAATGGCATCACTGCTGTGATTAGTAAATTCGTTAAAAAAGGATACATATAATAGTTATAAGTTTTATTTATAAGCTTTATTAGAATATCTGATAAAATTTATAAATGTAACCAACAACTTACAACGTAAAAAATAATACAATGGCTAAGAAAGGTAATAGAGTTCAGGTTATTTTAGAATGTACCGAGCACAAAGAAAGCGGTATGGCTGGAATGTCTCGTTATGTAACAACCAAAAACAAAAAGAACACAACTGAGCGCCTAGAATTGAAGAAATTCAATCCGGTGTTAAGAAAAGTGACTGTTCACAAAGAAATTAAATAATAAGTAAATATTTATAAGCTGTAAATTATATTATTCTATTATATAATTTCTAACATAAATTTACAACCTACAACTAATAATACTATACAGAAATGGCAAAAAAAGTAGTTGCAACCCTGAAAACAGGTGCTGGTAAAGAATATTCAAAGGTTATCACAATGAACAAATCACCAAAAACTGGCGCTTATTCATTCAAAGAAGTTATCGTTCACAATGATCATGTGAAAGACGCTATTGCTGGAATAAAAATCTCAAACTAAATAGCAATAATATTTGAAAGAAGCCGCCCGCGTCTAATCGTTGGGGGGCTTTTTTCATTAGAATAAAAATATTTTTACCTGTATCAGTAGATTTAACAAATTCAGAGCCATGGGATTATTTGACTTTTTCAAAAAGAAAGAAATCAACGTAGAAGAGCAAGTTGAACTAGATAAAACCTTAGAAAAGACAAAGGAGAATCTATTTTCAAAAATCACCAAGGCTGTAGTTGGAAAATCTAGCGTGGATGATGATGTTCTTGATGAACTTGAAGAAATACTAGTAAATTCTGATGTAGGTGTTCAAACCACCCTTAAAATTATAGCGCGATTACAAACGCGTGTGGCTCAAGATAAATACATAAATACTACTGAGCTCCATGAATTACTTCGTGCTGAAATTCAAAATCTACTAGCTGAAAATAATAGCAACGATTTCCAGAATTTTGAATACGGCAAACATAAACCCTATGTTATTATGGTGGTGGGTGTTAATGGTGTTGGTAAAACCACTACCATTGGCAAATTAGCCCATAAGCTAAAATCTGCAGGTAATAAAGTTGTTCTAGGTGCTGCTGACACATTCAGAGCCGCTGCCGTAGATCAACTTAGGCTATGGGCAGAACGTGTAAACGTACGTATCGTAGCGCAGCCGATGGGTTCAGATCCTGCTTCAGTAGCTTTCGATACCCTCCAATCTGCAGTTGCAAATGGCGATGATGTTGCAATTATTGATACTGCCGGACGCTTACATAATAAGGTTGCTTTGATGAACGAACTAACCAAAATCAAACAGGTTATGCAAAAAGTCGTTCCTGGCGCTCCACATGAAATTCTCCTCGTTTTAGATGCTTCAACCGGGCAGAATGCCATTGAACAGTGTAAACAATTTACCCAGGCAACTGAAGTGAATGCACTAGCACTTACAAAACTAGATGGTACTGCCAAAGGTGGTGTGGTAATTGGAATATCCGATCAGTTTAAAATTCCGGTGAAATACATCGGTGTAGGCGAAGGTATCGAACACCTTCAACTATTCAATAAAAAAGAGTTCGTAGACTCCCTATTTAAAAATTAGGGAAGAGCAGCATGAAAACCAAGAACAGTAAAGAGATAAGCAAAGTTAAGCCAAGAGTAAATGTTATAACCCTTGGTTGTTCCAAAAATATTCACGACTCAGAAGTATTAATGGGCCAATTGCGCGGCAACCAAATGGATGTAGTACATGAAGACCAAAAGCTAAACAAAGACGATATTATTGTCATTAATACCTGCGGATTTATAGACAATGCAAAGCAGGAGTCTATTGATACTATCCTACAATATAGTGAATTAAAAGATCAAGGAAAAGTTGGAAAAGTAATCGTAACAGGTTGTTTATCCGAACGTTATAAGCCTGAACTCGAAGCTGAAATAAAAAATGTAGACTCCTTTTTCGGAACCAACGACCTACAAAATCTCTTAAGTTCAATTGGTGCAGATTATAAACATGAACTGGTAGGTGAGCGGCTATTAACAACTCCTTCACACTTTTCATATTTTAAAATTGCTGAAGGCTGCAACAGACCTTGCTCCTTCTGTGCCATTCCTTTAATGCGCGGAAAGCATGTTTCTAAACCAATCGACGAATTGGTGAAAGAAGCCAAATATCTCGCTAAAAACGGAACTAAAGAATTAATTCTTATTGCTCAAGACCTAACTTATTATGGCTTAGATCTTTATAACAAGAGAAATTTAGCTGATTTGATGCGTAATTTATCTGATGTTGATGGCATTGAATGGATTCGTTTACAATATGCCTATCCTTCCGGGTTCCCAATGGATGTTTTGGATGTAATGAATGAACGCTCAAATATTTGTAATTACCTCGATATGCCCCTTCAACATATCAGTGATAATATGTTAAGCTCCATGCGACGTGGAATTACAAGCCAAAAAACAATCGATTTGGTAAACTCCATTCGCGATAAAGTGCCAAATATTGCCTTGCGTACCACTTTAATTTGTGGCTATCCTGGAGAAACGGAAAAAGATTTTCAAGAAATGAAAGAGTGGGTCGCTGAAAGTCGCTTCGACAGACTAGGGTGTTTTACCTATTCACATGAAGAAAAAACGCATGCTCATCTCCTAAATGATGATGTTCCCGAAGAATTGAAGCAAGAGCGTGTTGATGAAATTATGAATATTCAACAGGAGATTTCATTCGATATAAATCAAGCCAAAGTTGGGAAAACATTCAAGGTCCTGATTGATAAAAAAGAGGGTGATTACTTCATAGGTCGTACAGAATTTGATTCTCCAGAAGTGGATAATGAAGTTTTGCTCGATGCAAAAATCAGTTATGCTACACCCGGCACTTTCGTAGAGGTAAAAATTGACCGTGCCGAGGATTTCGATCTCTATGGTCAAATTGTAAAAATATAGTTCTGTTCAGGGGAATTCATTAAATTCCTCTAATTTCGTTTAAAATGAAGGCGACTTATATAGATTATAGTGAAACGCAAAGTTTCTCAGAGGGCCTTATCCGTTTTTTGGCAGAGGACCCTCAATTGACACCCTTCTACTCAGAAAGCCCCACAATCGAGGGTTTTAAAAATCTAATTGCCCGTAAAAAAACTAGCGCAAACAGAGCTATTCTGGCAGAAGTACTGCACGATCAATATTCAAAAATTAAATCCCCTGTAAATAATTTGGTTGAAGGCAATATTCAACTGCTTGAAAAGGATAACACATTCACTGTTTGTACAGGGCATCAACTTAATCTCTTTACTGGTCCGCTTTACTTTATTTTCAAAATTGTAACTGCAATAAATCTCGCCAAGGAGCTTAAAAGCAATTTTCCCGATAAAAATTTCGTTCCAGTTTACTGGATGGCCACCGAAGACCATGATTTTGCTGAGATAAATCACACCCACATTGCCGGTAAAAAAATCAGCTGGGAGCAAAAGGCTTTGGGTGCAACTGGCAGGCTGCAAACCTCTGGAATTGAAAAAGCCATCAAGGAATACCAACAGGTGTTGGGTATTTCTGAGAATGCAGAAGTACTCAGCAATTTAATCCAAAAGGCCTATACCGAACATTCCAGCTTGGCAGATGCCACCAGATACCTTGTAAACGCTCTTTTCGAGGATTTTGGATTAATAATTCTCGATGCCGATGATATTCGATTAAAAAGTCAGTTTTCAACAATCATCACCAAAGATATTATTGAGCAAAATAGCTTCAAGCAAATCACTGAAGCCAATCATAAATTAGCAGAGCAAGGCATTGATACACAGGTAAATCCGAGAGAAATTAATTTCTTTTACCTCCGCGATGGCTTGAGAGAGCGCATTGTGTTTGAAGATGGTAACTATTCAATCCTAAATACAGAAATCAGCTTCAGCGAAGAAAGTTTGAGGAAAGAAATTTCCGAACACCCCAATCGCTTTAGTCCCAATGTTGTGATGCGCCCACTATACCAGGAGCTTATCTTACCTAACCTAGCCTATATTGGCGGAGGTGCCGAAGTTATTTACTGGCTACAGCTGAAGCAAAATTTTGATTATTATGGCGTGGAATTTCCAATTTTACTCCTAAGAAATTCAGCCATGTTTAGTCCCCAAAAACTAGAAAGCAAACTTAACCGCCTAAATATCAATATAAAAGATATCTTCAAAAAACTCGAAGAACTTAAAAAAGAATGGGTATTAAACCATAGCACTCACAAGCTTAATCTCCAAGATGAATGGCAGGAACTGAGTTCAATATTTGAAAAAATTAAACTGCGCAGCCATAAAATCGACCCGAGCTTAAGTCCGAGTGCCGACGCCGTAAAAGCAAGGCTTCACCATGCGATAATAAATCTAGAAAGTAAGCTGATGAAAGCAGAAAAAAGAAATTTCTCGGATGCACTGACACAGATTGAATTGATTAAAACGAAGTTATTTCCCAA
>NZ_JBIILQ010000186.1:0-5555 GCF_044232565.1 Daejeonella sp. | reverse complement strand
TACAAATGTTTTCCGCTGCGTCTGATGCTATGAAAGGGTTTGCGAGGGCTAGGGCTGTCATTGCCTCACCAGACGAGGCGGAAGAAGCGTGAACGGAGGGTCTGTGCAAGGAGATTCTGCTAAATAATTTTATTCGTTTTTAATATTCTTTTAACTTCTAACGTCAAACCACCGCCCTGTCATCTCGAACATTCGGCTACAAATGTGAGGTTTAGCGTTAATGTAACGAGTGGAGAGATCTCATGCTATTATTGACTAACGTCAAACGTACCAGGATTCTAGGCAATGGAAATATAAAAACTAATTCTAACCAAAAGTGAGCTTGCTTTTTATTATAAAATTAAAAACATGTTAAATTGAATATAAATGGCTTTTTTATAAAAATTCAATTTTAACCAGACAACATTGATTAATAATGAGGCATCCTACACTTAAACGGAAATAGTCTGTCTAAATCAAGGATTTAAAATAAGAAAAAGTATCGCTGCAAGGCTTGCTCCTATCATCGGTCCAATAACAGGAATCCACGCATACGACCAATCGCATGAACCTTTACCAGATACAGGAAGAATAAAATGCATAAGCCTGGGGCCCAAATCACGAACAGGGTTAATTGCATATCCTGTTGTTCCTCCAAGTGATAGTCCGATAGCCCAAACTAAAAACATAACAGGTATTGCTCCTAAAGACCCCAAACCAACTGGAGCTTTGGTATCAACAATTTCAGCATTTGTAAAATAAAAAATTACAAAAAGCAAAACAAAAGCACCAATTATTTCACTGGTAAGATTTGATAATGTATTTCTAATTGCAGGTCCGGTACAGAAAGCAGCAAGCTTAAGTCCTTTATCTTCTGTTGCAGCAAAATGATCTTTATATTTTATCCAAACTAAAAATGCACCTAGCATTGACCCAAGCATTTGTGCAAGCATGTAAAAAGGCACTTGATTCCAATCAAATTTACCCGAAATCGCTAGCGCGATGGTTACAGCAGGGTTAAGATGCGCCCCACTATAGGGACCAGCAACTACAACAGCCACAAATACTGCCAGAGCCCAAGCGGTAGTGATTACAATCCAACCACCACCATTTCCCTTTGTTCCAGTTAAAACGACATTGGCAACTACGCCATTACCCAAAAGGATCATTAATGCTGTTCCTATAAATTCTGCTAAAAATGGAGTCATAATTAAAGGTATAAAAAATTTATAAACTTACATTTGCTTTTGCGGCCTTAATGGCACGTTCCCAACCATTAACTAATTCCGTGTAATTCTCAAGAGCTACAGGTTCAAAGTTTCTTTCAACTTTCCACTGTGCGGAGATTTCCTCCACATCTTTCCAAAAACCTGTTGCTAAGCCAGCCAAATATGCGGCACCCAAAGCGGTCACTTCTGTTACCTGGGGACGAATCACTTTACATTTCATGATATCTGCTTGAAACTGCATTAATATATTATTTGCGGTTGCACCCCCATCAACTCTTAATTCGCTGATTGGAGTTCCAGCATCTGCTTCCATTGATTTTAAGACCTCCATTGTTTGGTATGCGATACTTTCAAGTGCAGCCCTGGCAAAATGACCTGAATTTGTGCCACGTGTGATTCCCGTAATTGTTCCTCTAGCATGTTGATCCCAATGAGGTGCTCCTAGACCCGCGAACGCTGGAACAATATAAACACCACCATTATCTTTAACTTTTGCCGCTAGTTCCTCCACCTCAGCAGATGATTTTATCAAACCAAGCTCATCTCTTAACCACTGAACAATTGCTCCTCCAATAAAAATACCCCCCTCTAATGCATAGGTAACCTCACCGTTAATTTTCCATGCGATGGTTGTTAAGAGGTTATTGGCCGACATAGCCGGTTTACTTCCGATATTCATCAACATGAAACAGCCAGTACCATAGGTATTTTTTACCATCCCAACTTTAGTACACATTTGTCCGAAAAGCGCCGCTTGTTGATCTCCAGCAATACCCGCAATCGGGATTTTTGTTGCAAGAATATTTCCTGCAGTGTGACCAAACACTTCGCTGGATGATTTTACCTCAGGAAGCATCGAAGCAGGAATATCGAATATCGCTAATAATTGTTTATCCCACTCAAGAGTATTAATATCGAATAACATAGTGCGGGAAGCATTACTCACATCAGTAACATGCGTAGCACCACCAGATAGCTTCCAAATCAACCAAGAATCGACTGTTCCAAAGAGCAATTTCCCCTCATCGGCTTTTTGACGAGCTCCGGGAACATTTTCAAGAATCCAACGAACCTTTGTTGCAGAAAAATAAGAATCAATAATAAGTCCGGTTTTTTTACGAATCATGTCTCCATGTTCCATTCTTATAGAATCACAATAGTCGGATGTTCGGCGATCCTGCCATACAATGGCATTATAAACTGGAATTCCGCTTTCTTTATCCCAAACAATCGTTGTTTCCCTTTGGTTGGTGATACCGATGGCATGGATATCCTCAGAATTTAAACCTGCTTTGGCAAGCACCTCTGTAGCAACCGATACTTGAGTAGACCAGATTTCTAAAGGCTTATGTTCAACCCATCCAGGTACGGGATAAATTTGCTCAAATTCTTTCTGCGAAACGGCTATAATACTGCCTTCACGATCAAAAACTATGGCTCTTGAGCTAGTTGTACCTTGATCTAGTGATAAAATATAATTTCCCATTTTTTTTTTGCTTATGTAAGGGTTGTTTCTTTTTCCTGTATGAGGGGTTCTAATAAATATTCGCTCGCAATTTGCGTAAATTCAAGGATTTGTTCTTCCACCCATAAGGAACTCATTTGCATTTCATCAGCCATAAGCTGAGCCACTATAGGGCACATTTCAATTGCTGCTCTTGCATCAACAAAAAGCATTCTCATTCTTCTAGCCAAAACATCCTCTACTTTGTATGCCATTTCATTACGTACAGCCCAAATTACCTCTGCTTTGATATTTGGATAAGAGGCATGAATTTGTTCTTCACCGCCAGACAACTCAGAGGCCAAAATTAAAATATTAGCCATGTCAGATCCATAAATAGACAAATGACTCGAAGAGTGATTAGAAGTACAAGCATGAATTTTCAAATCTTTAGTGACACATTTTTCTCTCCCTAAATTACTCGTTTGAATGGCAGTATCAATAGTTTCTTCTGACATTTTTCTATAAGTGGTCCATTTTCCACCTGTAATAGTGATTAAACCTGATTTAGATACAATTAGTTTATGATCTCTAGAAATCTCCTTAGTTGCATTACTATCATTTTTACTCGGCGCAGCAAGCGGCCGTAAACCTGCAAAAACACTTAAAACATCTTTTTTATCTATTCTCATTTTAAAATACTTGGCGGCAGTATCCAAAATAAAATCGACTTCTTCATCAAGAGCCCTGGGCTCAAGACTATGCTCATCGATAGGGGTGTCTGTTGTACCAACTAATAATTTAGAATGCCATGGAACAGCAAAAAGAACACGATTATCTGAAGTTTTGGGAATCATCAATGCCGAATCACTCCCAAGAAACTTTTTTTCAATTACCAAATGAATACCCTGGCTTGGTCTAACCATTTTTTCGGCATTTGGGGTATTCATTTTAAGAATATCATCTACAAAAACTCCAGTAGCATTAATAACAATTTTGGCATGCAATAAATGATTATTTCCACTTAACAAATCAAAAGCCTCAACACCATTTACTTTACCTTTTTTATCCTTAAGAAGCTTATTAACCTTAACATAATTTAATACACTTCCTCCTCTTTCAATACAAGTCTGAGCAATATTAACAGCAAGACGGGCATCATCAAATTTACCATCGAAATAACTTATGGCACCCACAAGTGATTTATCAACGAGGCCTGGCAATCTTTTTTGCACTTCTGCTCTAGATAAAAATTTTGACTTCCCAAAGCTATATCCACCGGCTAGCCAATCATATATTTTCAAACCACTTAGGTATTTAATAACAGAAAACCAATCGTAGCAAGGAATTAAAAACTCCTCTTTCGAAACCAGATGTGCCGCATTAATTTGTAAACGCCCTCGCTCCTTCAATGCTTGATAAACCAATGAAATATCGCCCTGAGCTAGATATCTAACACCACCATGGACAAGCTTGGTGCTTCTACTCGATGTTCCTTTAGCAAAATCAGACTGCTCTAACAGAAGCGTTTTAAATCCGCGAGCTGCAGAATCAAGCGCTGTACCAAGGCCGGTTGCTCCTCCCCCAATTACTATCAAATCCCATTCGGATTCATTCTCTAAAACACCGCGATCTTGCTTACTATACTGCATAAAAGTAATAATACGAAATAATACGCAATTATAAGTAATCATTTCGAAACCTTTTAATCATAAATGAAAAATACAATGTTGAATTTCTATCATAAATTAAGGCTTTTTTCAGATAATTTCAGTATTTTGCATAGACATAGATTACCCTTAAATGAGCAGTTTAGCAGAAAGACATCAGTATATAATTAAAAAACTTCAAAAAGAGCAATACATAAATGTGGTAGACCTCTGCAGTGAATTGAAAGTTTCATCTGTAACAATTCGAAAGGATTTAAAACTACTGGAAGATAAAAATTTGCTTTTCAAGATACATGGAGGCGCTACCTTAACCAATCCATACACAATTGATCGCTCCGTGAATGAGAAAGAACAGTTGCAATCTGACGAAAAAATAAGCATCGGACAAGCTGCTGCGACCCTTGTAAATGAAAATGACTCCATCATTATTGCATCAGGAACCTCTGTTTTGGCTTTTGCAAAATGTATCCCTTTAAATTTACCCTTAACTGTAATTACCTCTGCTTTAAATGTTGCTCTCGAATTATCGCACCATCCTTATACAGAAGTGATGCAATTAGGAGGGATGCTTCGCAAAAGTTCATCATCTGTTATGGGTCCGTACTCAGAGGCTATTCTGAACGAATTTTTCTGTAGCAAATTATTCCTAGGTGTGGATGGAATCGATCTCGAATTTGGCTTAACAACAACAAACATAATGGAGGCACACCTCAATAGACAAATGATTAGTGTCTCCCAAAAAACCATCGTTTTAACAGATTCGACAAAGTTTGGGAAAAGAGGTTTCGGAAAAATTTGTAATATTGACGAAATTGATCACATCATCACAGATAGCGGAATTTCAGAGCATACAGTAAATCAGCTTCAAAGCATGGGTGTAACCGTTACCATAGTTGATTAGGCTTGTTGACACCTCAATAAAATAATTTATAATGAACATAGGAATTATTGGCCTTGGCGATATGGGTTGCATTTACGCTAAGTCTTTGGCTAAAGCTGGTTATAATGTGCTTGGCTGCGACCTACCGCATCGTAGAGAAATACTTGAAGCTGAATTGAACCCTTTTGGGATTAAAATTTTAGCCGATGGTAAGGAGGTATCCCAACTGTCTGATGTTATATTCTATTCTGTTGAAGCCGAACGCATTGCAGAAGTCTTGAGCCAATATGGGCCCCATACCAAAAAAGGCGCTATTGTTGCGGGACAAACATCTGTAAAGCATCCTGAAATTG
>NZ_JBIILQ010000185.1:0-5569 GCF_044232565.1 Daejeonella sp. | reverse complement strand
GGGAGCCTTGGGCCCATATCATCGGACTAACATAACACCTTACCGTGGAGTCGGCTTCGCTAAAAAACATGGAATCGGCTTTTGCCTGCAAATCAGATTTAAATATTTTAGCATTGTGAAAAGCACTAATAATTCTGGTACGCGTAGTATCCATGCTAATAGAATCTTTAGCGAGAACAGCTACTTTTAGGCTATCCGGATTTTTATCTTTACTTAAAACAGCCTTTGGTGGTTGAATTTTAGGCTTTTTTATTTCTGGAGGCGGTTGTTTAGCCCCTGGTATTTTCACATCGTCAGGCTCCTTTACTAATTCTTCTACTTCCACGTCCTTATTAGCCTTTTCAGTAGTATTTCGCAAAGCAGGAGCTTTATTTTTTTCACTTACTACTGTTGCATTTATCGCGCCCTTAGAACTTATTTGGGGAGCTTCATCTTTTGCAGCAATTTCAGCATCAGGAACAACTTCATCCTTTTTATAGGGAACTAAATCCCGGGCAAAAATCACCTTGCTAAATAGGGTATCTGCCGTCATCCAAATTGAATCAACCTTGGCCGAGTCGGATTCAGTAATAATGACAACATAGGGGTTCAAAGTCACTAAAATGCTTTCATCAGCCTTTTTATACTCCCCTAGCCCGCCCTTTAATATTGCTTTTTCAACGGTATCCTTAAAGGTTACATGGCCAATTGCCTTTCCATAGCCCACTTTACGATCATAAAATAAGCTATCACCAGTTAAGGATTTACTTCCCTGGCGGTATAAATTATTTTTTCCGAAACGTGCCTGATCATTACTTGTATTGTAGGTGCCACTTTCTGTGTAAAGCGTGTCATCCTTACCATAAATATTGGTTGGGCCATAGAAATAGGCAATTTTCGAGTTTGAGTTATACCGTAAAGTATCATTTTTAATGATGGCATCTGGCGAATTAAGCACTACATTATCTCTAAAATAAGCATCCCTAGTAGTGGCAAAATAATAGCCGTTTTTACTGGTAAGCACATTTTTTCCATTCACAATCTTCCCACCACCCAAATAAGTCCCGATACGGGTATTCATATTATAAGTCAGATTATTGGTAGTTAGCGTAGCATCCCCATCAATAAACCTTATATTGTTGGTTAAAATTGCCAGCTTTGTATTTCCGTTATAATTTAGCAAATCAGAATAAATAACGGTACCGGAGGGTTGTGTAATAACCACATGGCCATAGGCGTCAAAAGTATTGGAAGACTGGTTGAAGTCGGCACTATCGGCAGAAAGCGTTGATCCGTCTTGTGCAAAAACAGGGCGAATGATTCTGGCAAAACCCGACGACTGGAAGCCTTTAATAAGCTGCGACGAACGGATTTCAATCTGCTGCCCTTGTGCAAAGGCGGCAACCGAAATTATGCTAAACAAAACTGATAATAGAAATATTCTCACCATACAAAAATAGTTTTTTGGCTAAGGATTTTTAATTAAATAATTTTGAGCACATGATAGCCCTCGAACGACTGCAAGAATTTATCAAAAAACATGCCCTTTTCCAGGAAAAAGAGCGTCTATTGCTTGCTGTAAGCGGTGGTCGCGACTCCGTGCTGATGGCCAAAATGTTTAAATTGGCGGGATATAATTTCGGAATTGCCCATTGCAATTTTCAATTGCGAGGAAAAGAAGCCGATGAAGATGAATATTTTACAGTAAATCTTGCTTCAGAATTGGGAGTTGAAATCTTTGTTTCAAAATTTAATACGAAAGAATATGCCTCAAAAAATCACATCTCCATTCAAATGGCCGCCCGCGATTTACGCTATCAATGGCTAGAAAATATTAGAGAAGAACAAAATTATCAATACATCGCTTTGGCACATCATCAAAATGATGTAGTAGAAACCATCTTATTGAATTTAACACGCGGGACAGGTATAGCAGGGCTACATGGAATATTGGCAAAAAAGGGCAAAATTATTCGCCCCATGCTTTTTTTAAGTCGCGAGGAGATAGATTCCATGCCACCTTTCGAATTCCGTGAAGATAGCTCAAACCTATCTACAAAATATGCCCGTAATAAAATCCGATTGGAAGTTATTCCAGTTTTAAAGCAGCTAAACCCAAGTCTCGAGCAAACATTTGAAGCCAACAGAAAACGTTTTGCCGAACTTGAAACCATGCTTAATCAACGTGTTGAAGAGCTGCGAAATGAGCTTTTTAAAAAGCTAGATGAGCATGAATTTGAGATTAATCTAGAAAAATTAAAGAACTTAGTGCCGCTAAATACCTTGTTATACGAGCTATTTCGCCCCTATGGCTTCACCGAGGCAATTTTAAGCGATCTGGCTGTTTCTTGGACAAGCCAGTCAGGCAAGTTGTTTAGATCGGCAACACATGAGCTTTTGCTTAATCGTGATCGTATTTTGTTAGGCCGCATCAATGAAGAAATTCCAGCCCCTATCATCATTGAGCAGGAAAGCAGGTTATGCAATTGGAATGAAAAACAATTTTCAATTGGCATTATTCCTATCGAAGACTTCAAAATGTGCACAGAGCTAAATTTTGCTCAACTTGACTATGACTTGCTCAAATTTCCCTTAATAATGAGAAGCTGGCAGCATGGCGATTTTTTCCGTCCACTTGGATTAAAAACTAAGAAAAAATTAAGCGACTTTTTTATTGAGCAGAAAATAAGTCTGAATCGTAAAAAAGACATCCCTGTATTGGAAAATGGGAACGGAGATATTGTCTGGATTGCAGGATTAAGAATCAGCGAAGGCTATAAAATTAGTCCCAACACAAAAAAAGTCTTTATCTTAGAGCAATTGAATTAATATGCAAGAAGTAGAACCAGTATTTTTAGAAAAACAATTTTTAGGGCGTGATCCTAACCGCATTAGCATCAGACTGGTTTTGTCATTATTTTGCTTTGCTGCTTACTATATTTCTGAGCGCCGTGAACAGAATGCAGATTTATTTTTAGTTGTTGGATTTGGAGTACTTGTGGCTTCCGTAATTATGATGTTTTTACTTCATTTTAAAACAAGCGTTCATAATAAAAGCATTATTCTTAATGGATTATGGACCACCAAAATGGTAAAAATCGATCTAAATAGCATTGTTCAGGTGGAACGCAGCAATTATAGCACCTATTTGATTAACAATCCTGTATATAACCTTCATCAAAAAGGCACTATTCGCTTTTATGCCTCCGGAAAAGATGCCGTAAAATTAACCGATCGCGACGGATTAGTCTATATCATTGGCAGTCAACGAGCTGTTGAGTTGGAGCAGAGTATTAGGAGTGAGATGAAGAAATAGGTTTCATTCAAAGTTGTTTTTACTATGCTCGACCCTGTGGTAGACCTAGAGGACCGACCAGAGGACCGACCAGAGAGCCGACTAGAGGAAACACTGGAGGACTGACCAGAGGGCCGACACAGAGGAACCACTAGAGAAACGACCAGAGGACTGACCTAGACGACCGACCAGAGGACCGACCAGAGGACCGACTAGAGGAAACACTGGAGGACTGACCAGAGGGCCGACGCAGAGGAACCACTAGAGAAACGACCAGAGGACTGACCTAGACGACCGACCAGAGTACCCCCCCTCCTACATCTTCAATCCAATCTCTCTCAATCTTTCATCCAAGTACGCTCCGGCAGTAATATCAGTATAAGCCTTTGGATGCTGCGCATCAATACATGACTTTAGCGCAGTAAGATCCATGGTACTTTTTGGATGCAAGAAAAATGGCACAGAATAACGTGAATTCTTCATCAATTCACGCGGTGGATTTACCACACGATGGGTAGTAGATTTTAATTTATTATTGGTTAGGCGTTGTAACATATCACCTACATTAACCACAATATCTTCTGCATTGGCTTTCACAGCGAACCAATTACCATCACGGGTTAAAACCTCTAAACCATCAGCGCTCGCACCAATAAGTAAAGTAATCAAGTTAATATCTTCATGCGCCCCGGCACGAACCGCATCGGCAGGAATACTATCCGGATCAACAATCGGGAAATAATGTATAGCCCTTAAAATGGAATTTCCATTATGAACCTTATCGTCAAAATAATTTTCAGGTAAATTTAAATAAACAGCAATCGCATGTAGTAAATGCTTTCCTGCCTCCTCTAGGCGCTGATAAACCTCGCGCGTAATGGCATTGAATTCTGGTAACTCTTCCACCATCACATTATCAGGATACTCACTCTTTATCGCATCCCCATCCGTAACCACTTGTCCGCTTTGCCAAAACTCCTTCAAATCAGGAGTTTTTGAATCTTTAGCCTTCTCTTTACCTTTGCTGGTATAACCTCGTTGTCCGGCAAGGCCCGGGACTTCATATTTCAATTTTTGTTCTTCTGAGAGACTAAAAAAGCGTTTTACTTCAGCATAAAGCTCATCCATCAACTCTCTAGTCATGCCATGATTGGCTATAGTTACAAAACCTGTATCATTAAATGCTTTGCCTATAGCATCCGAAAATTGCTTTTTCTGTTCAGCACTACCTTTTGTATAATCATGAAGATCTAGGCGTGGAATGTTTACTTCTGAAGACATATCTAATTGCTTTTTTAAAAAACGAATATACAATCAATTGTTAATTAGCTATAAAATTGCAAATAAAAATTAATACATATTACTAACTATCAGCATTTTACATTATCCACATTTTTTAATAATGAAAATATACTGGCCTGAGGACATAAAAAATCCCTCCGAAGCATAAAATACAAGCAGAGGGATTTAACAGATTTATTTCGAGGATTCTGCAGGAGCCTTTTCAATCAATTCCATAAACTGATCCAAACTCGGAGTGATGATAATTTGAGTCCGACGGTTTTTAGCCCTACCCATTTCCGTATCATTGCTAGCCAATGGGTTATATTCACCACGCCCACCAACAGTTAATCGCTTAGGATCCACAGCATACTGGTTTTGTAGCGCTTGCACTACCGAAGAGCCCCTCAATGCGCTTAAATCCCAATTGTTCCGTATATTCACCATATTGATAGGTACATTATCTGTATTTCCTTCAATCAGCACATCATAACCTTTATAATCCTTAATAATTTTAGCGATTTTGCTCAGCACCTCTCCAGCAGTTTCCGAAATCATATAACTTCCCGAACGGTATAACATCTTGTCTGAAAGGGAAATATAAACCACTCCCTTTAGCACTTGCACGTCTACATCTTTCAATTCTTCGCGACTTAAAGAACGGGTTAAATTATTTGTTAAGACCAAATTGAGCGAATCGCTCTTATTCTTGGAATTTACGAGCTCTTTGATGTATTTATTTGATGCATTAATCTCATCCACCAACTTAGAAATATTCACATTACCCTGCCCTGTAGAGGTTAAACATTTATCGAGCGCCTTTTGCAGCTGTAAAAGATTCGATTTTTCGGAAGCGAGTTGCTCCTCCAAACTTTTTACACGTTCGTCGGATACAGTTAGTCGCTGCTGACTAATTCGAAACTTTTCAATCAGTGATTCGGTATTTACATTCAGACTGTCGTAATTGGATTGCAAAGTATTGTATTTCTTTTTACTTACGCATCCCTGACCTAA
>NZ_JBIILQ010000028.1:0-18708 GCF_044232565.1 Daejeonella sp. | reverse complement strand
TCAATCTCTCTACGATCTCTTTTTGTTGGTCTTCCAGCACCCCGATCTCTACTTAAATTGGGACTTTGGAACATTGATTTATAGGCTGGTGTATCTTCAATCGGTGTAAGATCCTTGTAAAAATTAATCGCTGTTTTAGCATCTACTCGTCTTTCTAGTAGTGCTATAACCTCAATTATTTTTTTATCACTACCCTTTTGAACCGTATAAACCTCCCCTATTTTAACTAAATGCGAGGCCTTCAAATTTTGTCCATTTAATTTTATCCTTCCTGCTTTACAAGCTTCAGTAGAAATGCTTCTTGTTTTAAAGGCACGTATAGCCCATAAATATTTATCAATACGTAATTTTTCGGATTCAGACATACTACAAAATTACATAAGAATTGACTGATTCATACAAAATTTGGCATAAATTCCTTTAATTTGTATATAAATTATATTATGACTGGCGAATTAAAAAAATTAATAGAAAATGCATGGGATGATCGTAATCTCATCAATTTCAAAGAATACAAAGAGGCTATAGAGCAGGTTATTTTACATCTCGACAAAGGAGAAATCAGAGTTGCTGAGCAAATCGGAGATCGCTGGCATGTAAACGACTGGATTAAGAAGGCTGTAATTCTTTACTTCCCAATCAGAGAAATGAAGGAAATTGAAGTGGGACCTTTTGTGTTTCACGACAAAATGAAGTTAAAAACAGATTATAAAGAAAATGGAGTAAGGGTTGTACCTCATGGAATTGCCCGATATGGTGCATTTCTTGCAAGAGGTGTAATAATGATGCCTTCCTACGTAAATATTGGTGCTTATGTAGATGAAGGCACCATGGTTGACACATGGGCTACGGTTGGTTCATGCGCTCAAATAGGAAAACACGTTCATTTAAGTGGCGGTGTTGGCATTGGAGGTGTTTTAGAGCCAATACAAGCCTCGCCGGTTATTATTGAAGATAATTGCTTCATAGGATCTAGAGCGATTGTTGTTGAAGGTGTACACGTAGAAAAAGAGGCTGTTTTAGGTGCCAATGTTGTTCTTACTGCGTCTACAAAAATTATTGACGTTACTGGAGATGAGCCAATTGAATACAAAGGAGTGGTTCCATCACGATCAGTGGTTATTCCTGGTTCTTACGCGAAGCAATTTCCAGCTGGCGAATTCCAAGTGCCTTGCGCCCTTATAATTGGCAAAAGAAAAGAATCAACCGATAAAAAAACATCTCTTAATGATGCATTGAGAGATAATAATGTGGCCGTTTAAAAAAGGAGCTTTTTTTAATTAAAAAGGATGCACAAACCATCCTTTTTAATTTATAGCATAAATATGAAAATAGGATTCGACGGTAAACGTATCACAAAAAATTTTACTGGCTTAGGAAACTATAGCAGATTTATTCTCCAAATTCTTGCCGATTACTATCCCAACAATCAGTATTCAGTTTTTTCGCCATCCAAGCCGAAAAATGAATTACATTTTTCAAAATCAAAATCCATCAGTTTTTATTACCCTAAAAAACAATTGTTAAAAAGTATTTGGAGAAGTTTTGGAATTGTTAAAGACTTGAAAAATGAAAAAATTGATATTTTCCACGGACTCAGTAATGAGATACCTTTCGGTTTAAAAACATCAAATATTGCCTCTGTAGTAACAATTCATGACCTTATATTTTATAGATATCCTCATTACTACCCATTTATAGATAGAAAAATTTATGAGTTTAAAGTCCGATATGCTTGTAAACATGCTGACAAAATAATTGCCATTAGTGAACAAACAAAACGTGATTTAATAAATTTCTATAATTTAGAAGAAGCTAAAATTGAAGTAATTTATCAAAACTGTGACTCTAGCTTTCACACCCCATTTTCTGCAATTGAGAAAAATAGAATCAAAGAAAACTATCAGCTTCCTGATGAGTATTTGTTAAATGTAGGTACTATCGAAAGACGTAAAAATGCTTTATTAATTGTTCAAGCATTAAAGTCACTTGATTCTAAAATTCATCTGGTGATTATTGGGAAGGAAACGCCCTATTCACAAATCGTAAAAAATTATGTTGAAGCAAACAATTTAAAAGACAGGGTTCATTTTCTAAAAAATGTCTCATTTAAGGATCTTCCCGGAATATACCAAAAAGCAAAAATATTTATATATCCATCCGAATTTGAAGGATTTGGTATTCCAATAGTAGAGGCTTTAAGTTCTGGAGTACCCGTAATTGCGGCCACTGGATCATGCCTCGAAGAAGCTGGCGGCCCAGGGAGCATTTATGTAGATCCCAAAAACAGTAATGAATTAGCCGAGCAAATCCAATTTGTACTAAATAACAAAGAACAAAGAGAAAAAATGATTCTTGCAGGATACGAGCATATCAAAAATTTCTCAAATCAAAAGATTGCGGAAAAATTAATTAAACTATACCAAAAAATATCTAAATGCTAAGAGACGAAGTAAATAAAGCTCTAGAAATATTGAAAAGTGGGGGCTTAATCCTTTACCCTACCGATACGATATGGGGAATTGGTTGTGATGCAACAAATGCAGAGGCTGTTGAAAAGGTATTTAAGTTAAAGGGAAGATCTGAAGAGAAAAGCTTGATAGTATTATTAGAGAACGACAACAAGCTTCAAAGTTACGTAAGAGAGGTCCCAGAAGTCGCTTATGATCTTATCGAATACACCGAAAATCCATTAACAATAATTTATTCTGGCGCTAAAAACCTAGCTGTAAATGCAATTGCAAAAGATGGTAGTATTGGCATTAGGATAGTAAAACATCCTTTTTGCGAACAATTATTGCAAAGATTCAAAAAACCAATCATTTCTACTTCAGCTAATGTTAGTGGCGAAGCTTCACCTGCTAATTTTAGTGAAATAAGTGATAAAATTAAGGAAGGCGTTGACTATGTCGTTAATTGGGAGCAAGATGATATGTCAAAAAAGAAAGCATCAACCATTATGAAACTCGATCCGGGTGGTTTATTTTCGTTCATCAGAAAATAAGGAATTTGTTAAAATTTATCCATCAATTTTCAAATTTACAATGAAAATTGCAATAATATGTTGTCCTTTGCGGATAGTATGGAGCCTGCTCAAATCAGGTTTCTCGATCCATGTTTCCCTTTATTGAGATCGGATCTTATTTTTATGAAAGAACATTTACAACAACCCATATTTAAAAAACTTAGCATATTAGCTGAGGAGACAAAGACCGAAATATATGTCATTGGGGGCTTTGTAAGAGATCTTTTCCTCAAACGACCATCCAAGGATATCGACATTCTTGTTATTGGAAATGGGATTAAATTTGCAGAGGCTGCAGGTAAATTATTGCATACCAAAGTTTCAGTTTTTAAAAATTTTGGCACTGCCATGCTTAGATATGACGATCTCGATATAGAATTTGTTGGTGCAAGAAAGGAGTCTTATCGTGCCGAATCTCGCAAACCTATTGTTGAAAATGGCTCGCTTGAAGATGACCAGAAACGCCGTGATTTTAGTATCAATGCAATGGCCTTAGGTTTAAACATTGATAACTTTGGAAACTTATTAGATCCATTTGGAGGTATCCAAGATTTGGAAGATAAACTTATTCGCACTCCTTTAAACCCGATTGAAACATTTTCTGATGATCCTTTGAGAATGTTAAGAGCAATAAGATTTGCGACTCAACTAAATTTCACCATTCATCAAGATGCGCTTGAAGCCATCAAAAAAAATTGCAATAGAATAAAAATTGTTTCACCCGAAAGAATTACTGATGAGCTGAACAAGATTATCCTAGCACCAAAACCATCTAAGGGATTTATTTATTTGTTTGATACAGGCCTACTGCGCGAAATTTTTCCACAGATGGCTGATCTTCATGGTGTAGATACAATAGATGGCAAAGGACATAAAGATAATTTTTACCACACGCTTCAAGTCCTTGACAATTTATCTGAAAACAGCGATGATCTATGGTTAAGATGGGCCGCCATTCTTCATGACATTGCAAAACCCGCAACAAAACGATTTGAGCCTGGTCATGGATGGACATTTCATGGACACGAAGACCGCGGAGCACGCATGGTGCCTAAAATATTTGCCCAACTTAAGCTTCCATTAAATGAAAAGATGAAATTGGTACAGAAGTTGGTGCAATTGCACTTAAGACCAATAGTATTAGCGCAAGATGTGGTTAGCGACTCAGCAGTTAGACGTTTATTATTTGAAGCAGGAGAAGAAATTGACAACTTAATGTTACTATGTAATGCAGATGTAACTACAAAAAATGAATATAAAATAAAAAAATATCGCCGTAATTTTGACCTTGTAAAACAGAAGCTAAAGGATGTAGAGGAAAGCGACCAGCTTAGAAACTGGCAACCTCCAGTTAGTGGAGAAGATATCATGAAGGCCTTTAATTTGAGTGCAGGTAAGAGTGTAGGAATCATTAAAAACCAAATTAGGGAAGCCATTCTTGAAGGAGAAATAAAGAATTCAAGAGAGGAAGCTTTTGAATTTATGCTGTGTAAAGGAAAAGAACTCGGTCTAATACCTGTAGAGTTTAAACAAGACTAATATAAAATTTCAATAAAATAAATTAACAGTCTTTACAAATAGTATTTTTGTGATAGATTAAGAATTAATAATAATGGCAATATATAGATTTAAGGTTTCTTTTGAAGACTATGATGATATCGAGCGCGATATCGACATCAAATCAAATCATACATTTGAAGACCTCCATCGCACTATTCACCAATCAACAGGATACAATCCAGATTTACCATCTTCTTTTTATGTGAGTAATGACCAGTGGAAAAAAAGCGATGAAATTGCCTTACTTCCTAATGAACGTAAAATTAATAACGGTGTAGCTACCATGGAAAAATCTAGGCTAAGCAGTTTTATTGATGATCCTCATCAAAAATTTTACTACACCTATAATTTCGAACGACCATTTGATTTTCATGTTGAATTAGTTAAAATACTTCTTGATGAAGAATCAGGAAAAACATATCCATATGTTTCAAGAACTCAAGGGGAAGCTCCAAAAATGGTAGGAAGCACAATAATTGCTCCAACTGTAACAAAGCCAATTTCCGATGATTTTGATTTTCTTAATGAGCTAGATTTTCAGGCCGAAGATACTGAGGACTTAGAAGAAATGAGTGAAATGGGCATCAATACTGAGACAGAAGAGGAAGATGAAGAAAAAGATGAATTCATGGATGAGTTTTCTGATAATGATGGTTATGATTCAGAAGATCTTCAAAAGGATGATTATTAAAATCTAAAAGCCTTAAAGCTATTTACCAATGAATAATACATTGATTATTATTGCGGGTCCTACTGCAATTGGTAAAACAGCATTGGCTATTAAACTAGCCCAATATTATAAAACAGAGATCATATCTGCCGACTCAAGGCAATTTTATAAAGAAATGAACATTGGTACTGCTAAGCCATCACAAGAAGAGCTTGAAGCAGTAAAACATCATTTAATCGATAGCCATTCTATTTTGAACCAATTTAATGCTGGCGACTTTGAAAAACAATCTATAGAAATTATTAATAATTTGTTCCTGAAACACAAGCATGTAATTATGGTTGGTGGATCAGGTTTATTTATAAATGCCGTTTGCCATGGGTTTGACCCCCTTCCAGTAGCTTCAGAGGAGATTAGAGGCGGATTAAACAAACTTTTTGAAGAAAATGGGCTCATTTATCTTCAAGAAAAGCTAAAAATTGTTGACCCCAATTATTATAAAGAAGTCGACAGAAATAACCCGCAACGCGTTATCAGAGCTTTAGAAGTATTTGAAAGCACGGGGGAAACATTTTCATCCTTACGCAAGCACAAAAAAAAAGAAAGGCTATTTAATATCGTGCAAATTGGGCTCAATACCAATCGAGAAGCATTATATCAACGTATAAATTCTCGCGTAGATGAAATGATTATTGCTGGATTAATGGAAGAAGTTGAAAGCCTAAAAGAATACAAACACCTAAATGCATTAAATACCGTTGGATATTCAGAAATATTCGATTATTTAGACGGAAAATGTACAAAGGATGAAGCCATCGAAAAGATCAAGCAAAACACAAGAAGATTCGCCAAAAGGCAGTTGACTTGGTTTAATAAATCAGAGGACATTAAATGGTTTAGCCCTGATCAACTAGAACCAATTATTCAGTATCTGAATTCCATTCTTTAACATCTTGCACTCTTGGAGCAAAAAAATTAAAGAACAAGAAAAGAAAAGATATAGTACTGATTATTTGAATCATGACCAAAACTTTACCAGTATCGTTAACTGGGTAATAGTCGCCATAACCAATTGTAACGCCAGTTATAAAACTAAAATATAGCGCATCAATCCAGCTAGCAATTGGCATATTTAAATAATTGCCTGCTGCATAAATAACTCCAAAAGAAGCTATTAGCTCAAAGAAATTGAAAAACAATAAAATTACAGATCTATTTACCAAATTTTCTTTATTATGCTCAGGCAAGAAAATTTTATTAAAAACGTACAAGAAAGTCTCTATTAAAAGATAAATATTGAAAATATAAAGCCAATAGTGATGCCAAAGGCCATAATAAAGCATAATGAACGGCAATATTGTTTTATAAACAACATATAATTCACCGTAAATTTTCTTTGAATGTGTAGCTAAATTTCTACTAAGTAGTTCAATATAAATTCCTGGAAATAAAAGTCTTGACGTAACTAGAAACAATCGAACTAAGCGCTCAATTCCAAAATCTTGGTAATGAGAACTATCCCACACATTTTTAATTTTTTTGAAATACGGACTTGCAGGAGATGATTTTAACTTTTCAGCATCCTGACTTCCAAAAACCAATTTCTTGAAATGCTTTTTCAATTAGGCTTGTGCTGTAGGACCTCCAAAATTCATTGGAATTCCTGGTTGACCTTCATTAATTTGAATGCGACCATTTATAGCCTCAAATTTTTCAATATTTTCCTCTAGGGCTATTAGGAATCGTTTAGCATGTTCCGGAGTGAGTACAATTCTTGATTTTACACGTGCCTTTGGAACACCTGGCATTACCCTAATAAAATCTAAAACAAACTCAGTATTAGAATGTGTTATTACGGCTAGGTTTGAATATATGCCTTCTGCAACTTCTTCAGAAAGTTCAATATTTAATTGATTATCGATGTTTTTTTCTTCCATACCATAAAGTTATAAATAATGGGATAATTATTGTGAAATAAAAAAAGTCCTTCTTTTCAGAAGGACTTTTTTATCATAAACTGGTTTGGATTAAGCCTCCACTTCTTCCTTCTTGGAAGCCAGTAATTTATCATATTCTTCTTGAGAACCCACAATGATACGCTCGTACTGACGTAATCCTGTACCTGAAGGAATCAAGTGACCTACGATCACATTTTCTTTCAAGCCTAATAGATTATCGCGCTTACCACTGATTGCTGCTTCATTCAACACTTTGGTAGTTTCCTGGAAGGAAGCTGCAGAGATGAATGATTTAGTTCCTAATGAAGCACGAGTTATACCCTGCAACATTTGGCTTGAAGTAGCTGCAATTGCATCACGAGTTTCAACAAGTTTTAAATCTTTACGTTTAAGAACTGAATTCTCATCTCTTAATTTACGTACAGAAATAATTTGACCTGGCTTTAAGTTTGGTGAATCACCTGGCTCAATAACCACACGCTTATCATAGATTTCATCATTTTCTAATTGGAAATCCCAACGATCAACCAATTCCTTTTCAAGGAAACGAGTATCTCCAGCATCTTCAATCATCACTTTCTGCATCATTTGGTGAACGATAGTTTCAAAGTGCTTATCATTGATCTTCACACCTTGCAGACGATATACTTCCTGAATACCATTAACAAGATATTCTTGAACTGCTGCTGGTCCTTTAATAGATAAGATGTCAGCAGGAGAGATTGAACCATCTGATAAAGGCATACCAGCTTTCACAAAGTCATTATCTTGTACAAGGATATGCTTAGACAATGGAACAAGGTATTTCTTAATTTGTCCATCTTTTGATTCAATAGACATTTCACGATTACCACGTTTAACACCAGCTAAGGTTACAACACCATCAATTTCTGTTACAACAGCAGGATTTGATGGGTTACGTGCTTCGAATAATTCAGTTACACGAGGTAAACCACCGGTGATATCTCGTGTTTTACCAGTAGAACGTGGAATTTTTGCGATGATTTGTCCAATCTTCACTTTTTCATTCTCTTCAACAGCAATGTGAGCACCTACCGGAATATTATATCCTTTGATACCATTTCCTTTTTTATCCGCTACACGAATAACAGGGTTTTTGGTTTTATCACGGGTGTCAATAATAACTTTCTCTCTGTGTCCAGTTTGCTCATCAGATTCTTCACGGAAGGTAACACCTTCAATAATTGCTTCAAATTCAGCTTTACCTTCAAACTCGGAAATGATAACCGCGTTATATGGATCCCAGCTACAGATTTTGTCGCCTTTAGAAATCTTAGCACCATCCTTAACGTACAAATATGCACCATAAGGAATGTTATTTGACATGATCATTTTGTTAGTACCTGGTTCTACGATACGGAATTCACCTGAACGTCCTAAAACAACCTCTAAAGGTCCTTCTGGAGTTGTGTGACTTACAGTTCTAACATTTTCAAACTCAATTACACCATCAAACTTAGCATTGATTTGTGATTCAGCTGCAATGTTAGATGCAGTACCCCCTACGTGGAATGTACGCAATGTTAACTGTGTTCCAGGCTCACCGATAGACTGTGCAGCAATTACACCAACAGCCTCACCCATCTGCACACGTTTACCTGTTGCAAGATTACGTCCGTAACAAAGAGCACAAACACCACGCTTACTTTCGCAAGTAAGAACAGAACGAATTTCAATTCCCTCAAGTGGAGAATTCTCAATTTTAAGAGCCACATCCTCTTCAATATCTTCACCGGCAGAAACTAATAATTCATTAGTTAGCGGATCATATACATCATGTAAGCTAGTTCTACCTAAAATTCGATCATATAAAGGTTCAACAACATCTTCATTATCCTTCAATGCAGTTGTATAAATTCCTCTTAATGTTCCACAATCTGGCTCACCCACGATCATATCTTGGGCAACATCATGCAAACGACGAGTTAAGTAACCTGCATCGGCAGTCTTTAAAGCCGTATCAGCCAAACCTTTACGAGCACCGTGGGTAGATATAAAGTATTCTAATACCGATAATCCCTCTTTAAAGTTTGATAAAATAGGATTTTCAATAATTTCACCACCTGATCCTGATTTCTGAGGCTTAGCCATCAAACCACGCATACCGCATAGCTGACGAATCTGTTCCTTAGAACCACGAGCTCCAGAATCTAGCATCATATAAACCGAGTTAAAGCCTTGATTATCGCTAGAAAGCTGATTCATCACATTGGCAGTAAGACGATTATTGATACGAGTCCAGATATCAATAATTTGGTTGTAACGTTCGTTGTTGGTAATGAAACCCATGTTATAGTTGTTCATTACTTCTTCAACTTCCTTCGTTGCCTGTTCAATTAGGTGTGACTTTTCAGCAGGAATGTTAAGATCCTGAAGATTAAAGGAAAGACCACCCTGGAATGCCATTTGGAAACCTAATTCCTTGATATCATCAAGAAATTGTGCTGCACGAGCCATACCAGTATTTTTTACAACATCACCAATAATATCACGAAGTGATTTCTTAGTAAGTAATTCATTAATATATCCAACTTCTACTGGAACTCTTTGGTTAAATAGAACTCGTCCAACGGTAGTTTCGATTATTTTCTTAACTAAACTTCCATCTTTTTCTTTTACAAAGGCTTTAACCTTAATAAATGCATGAAGGTCAATTTTACGCTCATTATAAGCGATAATAACCTCTTCAGGAGAATAAAAAGTTTGATCCTGACCTAATACCACACGAGTTTCATCAGTTCTACGGCCTTTAGTAATGTAGTAAAGACCCAAAACCATATCCTGTGAAGGTACAGTGATCGGAGTACCATTTGCAGGGTTAAGAATGTTGTGTGAGGCAAGCATTAACATTTGGGCTTCCAATATTGCAGCATTACCAAGTGGTAAATGCACTGCCATCTGGTCACCGTCAAAATCCGCGTTGAATGCCGTACAAACTAATGGATGTAATTGAATTGCCTTACCTTCAACTAATTTTGGCTGGAAGGATTGTATACCTAAACGGTGCAATGTTGGCGCACGGTTTAACAATACTGGGTGACCTTTCAACACATTTTCAAGAATATCCCAAACAATTGGATCTTTACGATCTACAATCTTTTTAGCAGACTTTACTGTTTTTACCACTCCTCTTTCGATCATTTTACGAATGATAAATGGTTTGAAAAGCTCTGCTGCCATATCTTTAGGTAGACCACACTCATGCAGTTTCAAGTTCGGCCCTACAACAATTACTGAACGTGCTGAATAATCCACACGTTTTCCTAATAAGTTTTGACGGAAACGACCTTGCTTACCTTTTAAAATATCTGAAAGAGATTTTAATGCACGGTTACCCTCTGTTTTAACGGCATTTACCTTACGTGAGTTGTCGAATAATGAATCAACAGACTCTTGAAGCATACGCTTTTCATTACGTAAAATAACTTCTGGTGCTTTGATTTCAATCAAACGCTTCAAACGATTGTTACGAATAATTACACGACGGTAAAGATCATTTAAATCTGAAGTAGCAAAACGACCACCTTCCAATGGAACTAGTGGACGCAATTCTGGCGGAATAACTGGAACGATTTTAACAATCATCCACTCCGGACTATTCTCAATTCTAGTATTTGCACCACGGAAAGCTTCAACAACCTGAAGACGTTTTAAAGCCTCTGTTTTACGTTGCTGCGAAGTTTCAGTTGCTGCCTGATGACGAAGGTCATAAGACTGCTGATCAAGATCTAAGCGACCTAATAAATCCTGAAGTGCCTCAGCACCCATCTTAGCGATGAATTTCTCAGGATCCTTATCATCAAGATATTGATTCTCCTTTGGTAAAGTATCTAGGATATCCAAATATTCTTCTTCCGTTAGGAAGTCCATTTTTTGAATTCCATCAGCTTCTTTAAGTCCCGCTTGAATTACTACATAACGCTCGTAGTAAATAATTAAATCAAGCTTTTTAGTAGGCAAACCTAATAAATAACCAATTTTGTTTGGTAATGAACGGAAATACCAGATGTGTGCAACAGGAACCACCAAATTAATGTGACCCATACGCTCACGACGAACTTTCTTTTCAGTTACTTCAACACCACAACGATCGCAGACAATACCTTTATAACGGATACGCTTATATTTTCCACAGTGACATTCGTAATCCTTTACAGGACCGAAAATACGCTCGCAAAATAAGCCATCACGCTCAGGTTTGTAAGTCCGGTAGTTGATAGTTTCCGGCTTTAACACTTCACCACTTGAACGCTCCAAAATAGACTCTGGAGAAGCCAAACTAATGGTTATCGAAGTGAAATTACTTTTTATTTTATTATCTTTCTTGTAAGACATAGCTTTTTTTTTAGTTGTAAGTCTTAAGTTGTGAGTTGTAAGTAAATCGGTCGAAACTAATTACTTACAACTCATCACTTATAACTTAATCCAATGTGATATCCAAACCTAGACCTCTTAATTCATGAACCAATACATTGAATGATTCCGGAACTGATGGAGTTGGAAGGTTTTCACCCTTAACAATCGCTTCGTAGGTTTTTGCACGTCCTACCACATCATCAGACTTAACAGTAAGTATTTCCTGAAGAATATTAGCAGCACCGAATGCCTCTAATGCCCAAACCTCCATCTCACCGAAACGCTGACCACCAAACTGAGCTTTACCACCCAAAGGTTGTTGTGTAATCAATGAATATGGTCCGATTGAACGTGCATGCATCTTATCATCAACCATGTGGCCCAATTTCAACATGTAGATAATACCTACTGTTGTCTGTTGGTCAAAACGATCTCCAGTTAAACCATTGTATAAATAAGTTCTTCCAGATTTAGGAATTCCTGCTTTGTCAACCCATTCTTCAACCTCATCATGAGATGCACCATCGAAAATTGGCGTTGCGAACTTCATTCCAAGTTCTTTACCAGCCCATCCTAAAACAGTCTCATAAATTTGTCCAAGGTTCATACGTGAAGGTACACCAAGCGGGTTAAGCACGATATCCACTGGCGTTCCATCTTCAAGGAATGGCATGTCTTCATCGCGAACGATTCTAGCCACAATACCCTTGTTACCGTGACGACCAGCCATCTTATCCCCTACTTTAAGCTTACGTTTTTTAGCAACATAAACTTTAGCCATTTGAACAATTCCTGATGGAAGTTCATCACCTACGCTAATTGCGAACTTATCACGTTTGTATGCTCCAAGCTCTTCGTTCAACTTAATATTGTAGTTGTGAAGAGTTTGTTTAATTAATTCATTTTTATCCTCATCGGTTGTCCACTTAGTGGGGTTAACGTTTGCATATTCAAGCTCAATTAAAATCTTTTGGGTGAATTTTACACCTTTAGCAACTAATAGTTCTTTATACACATTGTAAACACCTTGTGATGTTTTACCATTCACAATCACGAACAATTTCTCAATTAAGGTATCTTTTAATTCCTTAACCGCTTTATTATGCTTAGCATCTAACTTCTCAATAAGAGCTTTCTCTTCTTGTTTAGTTGTTTTCTTAGCACGAGAAAATAATTTAGTGTCAATAACTACTCCATGAATTGATGGAGGTGTTTTTAATGAAGCATCCTTTACATCACCTGCTTTGTCACCAAAGATGGCACGTAAAAGTTTTTCTTCCGGTGAAGGATCAGATTCACCCTTAGGAGTGATTTTACCAATCAAAATATCACCTTCTTTAATCTCAGCTCCAACACGGATAATTCCGTTTTCGTCAAGATCTTTAGTAGCTTCTTCAGAAACGTTTGGAATATCTGGTGTTAATTCTTCCTCACCACGTTTTGTATCACGAACTTCTAATTCAAATTCTTCAATGTGTAAAGAAGTAAAAATATCCTGTGAAACAACACGTTCAGAGATTACAATCGCATCCTCAAAGTTAAATCCTTGCCAAGGCATGAATGCAACTTTGAGGTTTCTTCCCAGTGCCAATTCTCCATCTTGAGTAGCATAACCCTCACAAAGAACCTGACCCTTCTCAACTTTCTGACCTTTCTTAACGATTGGTTTAAGGTTGATACAAGTACTCTGGTTAGTTTTCTTAAACTTAATTAATCGGTATGATTTAACCTCTCCTTCAAAAGATACAAGAACATCGTCTTCATTTCTTTCGTAACGGATACGGATTTCATTAGCATCTACATATTCAACAACTCCTTTACCTTCTGCATTAATAAGAGTACGTGAATCACGAGCCACACGACCTTCAAGTCCGGTACCAACAATTGGCGCTTCAGGGCGCAACAATGGTACAGCCTGACGTTGCATGTTGGAGCCCATCAAAGCACGGTTAGCATCATCATGCTCCAAGAAAGGAATCAATGATGCAGCGATGGAAGTGATTTGGTTTGGAGCAATGTCCATTAAATCTAATTTCTTAGGTTCAATTACCGGGAAGTCACCTTCATAACGTGCTTTTACACTTGGAGTTTGGAAATTACCTTGATCATCGTAAACGGCATTTGCTTGGCCGATAGTTTTACCTTCTTCATCTTCTGCAGAAAGGTAAATTACAGACTCTTCAACAACCACACGACCATTTTCAACTTTACGGTAAGGAGTTTCAATAAATCCAAGATTATTAATCTTGGCGTGCACACAAAGAGATGATATCAAACCAATATTCGGTCCCTCTGGCGTTTCAATAGTACATAAACGACCGTAGTGAGTGTAGTGAACGTCACGAACCTCAAAACCTGCACGTTCACGAGAAAGTCCACCAGGGCCTAAAGCTGAAAGACGACGCTTGTGCGTAATCTCGGCAAGAGGATTGGTTTGGTCCATGAACTGCGACAACTGATTTGTTCCGAAGAAGGAGTTTATCACAGATGAAAGTGTACGGGCATTAATAAGATCTGTAGGAGTAAATACTTCGTTATCACGAATATTCATTCTTTCACGGATGGTACGAGCCATACGAGCAAGACCAACACCAAACTGCGCATACAATTGTTCACCAACTGTACGAACACGACGATTTGATAAGTGATCAATATCATCCACTTCCGCTTTGGAATTGATCAATTTGATCAAATACTTAACGATGGCAATAATATCTTGCTTTGTTAAAACTTTTGTCTCAACAGGCGTAGCTAATTTTAGCTTACGATTTATTCTGTAGCGACCTACATCACCAAGATCATATCGTTTGTCAGAGAAGAACAAACGATCGATGATACCACGAGCTGTTTCTTCATCAGGTGGTTCAGCGTTACGTAATTGACGATAGATATGCTCCACCGCTTCTTTCTCTGAGTTAGATGTATCTTTTTGTAGGGTATTGTATATAATGGTATAATCACCGCTGTTTACAGCATCCTCTTTGGTAAGGATGATTGTTTTAACTCCAGCTTCGATGATCATATCGATATGTTCGTCTTCTAAAACGGTTTCACGTTCCATAATGATCTCATTACGATCAATAGAAACTACTTCACCGGTATCCTCATCAACAAAATCTTCGACCCATTTCTTGAGCACTCTTGCTGCAAGCTTGCGTCCAACTGCTTTTTTCAAGCCAGATTTGCTAACTTTAACTTCATCCGCTAATTCGAATAACTCTAGGATATCCTTATCAGAATCGTAACCTATTGCACGTAATAAAGTGGTAACAGGGAACTTTTTCTTACGATCAATGTATGCATACATGACGTTATTTACGTCTGTTGCAAATTCAATCCAAGATCCTTTGAATGGAATTACACGAGCTGAATACAATTTGGTTCCATTCGTGTGACGGCTCTGACCGAAGAACACTCCTGGTGAACGGTGTAATTGAGAAACAATTACACGCTCAGCACCATTTATCACAAAGGTTCCTTTAGGAGTCATGTAAGGGATAGTTCCCAAATAAACATCCTGAACTATTGTTTCAAAATCTTCGTGTTCTGCATCATTACAAGACAAGCGAAGCTTAGCTTTTAATGGAACGCTGTAAGTTAAACCACGTTCAATACATTCATGTATATCATAACGTGGGGGATCAATGAAATAATCAAGAAATTCTAAAACGAATATGTTTCTTGAGTCAGAGATCGGAAAGTTTTCAGAGAAAACTTTAAACAAACCCTCTTGATGACGGTTGTCGGAAGTAGTTTCAAGCTGAAAAAATTCCCTGAAAGATTGCAGTTGAACATCCAGAAAATCAGGATAATCCATCACATGCTTACTGGTAGCAAAATTTACTCTTTCGGTGTGCTTAATTTTGTTTGCCAAGGGATTGAGAATTTAGTTTAGTAAATAAACTTCGACCTTTTACGTCAAAAATCTGACAATGTAGATCATACATTTAAATGGGTATTATACAAATGGAAATAGACCCCGACGAAAATCGGGGTCTAAACCATAAATTATGAGTTAAGGATTACTTAATCTCAACAGTAGCTCCAGCTTCTTCTAACTGCTTTTTCAAAGCCTCTGCTTCAGCTTTGTCAACACCAGTTTTAACTTCTTTTGGTGCTCCATCAACTAAATCTTTAGCTTCTTTCAAACCTAGGCCAGTAAGATCTTTTACAAGCTTAACAACACCTAATTTAGCACCACCAGCATCTTTCAAGATTACATCAAAAGATGTCTGCTCTACTGCTGCTGCTGGTGCATCACCACCACCTACTGCTGCTACAGCTACTGCTGCTGCTGCTGGCTCAATACCATACTCATCCTTTAGAATTTGAGCTAATTCGTTAACTTCTTTTACTGTTAAGTTTACTAATTGCTCAGCAAACGATTTTAAATCTGCCATTTTATTTTAATTTTAAAATTTCAATACTTTAATAATTTATTCGAACTTTTAGGTGCCCGTTAACCTCTTTCTTGTAATGTTTTAACAATTCCTGCTAATTTGTTTTTACCAGACTGTAAGCCTGAAACAACATTTTTAGCTGGAGATTGTAGCAATGCAATAATATCTGCCACTAATTGTTCCTTAGATTTAAGGTTCACTAGAGCATCTAATTGATTGTCACCAATGAATACTGAAGAATCAATATATGCAGCTTTAAGTACAGGTTTGTCACCAGTTCTTCTCAATTGTTTGATCAACTTTGCCGGAGCATTAGCTGTCTTTGAGAATAAAATAGATGAAGAACCTTTAAGTACATCAAACATTTCACTAAAATCACCTTCAGAGGCTTCCATAGCCTTTCTGATAAGCTTGTTTTTAGCAACTTGCATCTTGATACCACTCTCGAAACATTTGCGGCGAATATCATTTACTTTTGCTACAGACAGGTTTGCAGTGTCGGTAATATAAAAATTACCATACTCAGCAATCGTCTCTGTTAAAGCAAGAACAACTTCGTGTTTTTCTTCTTTTCTCATGATTAGATTCCCGCTACTGATTTAGTTTCAATTTCGATTCCCGGACTCATTGTTGAAGAGATATGAATACTCTTGAAATAAGTTCCCTTTGCTGCTGATGGTTTTAATTTTGAAATGGTTTGAATTACTTCAAGTGCATTTTCATAAATTTTATCAGCATCAAATGATACCTTTCCGATCGAAGTATGAATGATTCCTGTTTTGTCAACTTTGAAATCAATCTTACCACCTTTAACATCAGTAACTGCCTTACCCACATCTTGGGTAACAGTTCCCGACTTAGGATTTGGCATAAGGTTACGCGGACCTAAAACTCGGCCGAGTTTACCTACTTTAGCCATCACACTAGGCATGGTAATAATGATATCAACGTCAGTCCATCCACCTTCTATTTTGGCAATATATTCATCTAAACCAACAAAATCTGCGCCTGCTGCCTTAGCCTCTGCTTCCTTATCAGGAGTACAAAGTACCAAAACGCGGACAGTTTTACCGGTTCCATGAGGGAGATTAGCAATACCTCTAACCATTTGATTCGCCTTACGTGGATCTACGCCTAAACGTACGTCCAAATCAACCGATGCATCAAATTTACTAGTGGTAATATCCTTAACTAAAGCCGCAGCTTGAGTTAAAGTATATGCTTTACCTTCCTCAATTTTTGAATGTGCCAATTTTTGATTTTTTGTTAATCTAGCCACTTCTTAAACTGATTTTGTATAATTAATTGTTCCAGGGTGCATCACCGCTAACGGTAATTCCCATACTGCGTGCTGTTCCAGCAACCATTTTCATGGCTGAATCGACAGTAAATGCATTCAAATCTGTCATTTTATCTTTGGCTATGCTTTCAACCTGATCCCAGCTAACACTGGAAACCTTCTTACGGTTAGGCTCTGCAGAACCACTCTTTAAACCTGTAGCTTCCAATAATTGGATAGCAACCGGTGGAGTTTTAATGATAAAATCAAATGACTTGTCAACATAGACAGTGATTACAACCGGTAAAACTTTACCAGGCTTATCTTGGGTACGTGCATTGAATTGCTTGCAAAACTCCATGATATTCACACCTTTTGCTCCCAATGCGGGACCAACTGGTGGAGATGGATTAGCAGCGCCGCCCTTGATCTGTAACTTTATTAAAGCACCGACTTCTTTTGCCATTTTTATTTATTTGTTTTTAACTCAATGTTCGTAGTGGAAGCTAAGTAACATTTAAGGTTTTTGGCAAGTATATAGTATTTAGTACATAGTACATAGATACTCACTCACTGAAAATATTTTTTATGTCTTTATATCTCAATACTTTGTACTCCGTACTCAGTACTATTCCTTTTCAACTTGCATATAATTCAACTCAAGAGGTGTTCTTCTACCGAAGATCTTAACCATAACCTTAAGTTTCTTTTTCTCTTCATTTACCTCTTCAATCACACCGGTAAACCCGCTAAACGGCCCATCCATAACTTTTACATTCTCGCCAACATAATAAGGTACATTCATTGATTCACCTTGTTCGGCCATCTCATCAACTTTACCAAGAATGCGGTTAACTTCTGCAGCTCTCATTGGAACAGCATTTCCTCCCTTGTCACCAAGAAATCCAATTACACTGTTTATACCTTTGATTACATGTTCTAATTCCCCATCTAAAGCTGCCTCAACTAAGACATAACCAGGATAAAAATTGCGTTCTTTAGCAATTTTTTTTCCTTCCTTCATCTGGTAGTATTTTTCCATAGGAATCAATACTTGAGGTAACAGATGTGATATGCCTAAACGATTCACTTCAGCCTCTAAATATTGCTTAACTTTCTTTTCCTTGCCGCTAACAGCTCTTACAACATACCATTTTAATTGATCGCTCATAGTGCTTTAATTATGCCAGAGATTTATAAAACATCTTCAGCGCATTACCAGCAGTCTCATCCATAGCTAAAATCACAAGTGAAATTATTATTGATGCTATTAATACCAATACAGCTGAATTTTGTAATTCCACCCAAGTAGGCCAAGTAACCTTCTGGGTCATTTCTGTATATGATTCTTTTAAAAATTCTACTACGTTAGCCATTTTACATTTAGCGTAAGCACGGGAACAAGGATTCGAACCCTGATCAAAGGTTTTGGAGACCTC
>NZ_JBIILQ010000027.1:0-18802 GCF_044232565.1 Daejeonella sp. | reverse complement strand
AACGGAAATTGTGAGTGGTGCGGCAGCTTTATCTAATGGCTAATTAAATTTTAATACATTTTTTGTAGATTTATAGTTCTAAAAAAAACCGAAATGGAAGATTCTCTAAATAAAAATAGCGCCACTGTCGAAGCAAATAATCCTGCTCACTACGCCACTATTATAGTTGGTATTGTAATTGGCTTAACTGGTATTTTTCTTCGTTTTACAGGCTCTTGGCCAATGATTAGCCTTGTTTCAAATGTGCTATGGGTTGCGGGTGCGGTAATCTGTTTAAGATCAGTTCTAAAAATATTAAAGTAAATTCAACTTCATAAAAAAAGGCTCATTTCCTTCTGGTAATGAGCCTTTTTCTGTTTTAAAAATTGCCCGAATGGATAAAGGCCTTTACCATTTTTTCGGATGATTACCGAGGTTTATATTTCGATTGGCTAAGTATCTTTTGGGAATCGCTTTCTAACATCAATTGCTGTAAGCTCACTTCTGGGTTTTTATCCATGTATTTCTTTACAATTTGCCAACCAGTCCAAATGCCTAGCTTGGGGGCCGAATCCGACTTCTCACCAATGCCCGGAGTGAAAGGAGCCTCAGCCAAATATTTCTGTATCTTCAAGTAATCTGATTCAAATAAAAGATTGTTTTCTAGAAAATAAGCCCAAATTCCAGCTTCATTTTCATCGCACCAATCGATTTGCGTTTTAGAATATCCAATCTTGAGGGTATCACTTGTTTCAGGCATCACAGCGTCCATTAGGTAAAGAATTTTCCCATTGTAAACCATCTTGCTTAATAAAGTACGATCGCTGTCTTTTTCAGGGAAGAGATCTTCGCGAATAAAGGTTTCTACAACCCGCGGACTAATATTCTCTGGGTTGAATCGACGGGCAATGTAAGCGGGTATGCTTTCCCTTAATGCAGGGTAAAAACGTTCACCATTTTTTCCGAGAAACATGTCTAAACCAATTCCAATATAGTCGTTGCCAATTGGAGTTTGCACGGCAAATCCAGATATAAAACTGATTAAGCGGGGTAGTTTTTGCTTTGGATAATAGTATTTGATGTATTTAAAGGCCTCGTTGATCTCCAATTCTTGCTGTTTGAGGTCAGGAAAAGTTTTGTCGACAGTGCTTTTGAGCTCCAAATAATCTGGGTTTTGAAGGATCAATCTTAAGTTGGAATAATGCGCTGTATCGCTCGGAACACCTGCTAGGATTATTTTATCTACATAATCATTGTAAAACCAAGTGTATTTTTCTCTTAAGTTGGGCGCTTTTTTTGAGATATCATTGGGGTTCAACTTTCCAAAATCTATGTCAAATCGTTCAATTTTAGTGTTTAGACTGATTTTGCTGATATCAGGCGTCTTTTTATTATTACAAGACAGTATCATCAGGCATATTAAAAAAAACAGGTAAATTTGCGCTCGAATCATAATTAAAGATAAATCGCTAAATTATGAAAATGAAGAGATATATCGGTGTTTAGCTTGTTAAATAACTCTTCCTATTTCAGCAATTAGTTTTAACGAATTTTACTATGAAAATAGCCCTTGCGCAACTTAATTACATTATCGGAGACTTCGAATTCAATACCTCGAAAATAATTGATACGCTTCAATCTGCGAAAACGCAAGGTGCTGATTTAGTCGTATTTGCCGAATTATCTGTTTGTGGCTACTCCCCATGTGATTTTTTAGACTTTTCTGAATTTATCAAGCAATGTGAAGGTTCGGCTGAAAAAATTGCTACAGCATGTAAGGGCATTGCCTGCATCATCGGACTCCCAACTCGTAACCCTGAAATTAAGGGTAAGGATTTGTATAATTCTGCCTATTTTATTGAGGATGGAAAAGTGAAGGCTATTGTGAGTAAAGCTCTGCTTCCAAATTATGATGTTTTTGATGAGTACCGCTATTTTGAACCTGCAATAAATTTTAGTTGTGTCGATTTTAAAGGTCATAAAATTGCCCTAACTATTTGTGAAGATCTTTGGAATATTAATGATAATCCAATGTACGTGATTTCTCCAATGGATGAGCTAATAAAGGAAAATCCAGATCTAATGATCAATATTGCGGCCTCTCCTTTCGCCTACAATCACGATGAAGAAAGGGTGCAAATATTAGGGGATAACTGCCGAAAATATAATCTTCCATTGTTTTATGTCAATCAGATTGGTGCTCAAACTGAAATTATTTTTGATGGTGGATCCTTAGTATTTGATCAAGATGGCTCCCTGCTACATGAACTTCCCTATTTCCAAGAAAGTCTGAATTTTTACTCTTTTGAAGGTGGTAAAATATTGGGACAAAATTCCATCGTTCACAATCCACATAATGATATCGAGCAAATTCATGATGCTTTAGTTTTAGGTATTAAGGATTATTTCGCAAAATCTGGCTTCAAGAAGGCTATTTTAGGTCTTTCCGGAGGAATCGACTCTGCTCTTGTGTGTGCTCTTGCTGCCGAGGCTCTAGGAGCAGATAATGTTATGGCAGTTTTAATGCCTTCAGACTACTCTAGCAATCATTCTATACAAGATGCATTAGATCTTGTGGCTAACCTTTGCTGTAAGCATGAGATTATTCCTATAAAAGAGGCTACAGCCGCTTTCGATAGTATGATGAAGCCTGCCTTTATGGACCTTCCTTTCAATGTGGCTGAAGAAAATATTCAAGCACGTAGCAGAGGTATTGTGCTAATGGCTATGTCTAATAAATTTGCTTATATTCTGCTTAATACATCCAATAAAAGCGAGTGTGCTGTTGGCTATGGCACTTTATACGGCGATATGGCGGGAGCTATTTCTGTATTGGGGGATGTGTACAAAACGCAAGTATATAAGCTAGCTCATTTTATCAATAGAAATAATGAAATTATTCCTCAAAATAGTATCGTGAAGCCTCCTTCTGCTGAGTTACGTCCGGGACAAAAAGATTCAGACTCTTTGCCAGATTATGATACCCTCGATGCCATCTTATTTCAATATGTCGAGCTTAAAAAAAGTGTGTCCGAGTTAATCTCAATGGACTTCGATGAGGCTTTAGTAAAACGTATTATCCGAATGGTGAATATGGCCGAATTTAAGCGAAAGCAGGCTCCCCCGATACTTAGAGTTTCACCAAAGGCATTTGGATCGGGTAGGAGAATGCCGATTGTGGCGAAATATGGGGTCTGAGGACGGAGGTAGGAGGTAGGAGGTCTGATGTCTGAGGTAGGAGGACTGAGGTCTGGGGTAGGAGGACAAAGGTAGGAGATATGAGAACTTAGGCACGGTATTCGTCTTAAATCTCAAATCTCCCATCTCACATCTCATATCTCCCATCTCAAATCTCCCATCTCAAATCCATCTACCCAATCATTGTTCTAACGCGCTCAAGCAGTACCTTAGTTTTCTTGATACCCTCGTATTCTCCAATTTTATCTCCCTCATACTCAATACCAACATAACCCTTAAAGCCTGAATCTTTTACGATTTTGAGCATTTTCATGTAATCGGTTTCAACGCAATTTCCTTGCTCATCAAAGTCAATTGATTTAGCACTTACAGCTTTTGCATAAGGCATCATTTCAAGGGTTCCTTTATATCTATCGTATTCTTCAACACATTTGTTTCCTTCACGAGTTAGGCAGAAATTATTGAAATCAGGTAGCGTTCCTACATTTTTTTCTCCTACCGATTTCATTACGCCACTTAGCCAGCTACCGTCTGAACTATATCCACCGTGATTTTCAACAATAACATTAATGCCCATGCTTGATGCAAACTCACCTAAGCGACCTAATCCGTCGATTGCTGCAGTTCTAACCTCTGCCGCCGTCCCAACGCCATAAGCATTTACACGAATAGTAGCACATCCTAAATATTTTGCAGCTTCTACCCATTTTTTATGGTTGTCGACCGCTTGAAGGCGTTTTGCTTGATCTAATTCTCCTAAATTACCTTCACCATCACACATAATTAGGTGGTTTTTAACCCCATTGTCATTGCAACGCATTAAGAGCTCATTCAGATACTTTGTGTCTTTAGCTTTATCCTTAAAAAAGGCATTCACATATTCTACCGCGCTGATGCCAAACTCTTTCTTGGCAACAACTGGAAAATCTAAATTATCTATTTTCTTACTAAATAATGCTTTGTGAAGAGACCATTCAGCAAGTGAAATTTCAAAAAAAGAATTTTGTAAATCTGCTGCATTTGCATTTTTACGTGCTACACATGAATATAAAGATGTAGGAATTAATGCAATTCCTGCTAAGCCAGAAATTTGATGGATGAATTTTCGACGGTTATTTGACATATTTGCTATTTTTTATTTTTGAAATTACAACATTTATAGATTATTCTGAAAATTTATAGGAGATATCTTTTTTAACCTCTCACCAATAATGCAATAATTATCTTTTTTATTCTGGTTTATGTAACAAAGCTATAAATATTATAATAAGCACTATAATAAACCGTTTCTTTGCAGTGGTTAGTTAAGGTGTTGATTTAAATCTTTGTAGTGTGATTCATCAACAATTTTTAAGGTGTGTTTGTAAGAAAATCTGTCCAATATTGGACAGATTTTCTTATTTATCACTTTTCTTAAAGATGCTGAACAATAGTAAAATCAGAAAAGCTACACTTCCTAAAGATGCAGTTTTGGCAATGTAATCGCCATATTTTACGTAAAATGTAAGTTCTTCATTCAAGTTTATATCTTGTTTTAAGGTGCCAGGCATCCACCATTTGGTCCTTTGTACGATGGTGCCTCTTTGATCAATGAAAGCAGATATACCGGTATTTGCAGCGCGCGCCACCCATCGTCTGGTTTCAATTGCTCTTAGCTTCGCATATTGCAAATGCTGATCCTTACCGGAAGTATTACCCCACCACGCATCATTGGTAATAATCGCAATAAATTGCGCATCTTTTTTGATGTAATCGGCTACGTATTCGCCCCATATAGATTCATAGCAAATAACTGCTGCCGCTCCAATGCCGCTTTGGGAATAAAATACGGAAGGTTCGCTCTGTTTCCCATAGCTTCCTGAAGATCCTCCAAAGGCTTTAAATAGGGGCTTTAAAAAAGATAAAGAATTTGAAAATGGTGTTTGCTCCACACCCGGCACTAGCTTCGACTTATGGTAGAATTGTAGCTTTGCTGAATTTTCAATGAGCACGGCAGCATTGAATACATCGAAATAAGTGCCCGATTTGCTATCATGTCGCGCCGTTTCCGTTTTGGCCGTATCGTAAATGGAATAACTTTCAATCCCTGAAATAAGATTCCCATTTTTATAATTGACCAAAAAATCCTGAATCCTTATAAAGCTGGGATCTTCTCTAAATGTTTTTTCTTCTGTTCCCTTCGAAATGGCAGTCTCGGGCCAGACAAAGAACTCGGTATTGGCTTGTCCGGCAGACTCAGATAATTTAATCAGCTTTTCTAGTTGATCTGAGGAGGATAAAGATCCAAACTTTTCATAAGGGTCGATATTGGGTTGTACCACCACCACATTTGCTGGATTAACCCTTTCCTCATAATTCAAATAAATAAGTACTGAGAACATTATTGGGAGAAGAATAAATGCAGCTGTTATTCCCTGAAGCTTTATTTTTCTAGCTTTCTCAAGCTTATTTTTTATCGCTAATCTGTTTTCAAAGAGAAGAATATTAGAGAGTAAAACCCACAATGTGCCACCATAAACTCCTGTATATTCATACCATTGAACAAGATAATGTGATTCGGCAAATCCATTTCCTAAGTTCATCCAAGGGAAGGCAAGATCCCAGGTTTGATGCAAATATTCATATCCTATCCACAGACAAATGAAGCCAACGTAGCTCCATATTTTGCTAGTAACCTTCCGGAGCTGAAAATAAAGCCAAAAAGATAGAGCCATCAGAATGGCGGCAAGGAAAAATGGTATCTGTGCAATGATAAGTGCCAGCCATGTCGGCATGACCGCATCCAGGGAGTTGAAAACCCAATAAATGGAGCCCGTATTCCAGATGAAAAAGCAAATAATAGCGATGCGCCAAATGAGTTTACCCTTCTTTTTCTCTTCTGATTGAATGATGTTTTCCGCTGCTTGGAATAATGGGACTAATGCTAGGAGCAAAATTAAGGCAGTAAATGGTATTGGTGGCCAGGCTAACCACAATAATAATGCACTAAGGAGTGCCAGTTGATAGTTCTTTTTCACTTATAATTGAGATAAAATATCTGCTTTTTTACGTTCATATTCCGCCTGACTAATCAGTTGTTTTTCGAAGAGTATTTTTAATTTTTCGAGTTTTTGGATGAGTTCATCTTCTGTATGACCTCTTTCTGCGGTTGAGGAAATATCCATTTCGTCTTTTACCTCTATGTAAGAAGTATAATCGTCTGCTAAGTTCTCATTTTGTATTATTTTACTGTTACCTGAGGGACTCATTTTGTACTTTTCCATTTGCTCATTACAAAATTGATAAAGCTTTCTTGCTTGAACTTTTGGGATATAGTCAATGCTAACATTTTCACCTCTTTGTGGAACAATGATAAATTTGGAGCTCAAAAATCCCTCTTTGAATGAAACCTCCTTCACGTCCGCCCAATAGAAAGTGATGAAATTGGTGGTCAAGCCCAGATTTTCAGGAATGCAGAATACAATGCGTTTATTGCTTACCGCGATGCTGTCGGGATTAATCGTTACACCAGGTCTTTTTTGTATCGCTAAATAAATTACCGGTTCATCCGAATTGAGCATATCTCTTAATTTCGCTAAGACTTTTTCCGCAGTTTTAGGATCCTGATCATCAGTTAAATATTGTTCTATTGACATAATTATTTTTTATTTACCAGCAACACAAATAACAATTTCACCTTTTAAGGTATGAGTTTCAAAATATAATTTTATCTCTTCAAGTGTGCCTCTCACCGTTTCTTCAAACATTTTGCTGAGTTCACGCGAGACTGATGCTTGGCGGCCTGTACCTAAATATTGTCCCAATTCATCTAATGTTTTTAACAGTCGGTGCGGCGATTCATAGAATATCATGGTACGTGTTTCATTTGTTAGTTCTTTCATTCGAGTTTGGCGACCTTTTTTAACGGGTAAAAAGCCCTCAAAAGTAAATCTATCAGCTGCAAGCCCCGAATCTACCAATGCCGGCACAAAGGCTGTCGGACCTGGGAGGCACTCCAATGGTATTTCATTGCGAATGGCTTCTCGAACTAGCAAAAAGCCGGGGTCTGAAATTGCTGGTGTTCCAGCATCAGAAATCAAGGCAATTTGCTTGCCCTCTTTTAAAAATCGAATAACCTCCGTCACCGATTTGTGTTCATTGTGCTGATGGTGCGAAAATATTTTTTTATCAATGCCAAAATGCTTCAATAAAGGGGCACTTGTGCGGGTATCTTCCGCCAAAATCAGATCCACCTCCTTAAGAATACGTACGGCTCTGAAGGTCATATCTTCGAGATTTCCGATTGGTGTTGGTACAAGAAAGAGTTTACCGCTCATGTATTTTAATTTAATTCGGACAATAATCGAGGAATATTCCTAAACCAAAGCCCAAACTCCAAAAGTTTATATCTTTGTATAAAATTATTAAAGATGCTGCAAGTTAGTTATATCCGTGAAAATAGGGAGGAAGTTTTAAATCGTTTATCGGTAAAGAATTTTAAGCACCTTGATTTGGTTGATCAAATCCTAAAATTGGATGATGATCGCCGTCAAACTCAAACTCAGCTGGACTCCATAGCTGCAGAGGCAAATGCAAGTGCTAAGAAAATTGGCGACCTGATGCGCCAGGGGCTTAAAGACGAAGCAGAAAGCATTAAGCAACAGTCGAATAGCAATAAAGAGCAAAGCAAAACTCTCGGAGATAAATTAAGTGCCATCGAAATATTATTGCAAAACGAACTTGTCTTGCTTCCTAATTTGCCGCATATTTCTGTGCCTAAAGGTAAAACGCCGGAAGAGAATTTGGTTGTTTTGGAGCATGGAAAAATCCCTGAACTTATGCCAAATGCACTTCCTCATTGGGAGCTGGCTACAAAATACGATATCATTGATTTTGAACTCGGCAATAAAATTGCTGGTGCTGGATTTCCCGTTTACAAAGGTAAAGGTGCCAAATTGCAGCGTGCACTAATTAATTTCTTTCTAGATCATGCTGAAAAGGAAGGCTATCGGGAGATGCAGCCACCTATTGTAGTGAATGAGGCTTCGGGCTTCGGGACTGGTCAGCTTCCTGATAAAGAAGGGCAGATGTACCATATCGGCATTGATAATTTATATCTAATTCCTACAGCAGAGGTTCCCATCACTAATTTATACCGCGATGTAATTCTTAAAGAAGATGAATTACCCGTAAAAAATTGCGCTTATACACCTTGCTTCCGTCGTGAAGCGGGATCCTATGGTGCACATGTTCGCGGATTGAACAGATTGCATCAGTTTGATAAGGTGGAAATTGTACAAGTTGTCCATCCAAGTACTTCTTATCAAGTCCTAGAAGATATGAGCGCCTATGTACAATCGCTCCTGAAAGCTTTAGAACTTCCATACCGCGTTTTAAGTCTTTGTGGTGGAGACATGGGGTTCACCTCCGCTAAAACCTACGACATGGAAGTATGGTGCGCTGCACAGGCTCGCTGGCTGGAGGTTTCTTCAGTATCTAATTTTGAAACCTATCAGAGTAATCGCCTAAAATTACGCTTCAAAAGTAAGGAAGGTAAATCTCAATTAGCCCATACTTTAAATGGTAGTGCATTAGCTTTGCCTAGAATTGTAGCGTCATTATTGGAAAACAATCAGACAGAAAAAGGCATTAAAATACCAGCGGCATTGGTTCCTTATACTGGTTTTGAGTATATTGACTAAGTGAATTAGATTCTTTTTTGGTTTTTGGGCTCTAGAAACTAGATAAACTGATTGCCATTTTTTGGTTTCTTCATGCAACAGTATTTATAAGACATTTGATTCTCACGGTCTATTTGTATACTGTATGCGATGAAATTCCATCTCATAAAAGGCTTAACATTTCTTAACATAAGTCAATGTTATACCTTTTGATGATTTGTATTTTTGAATTATAAAAATTACTAATATGAGTACAAAAAGTTTAGAATTAGTGGTGAGTCCGAGTGCTCCACATTTTGTCGGAGATGGTTTTAGAGTACATAATTTCGTACCTAGTGCCTATAAATTGGATATGAAGCGCATGGATCCAATTATTATGTTGGATTATAATTCAAAATATACTTTTGAGCCAAGTTTAGAGCCTAAAGGCGTTGGCGTACATCCACATCGTGGTTTTGAGACCGTAACTATCGCTTATAAAGGTAAAATTGAACATCATGATAGCAGTGGTGGCGGGGGAGTTATTGCGGAGGGTGATGTGCAATGGATGACGGCGGCGAGTGGAGTTTTACATAAAGAATTTCACGAGAAGGAATGGAGTAAAAAGGGGGGCGAGTTTCAAATGGTGCAAATGTGGGTAAATTTGCCTGCAAAATATAAAATGAGTACGCCTAAATACCAGGCTCTTGAGAACTCAAAAATGAGTCGTGTTCAACTTGAACATTCGGCTGGCGAAGTTGAAATTATTGCCGGTGAATACCAAGGCATAAGTGGGGCGGCGTCAACCTTTACGCCACTGCATTTATATAATGCTAGAATCAATAAAGGTGCAAATGCCAATTTCAGCTTTCCAAGTCATTTTAATACCGGATTGTTAGTTGTTGAAGGTAGTATCAAGGTTAATAATAGCCAAGAAGTACCTACAGATCATTTTGTATTGATGGCTAATGATGGGGAAGATTTTGTTGTGCAGGCAAGTAGCGATGCACTTGTTCTAGTTTTGAGTGGTGAGCCAATTAATGAGCCTATTGCGAGCCACGGGCCATTTGTGATGAACACAAGAGAAGAAATAGTGCAGGCATTTGAAGATTATAATAACGGGAAATTCGGGTATTTGGCGGATTAAGCAATAAAAGGCAGGGTTTATATTTTAGCCAAGCCTTTTCTCAACCACCTGATTTAAACATTCAAGTACCAGTTGTCCCATGGTTTTACAGTTTTTGAATGCTGGATTTTTATGGTATGCAGATAGTTCTTTGCCCAATTGTTTCACTTTTTCTTCTGGTGCAATTTCATCCATTTCCATTACCTTAAATAGCTCCTCGATGCGGTAATAGCCTGTGCGGAAGCGGTTTGCTAAAAGGCTTCGTTCTTCTTCTTGATATTGTCTCATGGTGGTTTCATCCATATGTTGCATCCCAAGTTGAACTAATGCTAAATTCTCTTTAAAATAATGTGGTAAATACATTTTTAGCCTTCCTTCATACGATTGCTGGTCGAAGTCGATTGCCCGAAAACGATATTGATTCCCTTCAATATCTGGTGTTATATCCACCACGAAATTATAAGAGCGCATATCACCAAGAAGCCTTAGAAAACAGCGCTCATTAAATTTTACAAACTCTTTGCAGATTCTAATCTGATTAAACTTGGAGGTTCCTAATCTTCTACTAATAAATTCATCACCGGGTAAGCCAGGAATATGTTCTTCAATTAAAGTATTGCTATCAGTTAAGTAGCTGATTCTGTTTGGCGAAAGAATATGCTCAAGCTCGAGTCCGTAAACCCTCGAAGCATCTGCAATTTTCACATAAAAATGATCGTAATTATCGTTCAGTCGGTTGATGATACGAACCCTAAATGGTTTGGTATTGGCAAAAGTGCAATAATCGATGCGTGCAACTGATAAATGCTCCATTACCGCTGTATCGCCGTCGGTATTCATCAAGGCATAAATATAGGTGAGATTAGGGAATAGTTCCTTCATCTCGCTTTCATCATAATAAACCGTATACCATAGCGTATCGCGCCCTTCTTTATCCCGCAAAGGCGTTTTCAAGTTAAAGCGCATTAAATCAGAATATTGAACCGGAAGTTTAACCTCCCTGTCAAATTTCAATAGGTATTCACGAAGCTCAGGCCTAATGGAATAGGATTGTTTTTTCTTAGATGGAACAACATCTCTAGGCTCCTTTTGTTGTGAATGCATTTTATTCGGTTATCAGTTGTCAGTTTTCGGTTGTCAGTTTTCGGTTATCAGTTCTCAGTTTTCGGTTGTCAGTCCTCCGACTTCAGCCCTCAGTTGTCAGTTTTCGGTTATCGGTTGTCAGTCCTCCGACTTCAGCACTCAGTTGTCAGTTTTCGGTTATCAGTTGTCAGTCCTCCGTCCTCATACCTCAGATTTCATACCTCAGTCCTCATACCTCTACTTAATTTCAAATACCGCTCGAATCAGATAATTTAGCTTAATTTTTTTAAAATCAATTTCGGGCATGTTATCCTCAGAGGAAGCAGCTCTGAGAACTGTTTTAGCAAAATTCATGATTTCAGGCTGAGCATCATTATTGATTTCCTGAATTTCTAATGGGCCCCCTAAAGTCCCGCCAATCGAATTTATTAGATATTCAGCCTTTTCTTTGGCATTTTGTAAGGCTTTGATTTTAAGATCTTTTTTTAAACTTTCCATTTTAGAATAGTCATAGCTCTCAATATTACTGTATTCAATACCTTTTGGATCAACAGCGCTCATGATCTCATTAAATTTTGTGAGATCAGTTACCTTGATGCGGTATTGTTTGCGCGCCAGAAAATCAGGAGTTTTTTTCTTTTCCCACCAGTTATTATAGCTAGAAATATTATTGATTGTGAAGTTTTCTTGTGGAATACCTGCCTTTAACACAGCCGATTGAAGCTGGCGTTCAAGCTCCTCGATCTCTACTTTCTTTTTGTTATTCGAATCTTTAAAATACTCCTTTAATGACATACCAATATAGATAATGTCTGGCGTTACTTCAGCTTCAGCAGAACCATTAACTTCGATCTTTCTGCGGGTATCGATATTTTGTGAAAGTGCACTTAAGCTGAATACGCTTAATAGTGCCAATGCGATCATATTTTTCATAGTTGTGATTTAAAATGTGATTTATTGAATTGGAGTTAAAATTTCATGCCAATTATACATTTCACTTACAATTTGTTTGAGAAAGGAGCGAATAAAAAAGGCCTTTTCAGGCCTTAAAATTTATTCTTCAATAACTTCACTATGAATGTGTACTTCTTCTTCTTTTTCTTCCTTGAAGTAGGTTTTCTGATAGATTAATATCATAATTACTCCAATAGAGATCGCTGAATCGGCTAGGTTAAACACTGGCCTGAAGAAAACGAGCTCTTCGCCACCCCAAAAGGGAAACCATGAGGGATAAGTTCCTTGAATGATAGGCATATAAAACATATCAACTACCTTACCATGAAAGAGACTTGAATATCCGCCTTCTGCTGGCATAAATTGAGCGGGTTCATAATAGGAGCTTTCACTAAATATCATCCCATAAAAGCTTGAGTCGATGATATTACCCATTGCCCCTGCAAATATTAGCGATAAATTCATGATCAATCCACGGTGATATTTGTGCTTAATCATGTGAATTAAACCATAGCCAATACCTAGGACTGCCACAATGCGGAATAAGGTTAAGGCAAGCTTTCCAGCTTCACCACCAAACTCCATCCCGAATGCCATTCCATTATTTTCGGTGAAATGAATAATTGCCCAATTGCCAATAATTTTAAACTCTTGGCCAAGCGTCATATTAAGCTTAATCCAAAACTTTAAAACTTGGTCGGCAATTAAAATCAGTATAATTGCAGTTAATGGTCTTGAATAAGCTTTCATTTAGGACTGTTTCAGTTTAGCTTCCATACTTAAAGTAGCATGTGGTACTGCACGCAACCGCTCTTTAGGGATTAATTTCCCAGTTTCTCTGCAAATGCCATAGGTTTTATTCTCGATGCGCACTAAAGCATTCTCCAGACTGTCAATAAACTTCCTTTGGCGTGCTGCCAATTGATTGATTGATTCTTTTTCAAGAGTTGCTGACCCATCTTCAAGGGTTTTATAGGTCCCTGCAGTATCATCAGTCCCGTTCATGTTAGGATTGCTTAGCGATTGGGCTAAAGCAGACAATTCCTCCCTTGAGCTACGTAATTTTTCAGTTATAAGATCTTTAAATTCCTGTAATTCTGAATCAGAATATCTAGTTTTTTCGTGTACATCCATTTCTATCCTTTTTTAATTAGTATCATTAAATCGTGTTCGTCAATGTTCACCACTTCGCCTCCATGTAGCTCATTTACAAGCTCTAGTGAGTCGGCCAGGATTTCAGCGCAAATATAAGATAAATTATTTTTCAAGGCTTCCGAAACATAAGGATGATCTTGAACCTGCACGTTTATCTTATCAGTAACCTCAAAACCTTTATCTTTCCTCATGTTTTGAATGCGGTTAACTAATTCTCTTGAAATTCCTTCTTGCTTAAGGTCTTCGCTGATGGTAATATCTAGGGCTACTGTTAATGCACCGATATTGGCTACTTGCCATCCCGGAACATCTTCTGCCAAGATCTCCACATCTTCAACATCTATCTGGTAGCTAGTACCTGGGATGTTAATTTTACCCTCACTTTCAAAGCGGCTGATGTCTAGTTGTGATAAGGTATTTAATGCCTCAGCCACAACTTTCATATCCTTACCAACTTTCGGGCCTAAAGCTTTAAAATTCGGTTTTATTTTTTTGCTGATGATACCAGAAGTGTCAGAAATAAACTCTATCTCTTTAATATTGGTTTCAGATAAGATCAAATCTTTGATTCTCTCAACACGTTCCCTGAAATGTTTATCTAAGACCGGAATTAAAGCTTTTCCTAAAGGCTGCCTTACATTTATTCCTACTTTCTTTCTCAATGAAAGAATGAGTGATGAAATATTTTGTGCAAGGCCCATGCGCTCCTCAAGAGCTTTATCAACCAAGCTTTCTTGGTATTCAGGGAAATCTGCAAGGTGAACCGATAAGGCCTGTTCTTTGCCCGTAACCTTATTAAGGTCGATAAATAAACGATCGCTAAAGAATGGTGCAACTGGAGCCATTAACTTAGCAATGGTGTTTAGGCAGGTATAAAGTGTCTGATAAGCCGAAATTTTATCTTCTGTATAATCTCCCTTCCAAAAACGTCGGCGACATAAACGCACGTACCAATTGCTTAAATGCTCATCTACAAAATTCTGGATGGCACGTGTTGCACGTGTTGGCTCGAAGTCGGCATAGTATTTATCTACCTCCAGGTTTAATGAATTTAAAAGTGAGATAATCCAGCGATCAATTTCGGGTCTTTCTTTTACATCTGCTTCCTCAAACTTAAAACTGTCTATATTAGCATACAATACAAAGAAAGCATAGGTATTGTGCAGCGTACCAAAAAACTTACGGCGCACCTCATCAATTCCTTCGATATTGAATTTCAAATTATCCCATGGCGATGCATTGCTTATCATGTACCAACGTGTTGGATCTGCGCCGTATTTCTCAATAGTCTCAAATGGATCTGCGGCATTACCCAAGCGTTTCGACATTTTATTGCCGTTTTTATCGAGTACTAAACCGTTAGAAACCACATTTTTAAAGGCCACGCTGTCATTTAGCATCACACTAATGGCATGGAGCGTAAAGAACCAGCCACGGGTTTGATCCACACCCTCCGCGATGAAATCGGCTGGGAAAATAGAACCTGCAAGCTCTGGCTGTCCATTTGCTGGTGCGTGTGAATGCTTGTTCCAATATTCTAAAAAGTCTTTGGGACTTATATTTCCGCTTTTGCCTTCTTCTGTTGGTGGGAGCCCCCATTGTGCATAAGGCATTGCTCCCGAATCGAACCAAACATCGATAAGGTCGGGTTCGCGGAGCATTTTCTTGCCTGAGGCCGAAACTAATATCACATCATCCACGTAAGGGCGGTGCATGTCATTAATTTCAAAGTTAGGATCCATAAATCCTGCCGCTACCGATTGTTTAATTTCATTGCGAAGATCCTGAACAGATCCGATACATTTTTCTTCGGAGCCATCTTCAGTACGCCAAATTGGAAGTGGAGTACCCCAGTATCTCGACCGGGATAAATTCCAGTCGACTAAGTTCTCCAGCCAATTGCCAAAACGGCCAGTCCCAGTTGATTCTGGCTTCCAATTAATAGTTTTATTGAGTTCTACAAGACGGTCTTTAACGGCGGTAGTTTTGATAAACCAGCTATCGAGCGGATAATACAAGACCGGCTTATCTGTCCGCCAACAATGCGGGTAACTGTGCTCGTATTTTTTAACGTCAAAAGCCTTGTTATCTTCTTTTAGTTTGATGGCAATGAGTACATCTGTAGGTCTGAAATCAGGATTTTTGCGTTCCTCATCGCTATAATATTCTTCTTTAACGAATTTGCCAGCGAAGTCTGTAACCTCTTGAACCATGCGCCCTTGCTTATCAACAAGTGGGAATTCATTGCCTTTTTCGTCGATAACCATCACCGATGGGACATTGTTTTCGCGGCAAGCCCTGAAATCGTCTGCACCAAAAACTGAGGCCGTGTGAACAATACCGGTACCATCTTCTGTAGTAACAAAATCGGCAGGAATAACGCGGAAAGCATTTTGCTCTAGGTTTTCATTCGTTACATAAGGCATCAATTGATGGTAATGAAGGCCAAGTAGTTCTGAACCTTTAAATTCGTTCACTATTTGCCAAGGTATAAGTTTGTCGCCACCTTTATAGTCCTGAAAAGCAATGTTTTGAGCTTCTTCTTTAAAATATTTTGAAACGAGGTCTTTAGCAAGGATTACGCTTACAGGAATGAAAGTATAGGGGTTAAAAGTTTTAATTTTAACATAATTGATGGATACCCCAACAGCAAGCGCACAATTTGATGGGAGCGTCCAAGGAGTGGTTGTCCAGGCCAAAATGCAGGTATCTTCACCTTCATGATCAAATAATTTACCCATTAAAGGATGATTTTGATCGTTTTTAAGATGAAATTGAGCCACAACAGAGGTATCCTTCAGCATTTTATAGGTTCCAGGCTGATTTAACTCATGGGAGCTAAGTCCGGTTCCCGCTGCAGGAGAATAGGGTTGAACTGTATATCCTTTGTACAAAAGGCCTTTTTCGTGAAATTGTTTTAATATCCACCAAAGGGTTTCAATATAATTGTTTTCGTAGGTGATGTATGGCTTTTCGAGATCAACCCAATAGCCCATTTTTTCGGTCAGGTCGTTCCAAACATCGGTATATTTCATTACCTCTGTTCGACAGGCCTCATTGTAAGCATCAACAGTAATGATTTTGCCGATATCTTCTTTGGTGATGCCTAATTTTTTCTCTACGGCAAGTTCAATTGGAAGACCATGTGTATCCCAACCTCCTTTACGCTCTACGCGGTAGCCTTTAAGGGTTTTATAGCGACAAAAAATGTCTTTGATTGAGCGGGCCATAACATGGTGAATACCAGGCATTCCATTTGCGGATGGCGGTCCCTCGTAAAAAGTATAAGGTTTAGAAGCAGGGCGATTAGCGATACTTTTTTCAAATACTTGGTTTTGTTTCCAGTATTCTAAGATATCTTTCCCAGTTTGTGATAAATCAAGTTGCTTATATTCTTTGTACATCAGTGTTTTAACCTTCAATTTTGAGGGCGCAATTTAAGAAATTTAAGGGTTAAAAAGGGAGTTTTTTTGATTTTATATGTTGGCGGTTGTTAGTTGTTAGTTGTTAGTTGTCAGGCTGGCGACATCAGAAGAAAGAACCACCTAACTGTTTACTCCTGTGGTCGGTGTTGTCACCGTACCACTATCCTGTGGTGGCTGTTGTCACCTTAGCACTATCCTACAGACGGTGGACGAGCTACTAGAGTGATGACTGGCGGTGATGAGTCTGGTACGGTGACAACACCGACCAGAGGACATCTGCAACCTAGATCATGCCCAATACTTACCACATCGAACTACCTACCTGTGGTCGGTGTTGCCACCGTACCACTATCCTGTGGCCGAGGTTGTCATATTACCACCATCCTGTGGTCGGTGTTGTCACCGTACCACCGACAAGAGGACCGACCGGAGGAATCCCTACATATCCCAAGTCTCGCCCTTCGCCTTCGCGATCTTCTTCCTCTTACGTTTGTCAAGTAAAACTAGAAGCGCTGGGAGCAGCGTAAGGTTCGAAACAAGCGCTATGATCAGCGTAATTGATAGCAGCAAGCCTAAAATCATGGTACCTCCAAAAGTGCTGGCCGTAAATATTCCAAAGCCAAAAAATAGGACCAAGGCAATGTGCGTCATGCTAATGCCCGTCTCGCGAATGGTATCAGAAATGACTTTCGAGGTGCTTAAATCTGTCGTTTGTAATTCTTGCTGATACCTAGTCAGGAAGTAAATGGTTTGATCGGAAGCTAATCCGAAGGCAATGGTAAATATTAAAATGGTAGAAGGCTTGAGTGGAATGTTGAAAAAGCCCATCAAACCGGCAGTAATAATCAGTGGAATAATATTGGGAAGCAAGGAAATAAACATGATTTTAATATCCTTAAACTGCCATAAACGCAGCATGGAGATCAAGAAAATAGCTAAAAGTATACTCTCCACTAGGTGGGTCAACATGTAATCGGTACCCTTTGAAAAAATGATGCTCGAACCTGTCATGAGCACATCGAATCGCTCCGGGTTAAGAATCGAGTCGATACGAGGTTTTAGCTCTCCCATAAGTTCATTCATGCGTTTAGAGCCCACATCAGCCATTTGGAAGCTTACTCGCGCAACCTGTTTATTGCTGTCTATAAATCCTTTGAGCATATCATTATTCCCGCCCGAATTACCCAAATAGCTCAATACAAAGTTTTTCTCCATATCATTTGGGATGCGGAAAAACTGTGGATCGCCATTATAGAATGCTTGAGAGGCATATTTTAAGGCCTGATTTAAAGATACAGAGCGCGAAAATTCGGGATATTCCGAAATCATCTCCTCCATTCTATCCACCTTCTTGATGGTAGAGAGGTTTAAAACGCCATTTTTCTTGCGGGTATCAATCCCGATTTCAAGTGGTAAGATTCCTTCAAAATTATTCTCAAAGAACTTAAGATCCCGAATAATCGGTGAGTTTTGTGGCAAATCATCCACCACATAGCCATTGACATTGATTTTAAACACCCCAATGACCGAAATTAGGGTAATAACTAGTGTTGCGGCATATATCAATTTGCTACGAGTGTGCACCAAAACATCTGTTTTAATGAGTAATCGCTGTAAAAAACCATTGTCGTGATCTTCCTGTGCCTTTAATTTTGGAGCAGGCAGATAACTGAAAATTATTGGTATCAAACAAAGGCAAATAAACCAGGTAAACATCACGTTTAACGCCGCCACTAAGCCAAACTCGACAAGCAGGGCACTTCCAGTAAAGTATAAAACCCCAAATCCGATTGCTGCTGTAATATTGGCAATCAAGGTAGTTTCAGAGATTCGTAAAATGGTAACATGTAGTGCTTTTGCTTTATCGCCATGTTTACGCAGCTCATTATGGTACTTGTTAAGCAGCAAAATGCTATTTGGAATACCGATAATTACAATTAGTGGGGGAATTAATCCCGTCAAAATGGTGATTTCAAAGCCAAACATGACTAGCGTAGCGAGGCTCCAAATCACACCAACAATCACTAATAAAATCGGGAATAATACCGGATAAAGTTTGCGGAAAAAGATAAATAAAATGACTGCCGCCACTAAAATTGACAGACCTAGAAATAGCACAAATTCTTTTGAAACTAGCTGACTAACAGCCGTTCTGATGAATGGGAGTCCGGAGTAATGAACTTCATTTTTGCTCTTTTCGCTATAAGCCTGCGCCTTAGCCAGAATGGCTTTAATTACTGGTC
>NZ_JBIILQ010000184.1:0-5640 GCF_044232565.1 Daejeonella sp. | reverse complement strand
AACCATCGGCATGAAATCGCTCGAGCCAAAAAACGGCATTGCTAATTAGAAAAGATTTCACCTCATTCCTACCATAATTGAAAATATAGGATTGCCAATCGGGGTGAAAACCCTTTTTCGGATCGGCGTGTTCATATAAATGGCTACCATCAAAACGATAAAGCCCATGCTCATCCCCAGGAAAATGAGAAGGAACCCAATCTAAAATAACGGCAATTTCATTAAGGTGCAATTGTTCAATTAAAAACATAAGATCTTGTGGAGACCCATAACGGGAGGTAGCGGCAAAGTATCCAGTAATTTGATAACCCCAAGAAGGATAAAAAGGGTGTTCCATTAATGGAAGAAACTCAACATGTGTAAATCCAGTTTCCTTTAGGTAGGGAATTAAAGATTCCGCCATTTGCCGATAAGTTAAAAACTCATGTGGAGATTCAAGACTTCGGACCCAGGAACCAAAATGCATTTCATAAACAGAGATTGGTTTATTTAAAGAATTTACCTCCCTCCTGTTAAGCATCCAATGTTCATCCTTCCATTCATAACTATTACCCCATACAATAGAGGCGGTTGATGGCGAATGTTCCGACCTCAATGCAAAGGGATCTGATTTTTCTAAATTTTCACCTGAATTTGAAGCAATAAAATATTTATAAACCTCACCATAGGTTACTCCAGGGATAAAAATTTCCCAAATACCCGACTCATCCCATCTAACATGCATTGGATGGGAGGATTGATTCCAACCGTTGAAATTACCTTCTACAAATACTCTCTTTGCATTTGGAGCCCAGACGGCGAAATAAGTCCCCGCGATGCCCTCAAAATTGACAACATGAGCCCCGAATTTTTCATACACTTTAAAATGCTTTCCTGCCTTAAAAAGACTGATATCAAAATCTGTAAAACGGGAATAATTTTTTCCCTTTAATGATGATTCCGCTAATTCAGGTATATTATGTCTCGCTTTATGCTTTGGCATTCTTCAAATTTTGATTAATAAAATAATTTTTCAAGCTATTATCTCAATTCGTTTAAAACTTTTAGTGCATTTTATTCTAAATTGCTTTCTATCATCAAAACCTAATATTTCCTGATATTCAACTCCGTCGATTAGGACCTTTTGAGGTATAAATGGGAGGCCAATAATTTTAAGATCATAAATATTGTAGTGTGGATTAAACAAACCCACAGACGATTGCGTAATAATCATCGTTTTTTGATCACCGATAACTACAAATTTTTTCTCAAGGTAAATATTGTGCTCGAAAGCAAAGGAATCATCATTATCCTCAAAATAGATGGAATTCACTTCATATTCTGAGAAATAGATTTGAAAAACCATTTCTTCTATTTCAAATTCACCTACATATTGCATGACTGGAGATTCAGGAATAACTGAGCCAGCCTTTACAAAAATTGGAATTGAGTTGAGCGGTGCAGCTACTTGATATTCTCTGCCACCATGAAGACGTTCATATGTCCAAAAATCATACCATGAACCTGATGGCAAATATACATTCTTAAGTCTCACTCCCTGATTGCTAACTGGTGCAACAAGAATTTTATCTCCAAAGGTAAAAATCTCTTGAATGGTATGCGTAAATACATTTTCTTGCTCATGTAATACTAAGGGTCTTATTATAGGGAAATAATACCGATAATGCTCCCAGAAAGTGGTATAGATATAGGGTAATAATTTATATCTAAGTTCTATAAACTTCCGGTTTATATCTTCAAATTCCTTACCAAAGCTCCATGGTTCACGTTCAATGGTATCACCAGCCGAATGAGCACGCATAAAGGGTGAGAACACTCCCATTTGAATCCATCGAGTGAATAATTCGCCATCCGGTTGGCCGCTAAAGCCACCGATATCCGAGCCGCAAAAAGAAATTCCTGAAATGGACAAACGTTGACATTGAATAATTGCCATTTTAAGATGTTCCCAAGTAGCTACATTATCACCTGTCCATACTGAGGAATAGCGCTGAACCCCTGAAAATCCTGCTCTGGTAATGGTAAATGGTCGTTTATTTTTCTGAAGTTTTTTAAGACCCTCATAAGTTGCACGCACCATTTGCATACCATAAATATTATGAGCTTTACGATGAGACCCATGAAAACCATCATAATTATGCCTTACATCAACTGGAAATGTGCCAGATCCAAATACGGCAGGCTCATTCATATCATTCCATACTCCAGCTACACCTATATCGATAAGCTCCTTAAATAAATTACCCCACCAATCTCTAACCTTAGGATTCGTAAAATCAGGAAATTGACATCTTCCAGGCCAAACATGACCTTCCATGAAATAATCGTCGCAACGTCTACAGAAATAATTATTCTGTTTACCCTCCCTATAAACCGAATAATTTGGATCTACACGAATTCCAGGATCAATTATCACAACTGTTTTAAAACCATCATTTTCTAGCTCTTTGATCATTCTGGCAGGATCAGGAAAATACTTTTTATTCCAGGTAAAACAACGATAACCATCCATGTAATCGATATCCAAATAAATTGCATCACAAGGGATTTTACGCTGTCGGAAATTTTGAGCAAGTTTTTTTACAATTTCTTCGGGATAATAACTCCAGCGGCATTGATGAAAACCAAGCGTCCATTTTGCAGGCATCTGGTGTGTTCCAGTGAGCATATGATAACGTTTTATCACATCCATCATATGTGGCCCATGAATATAATAATATTGCATTTCACCACCATCAGCCCAGAAACTTACATCTTCTTGGTCTTGATGAGCGAAATCGAAATGACTTTTAAAGGTATTATCAAAAAAAATCCCATAACTGACACCTTTATTAATCCCTATATAAAAAGGAATTGATCTGTAAAGCGGGTCTTGGTTTTTTTGATAAGAATAAGCATCTGTATTCCAATTTATATATTTTTTACCGATAAGATTAAAATCACTTGATTTATCTCCTAGTCCGAAAAAGCTTTCATTATCCTGACATTTTTTAGTTGCATAAACATAATATCCTCCATAATCAATATTTTCTTCCCAATGCATTGGTATTCTATCTTCATTGATAATTCCCCCATGAGTATCGTCAAAAGAGATCAAAAAAGTTTTTTTGTTAATTACACATGCTGCAGAATTAGTCTCCACTCGAAAACAATCTTCGAGCTCTTTACAAGAAAATACGGCTACAGGATGAACTGTATCTGCTAATGCATAGGAGAATTCTTCTAAGAATACACCACCAGGGGCTAGTCTAACTCTAATAATTTCATTGCTTATTACCTTCACCTCAACTTCAGCAATACCATCGGTAAAGAGCAATCGATTTGAATCCTGCCTAAATCCCTTAACTGCTGAAAGATATCTTTTTACATTTTTTTCCAATCCTAAAACTGGATTATTGACATGATGCATATCTGCTTCTTGTTTAGTCAGGTCAAACGGTAAAGATGATGAGCCTTCATTTCCTTCCATAATAAATTAATCATAATTATTAATTAGCGCCTGATTTGGTATCGAGCTTATTGAGAATGAACAATCGAGAAGAGAAATTGCTTGCAGAAAAATTTTCTAATTCTATAAATTATTAATTGAATACAGATTGAGATAGAAATCGATGTATGTCATGGCTTATTAACAACAAAACCCGCTCCGGAATCCGGAGCGGGTTTTGCACAATTTGCGAACAAAAAAATATTTGTCCGAAAAGGAAGATAAATTATCTCCCTATTATTGGTTTAATGTGAAACCTATATAGTACATTCCACCCATTTGTGGGTTACCGTAAGATGTTACATAGTATTTGTTTAGTAAATCTTGAGCACCAATCTTAATCATTCCTTTTACTGAAGGAATTTTCAAGTTAACTTGTGCATCAACTGTTCCGAATGCATAAACTTTTCCTGTAGCGAATGAAGAAGCCCAGTCGAATGAATCTTGCCAGCGGTAAGAAACGTTCATACCAACATTCTTCACAACATTACGGTTACTGATACCTAAGTTGTAACGTACTTTAGGGGTGTTAAAGTCATTTACATAAGTTACCGGAATATCACCAATATTATTGTAAGAAATATTACCGTTTAAGCTATATTTTCCAACAAGGTAATCAATACCGAGGGCAGTACCATAAGAGGTAACATTGCCTGCAGCATTAACTGGCACTCCGAACTTAGTGAATGAAGTTCCATTTCGCTGGAATACCTCAACAGAAGTTATGAAATCACTGTATGTGTTAAAATAACCATAAGCATCAAGTAAAACATTACTACCTAATAAACCTTTATAACCAATTTCATAAGCTTCAACACTTTCTGGTCTTACACCTTTTGAATCAAAAGTATAGGATTTTAAAAGATTATCATTTGGAGAACCCGCTGCAGCAGAGGCAAGGAAACTTTGGTAACTAACATCTGTAAAAGGTTTGTTTCCCATTAGGTTATACTTATTTAAACTAGCTGGCAAACCACCAATTAAACGCGTTGTACCACCACCTACAGAAAGATCAATGAATTGATTTTGTGTAGTTGGATTACGGTAACCTGTTTGATAAGATAGTCTGATGTTATTGTTTGGCGCAACCGTATAAACTCCTGTTATTCTTGGAGTAAAACGACCCTCAAAGTTTTGATTTTTATCATAACGACCTGAGAAGCTTAACTTAAATGCATCAGCAATTTTCTTACCTACCTGAACAAAAGCTCCAACTTCATCAATGTCAATCTTACGGTTCAAATCATCGAAAATAGTACCACCAGAATTCAAGTCATATCTTCTGAATGAAGCTCCAACTTGAAGTTCGAAGGCATCTTTTAATACATTGGTAAAGTTATACATACCCTCATAGTGGTAAAGGTTTGTTTTGTCATCGAATTTTGCACCTAATCCACTACTAACCTTCCAGTCCTTGATTTGATCTTTTGCTGCTTCAAATTGAGTAGAACCTGGTAAAAATCTTCCTGCATCAGCAGCATTACGTGCAAATGCATGTGCTTGCGCATCTGGAGTACCTGAAGAACGTGCACCAACATAATTACCAATATATTGTGGAAACCAATTCGAACTAGTTTTAGAAGCCTCATTGATATAACTTCCAAGAATTGAGGAAATGTATGAATCACCAGAACGTTCTTGTGTAGTATAACCACGAACCATAAAATCCTTACCTTTTAATTCAAGCTTGTACTGTCCAATGCTGAAATTACGCAAAGAATAACGATCCGAACCGGTGTAAACCGATGTACCAGTACCCCAGTTTGCCTGTAAGATAGCCTGAACATTATCGCTAAATTTATAGTGTAATGAAGTTGAAGTTTTAATTGAACGAGTATCGTAGTCTACTAAATCTTGCTCATTATAACCTGTTCTAGAAACCGCTTGATCAGGAATAATACCTGCTCTTAAACCGATGTTAAAAGGAATAAGGTTTTGAATGGTAGGTCTTAAAGCAGCAGGAAAATTTCCTAAAAATGCTCCAATTTGAGTAGGCGTAGCATTAACTGGAAGTCCGGCAGTCATCACTCCAACAATATTAGGAATAGCTCCACCTGATGCTGCTGCAACACCTGCATTGGTTGCCGATTGTACAGAATTAGCAATATTACGCATGTTCTGACTAACCTCATCACCATAAACGTTTATACCAT
>NZ_JBIILQ010000183.1:0-5643 GCF_044232565.1 Daejeonella sp. | reverse complement strand
CAAATAATTCCCATTCACTTGAAAATTTACCATTTACAAAGGGAACGAATGCTACGCAATAGCCACCTTGAGGATATGGTGCACGAATGGTTGATCCATGAAATGCGACAAAAGCACCGTTTTTATAGCGCTCTGGAAACTGATCACCAGAATAAAATAATAAATCATTAGGTGCGAAATGACCAGGAAATCCGATAATCGGCATGTTATATTTAGCTGCATCTCCTTCTTTTTTACCATCGCCACCATACTCAGGATTCAATAATTTTTTCCCTTGCATAAAATCATAATAGTAGTATGGCCATCCAGAATCAGAACCCTCTGCAACCTTTAAAAACTCTTCAGAAGGCAATACAGCACTGTGCCAAGGAGAATAAATAGTAGACCAGGTTCTAGAGAAATCATCACGTCCGTGCTGCATGGCATACAAGGAATTATCAAATTTATTCCACTCCATACCCACAATACTACGAATACCTGTAGCATACAAAGTACCATCACTTTGTTTTTGGTTTAACTTATTTTCACTGAACTTCCACACACCACCATGCTCTTTTAATTCGGGACAAGGACTTTGACCAGGAGATCCCGGCTGCCTATCAGCAACCTGACAAACATCACTTGGTGATCCAAAAGGAACATATAAATTACCCTTAGTGTCAAAGGCAATTGGCTTTGCAATATGAGAGTATTTTCCTCTTTTGTAATTATCGACAACAATAGTTTCAGTTTTGCCTTCCGGGACTAATTTCCCGGGGCTAAGTTTAGTTCTTAAAACCTCACCGGCAGTGGTAAAATATAGATAGCCTTTGTGAATACGCATGGCTGTACCATAGTTTCCTGTATCTGGGTAATCTCCAAAATATTCAATAATATCTGCCTTACCATCATTATTATTGTCGCGTAAAGCTACACTTCCTCTATTTTGAGCATCAGGCACTCTTAATTTAACGTATATATCTCCATTCTTATTTACAGCTAAATGTCGGGCGCGACCTATAGAATCTACCACTACTACCGCCTCAAAATCACCAGGTAAAGCTAATCCGCCATTATCAGTATCTCCTTGAGGTAAACCACTTTTACCACCTGAATTCATAAAACTAATAGTGACCAAAAACGCCAAACCTAAAAAAGCAAGCAATTTTGAGCGTAATTTAGTTTCAGGTAAAAATTTTGAATAGATCTTCATTTTTATAAAATTTTCTTTCTTGTAGGTACTTCGTAAAATTATACTGCATTATCTTGACTTTTTATCGATTTTCCAAACAATACAGGTAATATTTTTAGGATAATTAAAAAAGCTAAGCCAAATATCCCAAATTATTCATTCTAATAATCCCAAAAGGCTTAAAACCAATATTTGAAGGCTTTCGTTTAATTATCAAATCTTAAAACAGAATGAGTCTCTTTTTGTTAATAGTGGAACGAAATTGTTTACATGATTCGATAATCATAGAGTTAAATGAGTTTCTAACATATTTGTTTATATACCCAATCTCGGGTGCTAGTTCATTTCTATACTAGCCAAAACAAGATCCAATTTAAATGAAAAATAAAAAACTCAGAATCGGGATTTTAGTAGATGATAATATGATACCCCTTTGGGCCTATAGAATGATTGAAACGTTAAAAATAGAGGGGGTTTGCGAGCTTGTTTTGGCTTTAAGAGTGAATGCAGAGAGCACAATGCAAAATAGCTTAGCAAGAAATTTTTTCAAAAATAGCACGAAATTGTTCTTTAACTTCTATAATTTTTGGGACAAAAAAATCAATAAATGCATTCCAAATGCCTTAGAAACTCGAAATCTAAAAGATCTTTTGTCTGAAGATTCTACAATTATAAACCTTCAGCTAAGTGGAGGAGATGTTGAGAAGCAAAACCTAGAGGCAATAAAAAAACATGAACTTGATATTCTAATCACATTAAACAATGATCATTTCCACCCCAATTTACCTCAAGTGGCGCGATTAGGAGCTTGGTCATTTCAGCAATTTGAATTAGGGGATACATGTACAGATTTAACAGGAGTCAGAGAGGTGTTAGAAGGAAGAGAAGAAACTGAAATTACTTTACAGGCAACTTTCGGAGAGCACAAAAAAAGTTTATTATTATACAAAACCAGATTTTCAACGGATCCGTTTAGTATAAACAGAAACAAGCATATTTTTTATTGGATAGCATCCTCTATTATTCTACTAAAGATCAAGGAGCTTAATAAATTGGGAGAAGAAGTGTTCCTGGAAAAAATTAAACCACTAAATGAGGCACCCTTTTTTAATTCGAAAAAAGCACCCAAAGTACCAAGTAATAAAGAAATGTTAGTATATGCTCCAAAATTAATGCTTTTAAAGCTTTTAGATAAGTTCGACTCAACCTTTAATTTTCATCAATGGATATTACTTTTTAAAATAGGAACTAGTGATAAAATCTCAACAGATCTCACAAGATTTCAAAAAATTATTCCGCCAAGAGATCGGTTTTGGGCAGACCCATTCATTCTAAAAAGAGAAGATAAATATTATATTTTTTTTGAGGAATTAATTTATCGGGACAATAAAGGCTATATCTGTTTTATTGAAATGGACCAGAACGGTAATTTTACAGAACCGGTAAAAATTTTAGAACGGAATTATCACCTCTCCTATCCATTCTTGATTGAAGAACATAATGAATTGTTCATGATTCCAGAATCAAAACAAAACAATACGATAGAATTATATAAATGCAAAGAGTTTCCTTTTAAATGGGAATTAGAAAAAGTTTTAATGAAAAATATTAAAGCAGTAGATACAACAATCTTATTCCAAAATAACAAATACTGGCTTTTTTGTAATATTACGAATAGTGATATACCCTTGGCACAAGATGAGTTACATCTATTTTATTCAGATAAACTGAACAGTGATAACTGGATAAGACATCCCAAAAACCCGATTGTTAGTGATTTTAAACGATCACGACCTGCAGGAAAAATATTTAAATACAAAAACAAACTCTACCGCCCAGCGCAAAACGGATTAAAACATTACGGTTATGGCATAGCTATAAATGAAATTGTTGAATTAACAGAAAATAGCTATAAAGAAGAGCTTATAGAATCTATTTTACCAGACTGGGAAAAGGATATTTTAGGCACTCATACTATTAATTCGCTTAGCCATTTAACAGTAGTTGATGCTTTAATTAATAGAAAAAAGAAATCCACTTTTTTTTAAAATATCTAGCAAATAAATAATAGTGATTAAGAGCAATTTAGATGAAATATGAAAATTTATTCTCGATTCAAATGACCTTTCAATTAACAAAATACAATTAATTGATTATATCATAAAAAAAACGTACATTTGCGGCGCTTTCAGCAATAAGGCTGAATGCACTTATATATTATCATGAACCCATTTAGTACCTTGGGTATCCGTCATGATATTGTTAATGCCATCACTGAACTGGGATTCGAAAATCCCACACCAATCCAGGAACAAGCTATCCCGGTATTACTTTCAGGCAGCAACGATTTTGTCGGATTAGCTCAAACAGGAACCGGTAAAACGGCAGCCTTTGGCCTCCCCCTATTAGAATTATTGGATTTTGAAGAAAATTATCCACAAGCGTTAATTCTTTGTCCCACTCGTGAACTCTGTTTACAGATCACCAGCGACATGAACAAGTACGCCAAAAACATGAAGAACGTTAACGTTGTTGCTGTTTATGGTGGAGCAAACATTTCAGATCAGTTACGCCAAATTAAACGCGGTGTACAGATTGTTGTAGCCACTCCAGGCCGCATGCTTGATATTATCAATCGTAAAGCGATTGATTTCAGTCAAGTGCAATTCGTAGTGCTCGATGAAGCAGACGAAATGCTTAACATGGGTTTCCAAGAAGACATCGACAGTATTTTATCAACCACTCCGGATGATAAAAAAACATGGTTATTCTCGGCAACTATGCCATCTGAAGTTCGCAGAATTGCAAAAAAATACATGACAGATCCGTTCGAGCTGACCATGGGTACCAAAAATACCGGAAATGTCAACATCGAACATGAATATTACATCGTAAAAGCGCGCGATAAATACGCAGCATTTAAGCGAATTGTAGATTTCAATCCCGAAATTTTCGGTATTGTTTTCTGCCGTACCAAAATTGAAACTCAAGAAATTGCAGAATCTTTAATGAAAGACGGTTACAATGCTGATGCATTACATGGTGATTTATCACAGCAGCAGCGCGATAAAGTTATGAAACGCTATCGTGATCGTAGTCTACAGTTATTAATTGCTACAGACGTTGCCGCAAGGGGAATTGACGTAAATGACGTTACTCATGTAATTAATTACTCATTACCTGATGAAATCGAAAATTACACTCACCGAAGCGGTCGTACAGGACGCGCAGGTAAAACAGGTATTTCGATTGCAATCATTAATTCAAAGGAATTAGGTAAGATTCGCCACATTGAGCGCACCATAGGAAAGTCATTCACTAAGGCTGAAATTCCAAGCGGATTTGATGTGTGTGAAAAGCAATTGTTTGCGATGATTCATAAGGTTCACAATGTTGAAGTGAATGAAGATCAGATCGAGCAATACATTCCACGTATTATGGATGAATTTAAGGACTTGGACAAGGAAGCGATTATCAAAAGATTTGCTTCACTTGAATTCAACCGTTTCCTTGAATATTATTCAAAAGCACCAGATTTAAATATCTCAGGTGATGACCGAGGATTTGAGCGTAGTGATCGTTCAGAGCGTGGCGACCGTACTTTCAAATCAAGTACAAGTCCAGGTTATACCCGCCTCTTCATGAACTTGGGATCAGTTGATGATTTCACTCGTGGAGATATGTTAGGATTTATCTGTAACAACACTAAAATCAGTGGGAAAAGTGTAGGTAAAATCGACCTTAAGGGTGTATTTACTTTCTTTGAAGTTGAAGAATCTGCTGTAAATCAGGTTGTTGAAGGATTCAAATCCGTTGATTTCCAAGGTAGAGAGGTAAGAATTGAATTAGCTGGCGACCGCGAAGGCGGTGGTGGCGGCGGCGAACGTGGCGGATCAAATCGTGGAGGCGGCGGTGGTTACCGCGGTGGAAGCGGCGGCGGACGACGTGAAGGCGGAAGTGGCGGTGGTTACCGTGGCGGAAGCGGCGGCGGCGGACGACGTGAAGGCGGCGGCAGTTCTAGCAGCTCTGGTGGTGGTTTCCGTGATTTTTCAGGAAAACGCCGCGAAGATCGTGGCGGCACCGGCAATGCCGGTGGTGGTGCACGCCGTGAAGGCGGAAGTGGCGAAAGACGCAGACGAATCTAAAAACACGTAACACCTAAATGCTAAAAAAGCAAGGATAATTGAAGATAATCAATCTTCAATCCTTGCTTTTTTTATGAGGTCTGAGGTATGAGGTCTGAAGTATGAGGTCTGAGGTCTGAGGTCTGAGATTTGAGGTCTGAGATTTGAGAACTGAGATATGAGATTGCACAATTTGCTTTTAGCTTTCCGCTTTTGAAATGTCGACAGCCTGACAACTGATAACCGATAACTGATAACTGAGGAGGTATGAGGTCTGAAGTATGAGGTCTGAGATATGAGATTGCACAATTTGCTTTTAGCTTTCCGCTTTTGAATGTCGACAGCCTG
>NZ_JBIILQ010000182.1:0-5667 GCF_044232565.1 Daejeonella sp. | reverse complement strand
GAATTAATGGAAGTAACGGATCGCTCTAATTACGTTACGATTTCAAATAATAAATTCCATGATTCTCATATTGCATTGCTTATTGGCAGTGGTGATTTACAAACTACGGATATTGGTTTTCTCAAAGTAACCATGTATGGTAACTATTTCTACAATATCTCTGAGAGACAACCTAGTACAAGATTTGGTTATATGCACGTGTTTAACAATTATTATTATAATGGTAGTGGCTATACAGTTGGTGTAACTATGGGTGCAACTGTTCGAACAGATAATAATTATTTCGAAAATCAGGCTAACCCAATCTATACAGAATACAATGCTAAGCCGGGTTTTGTGAGTGGGGCTTCCACCAATTTTTACAAAAATTCAGGTAGCAACAAAATATCAACTGCTGCTTCCAATTGGATACCTCCTTATGAGTATCAATCCATGCTTATTCCAGCAGCTGATGTTGCGGCTAAAGTATTGGCTGAAGCAGGTACCAAGTAGTAATATTCTTTTCTTCTCTACCTGTTTAATCAGGATTTTTAAACTAAGCGTTGCATTTGCTAAAATGCAACGCTTAGTATTTTAAGCTGTTTTCTGCGCATTTCCCCTTTCAAATTAATATTTCATCCTACTTTTCAAGGATTTCCAATTTCCTTTTTCTTCGAATTACTCAATCTGGTTCCAGATTAACATTCATATTCTACAGGCTAAAAGCAAATTTTTAACGTCTTATGATCAAGCGAAAAAGAAAAAAAATACTTATCGCCTGCGATTCTTATCGTACCCTACTAGGGTTTAGAGGCAAACTTATGGAGGCATTATTGAAAAATAATGAGGTGGCGGTTTTTACTCCTAAAATTCATCACGATGAGGTGCGAAATAAATTGCTTGACATGGGCATCGATATTTATGAAAATGAGCTTAATGGAAGCAATGTCTCCATGTTTTCAGATCTCATGTACATGTTTAGGTTATTTCAGGTAATTAAGCAAGCCAAACCAGATACCTTTTTCCCATACACGCTTAAGCCGGTTATTTATGGCTCTTTTATTGCCAAAATTTGTAAAGTGAAACATATTGTGCCTATGCTTACGGGGTTGGGCTATAACTTCATGAATGGCAACGATAAAACACCACTAGTCAAGATAATAGTTAGAGCGATGTTAAAATTCAGTCTAAAACTGAATGGAAACAGAGCGCTTATTCTTCAAAATAGAGATGATTTTGAAACTTTAATTAATCAAGGAATTATTGATCAAAGTGTTAATGCTCACGTAGTTAATGGTTCAGGTGTAGATCTTTCTCATTATGTATTTTCTAAACCTGATTCAGAAAACATTGTTTTTTTAATGATCTCCCGATTGATAAATGCTAAAGGAATACGTGAGTATTTTGAGGCTGCAGAGCGCATTAAATCGCGGTTTCCCCATGTTAAGTTTAAATTAATTGGCCCCTATGACCCCAATATCGACTCCATTGATCCTGTTTTGTATCAAAAGATTAGTTCAGGTCAAATTATTAACTATCTAGGTGAAGTTAGTGATGTAAGACCTCACATTAAAGAATCATCTGTTCTTGTTCTTCCTTCTTATTATGGTGAAGGTATTCCTAGATGCTTACTTGAAGGAATGGCCATGGGAAGAGCAATAATTACTTGTGATTCAGTTGGTTGTAAAGAAACTGTAGATCTTACGGAAAATGCTCAAACTGGTTTTTTGGTGCCAATAAAAAATGTGAATGCCCTTACCGCTAAGATTCAGCATTTCATCCAATATCCTGCAGACACCTTGCTTTTCGGTAAAAATGGCAGAGCTTATGCAAGGAAAAAATTTGATGTAAATAAGGTAAATAAACAAATGTTAGAAATTCTTGAGGCCTAAATTAAAGGTGCTTATTTCTTAGAATGTTACCTCTCACAGATTAAAATAATAGTACATGGTTTTATGTACGGCATTTATTTAATAAAAATGAACTAATATTTATCAAGAGTTAATAATTAACACATAATATGAAAAATAAATTCACCTATTCAGAAATTTCAGTTGAAAATGCAATGGTACAACTCGACCAATTTGGTTGGATTAGTTATGAGAATGCATTAGAGCCTGAATTTGTAGATCAAATCAATAATTCGCTCGAAAAGGCCTATGAAAAAAGACGCGAAATCCAGGAAAGTAATGGTATCAGTCAAAATATGGAAGGAACTTTACATCATCTAATTGAATCGGATAATTTTGCTTTACAATTTCTTGATCGTTTGTATTGTGATAAAGAAATGAAAGCCTTTTTGGGCGGTAATTATATTGTGAATGCATTTGGTGGGGTGATGAATTCTAAAGATAATAGGCCCTATGTTCAAAATATTCATCGAGATGTACGGTCTTTTATGGGCAGAGATAAAACCATGATTCAAATGATGGTACTCTTAGATGATTTCACCCTCGAAAATGGGGCAACTTATATGCTCTCTGGTTCTCATCAAATTGCAATAAAACCTGATGAGGATTATTTTTATGAAAATGCTGATCGTGCAATTGCTAAAAAAGGGAGTATAATCCTATTTGATTCAAATTTATGGCATGCAGCCGGAAAGAATACTACCGATGGAAATAGGAGAGTTCTAACGATTAGCTATACAAAACCACAATTCAAGCAACAATTCGACTATCCCAGATTTTTAGGCTACGAATTTGGTGAATCATTGAGCGAAGGATTAAGACAAATTTTAGGTTATAAATCTAGGGTTCCCGCAACGCTCGATGAGTATTATCAACCCTTAAACAAGCGAATGTACCAGCCAGATCAGGGTTAAATCATTCCAGCAATCCTCTTATCAGACAAATCTTGTTTGATTTTTAATAATTCACTTCTGAATCTTAATGAGAATTTACGCCAAACGAGTAAAGGCTATCGGAGGTTATTTAAACCTTCAATTGCCCGCCATGGAAGAATATTATCCTTCCCTCATCAAATTAAATACTGGAAGAAATGCTTTGGAATATATCCTGAAAGTAAATGGCTATTCCTGTATTTATATCCCATATTTTACATGTGAAGTAATACTGGAGCCTATTAAAAAACTGGGTATTCAATATCATTTTTATACGCTCGACAAGAATTTAGATCCAATAATCGATTTTGAAATTGAAACTAACGAATGTTTTTTATACACCAATTATTTTGGTGTTAAACAATTAACAGTTAACAATTTAGCTAAGATGGACATGAATTTGATTGTGGATAATTCACAGGCTTTTTTTTTAAAGCCCTTACCTAACATCGACACTTTTTACTCCTGTCGTAAATTTTTTGGTGTTCCCGATGGTGCTTATCTCCAAAGTAATATAATTAGCACTATAAAATTTGAAAGAGATATTTCTTCTGATAGAATGTCACACCTTCTTATTAGTGTTGATCAGTCTATCGAAAAAGGTTTCGAAGCATATAAAACTAATAATGACATACTCTCAAGAAATCCTATTCGTAGAATGTCATTTTTAACAGAATATCTTCTAAAAAGTATTGATTATGAATCGTGTAGGCTAATTAGAAACAAGAATTTTAAAATCCTTCATGAAGTGCTTTCAGATAAAAATCAATTAGAGATAGATACTTCATTTATAAATGGTCCATTATGTTATCCTTTTTTATCAAGTAGAGAAAATATCAAGAAGAAATTAATAAGTAAAAGGGTATTTACACCAGTTTACTGGCCAAATGTGCTCAAATGGACGACCGATAAAATGTTTGAAAATTATCTCGCTAATAATCTAGTCTCATTGCCAATTGATCATCGTTATAATGAAGAAGATATGGAACGAATTATTAATTATCTAAAGCAAATGCTATGAGTTATTCTATTTATTTAAGGGAGCTATATTTATCAGACGCTAAAACATCTTTTCATTGGAGAAATAATCCAATAATTTGGAAGTATACCTGTTTTAATTCGGGTAAAAAAATCACTGAGAAAATGGAATTAGAATGGCTGAAAAATGCCTTAAAAAAGCCTGATGACCATCGTTTTGCCATTTGTTTGAAAAGCAACAGTCAATATATTGGAAATGTTCAGCTAATTAATGTAAACTCAAATACAGCAGAGTTTCATTTATTTATTGGGGAGCCATCATTTTGGGGCAAGGGAATTGGTAAGCATGCAAGTATCTTGATGCTTAATTTCGGTTTCACACATCTTAACTTAGATTCAATTATTCTCGAGGTTCACAAAGAAAATCACAACGCTCAGTCGGTCTACAAAAAGATTGGTTTTTCTGAAATTGGCATAAATAAAGACTTTTTAAAAATGATTCTTAGAAAAGATGAGATGCCCAATTATCAAGAAAATACGGCTCATAATATAAGTTTGCATCAATAAGTGCTCTTCAATAATGCTGCTTCCAATATTCTATTATTTGCAAAGCTTTTACAATTAATTCTGATTTTATAAATAATCTTTTTTTTATGATTAATGAAATAAATATCCACCAAGAGAGGGAGTGGAAAAAATATGTGTCACAATCTCTTGAATTTGATTCTTATCATACCTGGGAATACCATAATTTGACTAAGGATGGGATTCCTGTTTTATTGGTTTACCATGAAAATAACGATTTTATTGCGATACCATTACTGAAAAGGAATATTCCTAACACTGATTTGTACGATATGACTTCGGTTTATGGGTACACTGGGCCGATATCTAATCGATTATTCACTGATATTCCGACAGAGATGAAGGAGAATTTCAAAAGAGACCTCCATCAGTTTTTCAAAAAAAATCAAATTGTATCTGTTTTTTCGCGTTTAAATCCATTTTTAGATCAATTGCCACTGATGAATTCTTTTAATGGTGTGCATGATAATGGCAACAGTGTTGTAATTAACCTCGAGCAGTCGCTCGAACAACAGAGGTTGAAATATGATTATTCCCTTATAAAACAGATAAAAAAGTTAAAATCTGCTGGTTTTTATATTCAAGAATCCAAGAGTCCTAAAGCCATAAGAGAGTTTACGGAAATTTATACCGAAAATATGAAGCGGGTAGGAGCAAGTGATTATTATATGTTTACTGAAGAATATTTTAGCAATTTCCTGCATTCTATGGAATTTCACAGTAAGTTATTCATAGTTTATCATGAAGAAGAGGCTGTTTGTGGTGGAATTATTCTATTTACCCAAACAATTATTCAATCCCATTTAGCGGCAACAAAAACAGCCTATTTGAAATATTCACCAGCTAAATTTCTGACAGATGAATTTAGTCAGATTGGGCGTCAATTAGGAATGAAGTTTTTCAATTTGGGTGGTGGATTAGGGTTTAAGAAAGACTCACTTTTCGACTTTAAATCTTCGTTTTCAGATATTTATTATGAATATAAAACTTGGAGGTACATTTCAGATCCGGAAAATTATCTGAAGCTACTAATGGATGCCAATATTGATCCTGATAATTCAGTTGATTTTTTCCCACTTTATAGGTGCCCTAAAAGTTTGATTCATGAAATGGAATTAAAGTTTTAATAAATTCCTGCCCTTAAATACAAGCGACAAGCATTTCTGCTTCAAATTTTAGAATATTTAAACTGCCTTCGGTTTAATTCAAGGTTACTATTTTCTTTCTTAGTATTCCTCAGCTCCATTTGTCAGACTGCCGCCTCCTTAACGCTAATAGTTCAT
>NZ_JBIILQ010000029.1:0-18516 GCF_044232565.1 Daejeonella sp. | reverse complement strand
ATTATTTAGATTTCTTACTAATTCAAAATTTGAATTTAAATCGACAATATTCTTCTTCTGTCTGTCGGCAGAAAAAGAAATTCCACTAACTATTTCCCAGTTTTTTTGAATACTATCTGTATTTGCTTCTCTATCAACGTTTAGTACCTGAGCAGTAGCTGAATGATGATCAAAAAGATGAATCATCATAAGTATGCTTAGTATCCATTTATTAATCATTGAATACAAATTGATTAGTAAAATTTGGGAGTATCTGGATAAGGGATAAATGACTCGAATATAATACCCAAACTGTCCTTCGCCATTAAGGTAATTGAAATGATAATAACAGCAGTGATTATTGCAGTTGCGATATTTCCATTTCTTATCTCAGTTAATTCATCCACGTCTTTAGTTAGTAAATTGTATAACCAAATACTTACCAAATTGATGATCATAGCAGTTAATAATCCAATTGAAAGGTACCCTAATAATACTTTTACAAAAGCTAATGCTGTCAATTGTATACTTTGGGAATCTTGAATTCCGATCCTATATGCATTCATCGCTGGTGAAATTGATTCAGACATAATCAATCCAACAGATAAAAGAATTGCACCTGAAAAAATAGCAAATGCGATATTATCCGCCTTTATTTCCATTTTTCTTGAAACTAATACTTTGATGATTTTAAAAGTAAACCATAGTACCAAGACACCAACTAGTATTGCTAGTGTCAATTGAATTAATCCTAAAGAAAAAACTTTAATATTCATGTTAATTGTTTTTAGAGGTTAAGGCAATATGCCAATTATTCATGTTGCTGACTTCTGATGGGAATTGCCCCATTCTAAAGTCTTTAGAGGTTGTTTCCCAAACAAAATACTTTTTTCCATAATAACTTTTATATGAACCAGTACCAGGCTTATTTATTCCTAATACACAATGCCCATATGCTTCGCTAATTAAAATAGCCACATCATATCCAAAATGATCTAATAGTGTAAATAGCAAAACGACTCTTGTGTCACAATCTCCTTTTAAGTTATACCCAAATTCTGCAGGTGCTTGAACACCGAATTTAATTATTGGAAGGCATTCCTTTCCTTCGCTGTGATATGATTGGATAAAATCATCATTGGGTGATTGTCTTACCAGGCTAGCGCAACTTTCATCATGAACAAGTACATATGGAATATATTGAACAAAGCTTACTGCCATATCTGCAAATTGTTCTTTATTGAGATTTCTAGAAGTTCTAACACTATCTAACATGTGAATAATCGATGGGACTAATTTTGTATCGTTTACCCAAAGTCTATTGTATATTTCTTGAAATCCTCTAGGGTTATTTATCGAAATTCGGTTTACTCTTGATTTCTTGAAATTGTTTTTTAGTGATTGAAAATTTCCGGAGTATTTATTTTTATTATAATCATACCACACACGTGAATAATTCATTTTTACTTGATTGCCAATTGTGTCAATCTGTGATTCGTTTTCTTTTTCATCAACTACTACTGGCTCTGTGTTGTCGTCTTTAGGTATGAATCCACCTTGTTTGCTAATGAATGTTAATAAAGCTAGTGAAACGCCAAGTAATAGAAATACACTTAAAATTTGCCAGATTCTTCTGGTATTATAGACACCAGCTGATGAATAACTAAATAATTGTAAAATCCATAAAGCGAGTAAAAACCAAGCGAAATAATTCCATTTTAAAATTAATGAAATCACAAAAAAAGCTAATAAGAAGAAACTTAATGATTTTCGAATAAAACCTCTAGTTGAACTGACCATTGATGGTAGTTGCGAATTCGGGATAGTGTTCCATCCTAAAAGTGGGCCCAATATTTTATTTAGAAAGTATATTAAAACAAATGTTAATAATGATATACTTAATAAGTTAATTCCTAAGAAAGAAGTAATAAGTAATCCAATTGCAAGTATACCTAGTAGCTGAATAGAAGCTTTTTTTATCCTTAAAAATCGCTCATCCCATACGGACTTTCCTTGTCCAAAAATAATCTCTTCTGGTTCTTGAATATTTTCGTTGAAAATCGTTTCCTGATGATTTTGATTAAAAACCTGATTTGTATTTTGATTATTAATTAGTTTTTCTTCTTTAATTATTACTTTTTCAGGTATTTCATAAATATATGTACCATAAATTACTCCCTCAATATGCCCGAAGGATTTACCCTCATTTTTGGTCAAATGCAGTAATTTAACTTCATTTATTACGATATCATGAAGGTCCTCTACAAAAACATTAGTCTTTTCACTGTCTTGCAAATGAATCTTGACGTTATTTTGAATATTGTATTCAAAATATGGGTCATAGGTTAAATACTTTTTTTCATAGGGATCAATTACTACAGCATCTTCAACCTCTAAATCGTAAAATTGAATGTCATAGAAGTTTTTATTGGTAAAATTAGTATTGTCTAATGGTCCAATATACTTCCCTTTAAAAGCACCCTTTATATAGACTTTTTCCTGCTTCATAAATTGTTTATAAAGTTTAGTCTACTGATTGTATTGATATTACTAATTATTGTTTCTTCGAATAAAATCTTGCCTTTGTAGGTTAGTAATACTTTGGGTGTACAGTCACCATAAAGACCATTTGAAGTTGGAATGATATCAATATAATTTTGGCCAGAATTAAATTCAGTCAATTTTATTTCTTTAGGTTGATTTTTAACTAATAGATTTATTAGTATTTCCTTTCCATTGAGTCTTAACTTAATGGCATCTTCATCTTCTTCCTCATAATCATAAACCACCAATCTGAAATCTTTCGAATATCTTATTGGAATCATCTTGTTATTAATTGATATTGAGTCTGGTGTTGAGTTAATTGTTGAATCAGCCTCAGGATTTAAAATTATTGTTTCTGATTCTTGAATAAATCTTGTGTTATCTTCGTTATTTGAATTATTTAGAATTTGAGAATCATCTTTTTCAATATTTGTGACTTTGGCTTGAGTTTTATCATCAAATATTTGTGTGCAAAATTTAGTAAGTAGTGCAAAGTATAGGAAGATTAAAATACCAGGCCAAATACATCCTGATTTCCTCAAACCATTAGTATTTGCAGTTAAGTAACTGTCTGTTCTAGTTAAACAAGAAACTCTTTTGAATAGAAATTGAAATAAAAAAAATAAAAGTAAAAATATGGGGATTCCCCAAAACCAAGAAATGCCGAACAGTGGCATTAAAAGCATGGAGGAGCCTGAAAACAGGGTAGGAAGGCAGCCGGCATTACTTTTTTTATTAAGACTAAATGTATTTGACAAAGCAACATTTCCGTTTGCGTCCTTCGCTTGGATAACGTAATTGCCATTTGGAAGTCCACTAAAAGTTTTGCTGCTTTGATAGTTTTTGCCATCATCTATTGAGAATGAATATGGCCTTGTGCCCCAGCTGGTTTCGGCATATATAGAGCCATTGCTTTCATGGTAATGAGTTGGGTCTGAACCGGTAATGCTCACTGTGAATGCAGGTTCAATTTCCGATTCAATTTTTGTTACGGGCTTAATTTCAGCTCTTTTTTTCTTTTCTACACCAATTTTGAAATAACCCCATCCCTCGATAGTACCATACGTAAAATCATTTTTACCTTTTTTTACAGTTTCGGATATTACAGGGTCTATGAAGAATGATTCAGTGATTTGTTCTCTGATAAAGGATACATTATCAAAAACTATTTCTTTGAAGTATATCGCAGTATCACATGAAAAATTAATACTGTACATATAAGGATGTTGAATCAAAAGACTTTCTTTGTCGAAGTCTTCAATAACAGTTGCCTCCTTAATGTCAACAGAATTATAAATGGAAAGCTCGTAATAACGAACTTTCATAGGATTAGTTTCTAATACTATAGGGTGTTTTATACCTTTGTTTCTTGGGCCTTTATATAGTCCCTTACAATATCCATAAATATAAAAACTGCCTGGCGCTTTCATTGATTATGATTGTCTTAGATAGGTAGATAAACTTCCTTTTCTATACTTAATGCGGCCATCCAATTTAGGTAAAGTATTAAATGGAGGATCTTCGAAATGTTCGTTATGCAAGGGCCAGCTGGATAAATGATATTTAGATAAAAATTTTTTATAATCGGTATCTTTTGTTAAGCCTTCAATCTCAGTGACTAACTGAGTGTGTTTTTTTTCTATTATACTTTTGGTAAAATTTTCTAATTTATCATCCATAGTATATTTTGCAGACCTAAGCATCATTAATCTTAAGAAAAATGGCAAGCAAAAAAAGCCTAATGAAAATATAAATACAATTAAAAAGCTCGGCGAATAATAATGCAGTAAAAATTTGATTCTTTGAATAAAAAAGAGGCTATTTTCTATATTCTTTTTAAATTCTTCTGTTTTTTCTAGCAATTGATAATCATTTCTATTAATCTCCTTTCTGAGGAAAACTATTTCTTCTTGATGATCTTTTTTGAATCCATCAATATCACTTGTCACCCATTTCATATCCTCTATTAAAGATTCATTTTTTGGTGATGAATTTAATAATCCGCTTATTGAATCTTTTTTAATATTTAAAAGACTCAATTCAATTTCTAACTTTTTTAGAAATTGCCTATTTTTATACTGTTTTGTTTTATAAGATTTTTCAAGAAAGTCAACATATTTATTAGTGCTTTCTTCTTTAAAAATTAAAACACCCTTGCTTGCCACATTTTGGTGCAAAACTAAAACAGCTGAGATTGATAAAAATGAAGAAAGAATTACCAAGAATAGTAATCTCAAGGCGATTGAAAAAAAAGCTGTTTTTTTTCCTGATGTATCATCATATGTTTTTAAATCACCAATAAGGTTAACACCTTTTACTGATACCGTTTTTTCTATAACAATAGCTTTCTTATTATTTATAAAGTCAGATTTTCTTATGGTAGATAGCAGTACCAAGTAAAAATTCAGATAAATAATAATAAAGCATAACCCTAGAAGAATTCCTGCAAACCAATTCTCTAAAATTAGATAACCCATGTAAATAGACAATAGGCTTGCTATAAAAACCAAAACTTTTCCAATGGTTTTTATTTGTTCAAGCCTAATAAAGTCTATATCTAATGGATTTAAATTGGCATCAGATTTTAGGTATGAAATAGATAATCTTTCTATTAATGAAGTCACAATTAAAGGTAATTTTCTGGGTTGGCTGATATCTTTTTTGTAGTCTGCTGACCCCAAACATTTAATTGATGTTTATTTACCTCTAATTCCTTAGTAAACTTATCGATCTCCTTTTCTGCATCAAGATATCTTACAATTTCAACCTCTTTACCATTTACGTCTCTATGAGCATTTGAAATTACTAAAATTCCCGCTTTAGCCTTTCTTAACTCCTTATCATATTCACTTAGGTAGTCGTATGGAGTTTTACTCATCATTAATTTAAACAATATAGGGCCCATTTCAATACAAAGAAACATCCCTAGTATAAACCATGGTATCCAACCACCAATTTCATGTGAAATTTTTATTCTTTCTAATAGACCATCCAAGTTTTGAGCTCTTTTTATATTTTCTGCTCTTTTAAGATTTCTTTGGTTATCAATTGTAGATATTTCAAGCTTGTATTTTTCAATTTCTTTTCTGCTTTGAGTATCATTTCTGATGCTATTGGCACTAAGAATGTTTAATTCTAGCTCCATCTTATCCAAATTCTCTTTTTTATCCCTGTAAGCTGGACCTCTTCCTGGTGTGCCTGTGCCAGTTTTTCCTTCTGCTTCAAGTTCTAAAAGTCTTCTCTGCTCTTTTATTTCTAATCTTCGTGTTTCTGTATATCCTTTCTGTGTATCGATATTTTTTTGAAGAGGATCAATTTTAGCCTGCCATGTAGCAATTTGTTTATCTAATAATGAATCAGTTGTTGTATTTAACTTATCTAAATATTTCTCCTGCTTTAGACTTAATTCAGCATCAATTTCTGTTTTTAAAATTCTAGTTTCAAGTGGTGCAGAAATAACAATACCTAAAATTAATGCCATTATTAATCTTGGAATAGAATTGCCGAATTCACTCCAAGATATAGTGTCTTTTCCATCTCCTTTACCAGTAGAGGAAATAATAAAGCGATCTAAGTTGAAAATGATATAGCCCCAAATGGTTCCCATAATAATTGAAATGATAATCCATTCAGTGTTAATAACCATATCCATCGCATCTTGACCTTTTGGTCCGAAAACGGTATAAAAAGCATATGAACTTGATAAAAATGCTAATAATCCAGTTGCAGCAACGATACCACCTAGACAAAAATATTTAACGTGGTCACTCGGTGGACATTTTTCATCAAGCAATCGTTCATCTGCACCTGCACACCACCAAAAAAAGCGAGTTAATTTATTATTGTTAAATTGATAATTATCTGTCTGATTCATTATAGGTTAAGTTATTACGGTTAATACTTTTTATGTATTGTATGTTGAATTGATAATTAGAAAGATTTTGCTTGTTAAATTTTAACAACGCTGTTTTTTCGCTGTTTAATTTTTCAAACAAAGAATCATCGAAGCCTATTTTGTTGCCCAGCTTCGTTTCAATATGAATTTTGGGATTAAAATTAGAAGTTGCCTGTTGATTTAAATCATAAATTGGGAGGCTAGATGTATTTATCAAAGTTTTTTTAAACAGTGTAAAAATGGTTATTTCTCTATTGACATTATTTGGGCTCCAATCCCATATCAATGATTTTTTAGAAACATATATTCTATTTTTGTATAAAGTAAAGAAGGGGCAGTTGGATTGAATAACCAACAAAAAAGATGTTTCACTAGAAGTAAAATAGGCATCAATCAAATTTGGTTGTTTAACATTTTTCCAGATTTTCATTATTATTTATTACAGAAGTTTCTTACGTAGAATTTAAATATATACTTTATAAAATTTATTAAATAATAATATTGCGTTATTTATGTTATTTCACATATAGTAACATTATAAATTAATACAAGAAAAAGAGCAATCCAAAAATTTGTTGGGCTTCTCAGATGAAGAAAGTTAAGAGAATCCCCTAGAGAGTATTGAAATTGTTTGGTTTTACCGATTCTTGACGAAGTGTCTCAAAAAATTTAGTTTCTCAAAAAAAAGCTCAAACAGTACCGATATATAGGTTTTCTGCTATATGTTAGCCTCAAAGAAATTCAAAGAATTTAATTGAGCGTTATGAAAGTGGATATTTATTCAAGAGTCAGCTCTTAATGAAGTCGTCAATAAAATTATAGTCGAGTTAAAAAGCTAATCGAATACTCGAAAAAATGAGGTAATTTCTAAAATATTATAATAGATATCTCATAAAGATTATTTATGAATGTGACCTTTTAAAAAAAATAAGCAATGATTTGTTCCCGGTATTTAGGAATGATCAAATGAAAGCATTTAATATTTGCTCCCCTAAGTAATAAAAAAACCACTGACAATTGATTATCAGTGGTTTAATTATGTAAGTTGCGGAGAGAGAGGGATTCGAACCCTCGGTACCGTTGCCAGTACGACAGTTTAGCAAACTGTTCCTTTCGGCCACTCAGGCATCTCTCCTAAAAATAAATTTCCTCTTTCAAGGACTGCAAATATAGTAAATCAGTCTGCCTAGCAAAAAATATTTTTAAATGATTCTTTAATTTGTTAAAAAAATGAATTAACAGCTTGATAATCTGATATATTCATTCGCATTATAATAAAAAAATTAAACGGTATCGAGCTCATAATCGATTCGAACATGATAAATTCCCAACAACATGGTTTTAAATATGAGTTTAATAGTCTCAATATCCTTCAAAGTTATGTTACTATTTGTTAATTGATTTTGGTCTAGCTTATAATCTATGATTCGTTCTACCAAATCGCTTATGCTAATTGCATCCGGATCTTTTAAACTTCGTGATGCTGCTTCAACTGAATCAGCAAGCATCAAAACCGCAGTTTCCTTTGAAAATGGAATAGGACCGGGGTATCTGAAAATATTCTCATCGACAAACTTTTCAGGGAAATTCTTTAAAAAAGATTGGTAAAAATAATCGACTCGTGTATTTCCATGATGTGTTCGGATAAAATCAATCAACATCTCTGGAATATTATTCTTTCTAGCTATTTCTACGCCTTTATTTACATGCTGAATGATAATTTGCGCACTTTGTTCATAAGATATAGCATCATGCGGATTATTTCCTCTATTCTGATTCTCGATAAAAAAATGAGGATTTACTATTTTTCCAATATCATGGTACAATGCACCTGCCCTTACAAGCAATGTATTACCACCAATTTTGAATATGGCGGCCTCAGCAAGGTTTGCAACCTGTAACGAATGCTGGAAGGTTCCAGGGGCTTTAAACGCTAAATCTCGCAATAGTTTAGAATTGGTATTGGTTAATTCCATCAAAGTAACATCAGAAGTGATTCCGAACATTCGCTCAAATGCATAAATTAAAGGATAGGCGAGTAAGGATAAAAGCACACTAAAGACAAATGGCAAAAAGTTTAACCACTCAATATCACTAAATGAACCATCTCTAATCAAGGAAATACCCAAAAAAGCAATAAAATAATTTAATAGAATAAGCAAAGCTGAAATTAGAAACTGCTCTCTCCTTATCAGATTCTTAATACTATATATGGCGACCATGCCTGCCGATATCTGTAAAAAAGCAAATTCAAAGCTATTCGGGACAAAAAAACCGGCAATTAAAACCACCAATAGGTGAATGTTTAGTGCCAAGCGCGTATCAAATAATATCCTAATTATAATTGGTACTACACAAAAAGGAATATAATAGACACTTGGGATATTAATACGAATTGCCCATGATAAACCAACTAACATCCCAGTAATTACGAGAAGAATCAGCGCAAGTTGCCTATTATCAGCATAAATATCCTTTCTGAATAAAAACAGAAAAATCATGAGCAGCGTAATAATCAAACCTGCCAATAAAAATTGGCCGAACAGGATTAACTTACTGTTTCCACTAACTTTTGAATCTTCTTCATAAGCGGACCGTAGGGATTGTAATTTTTGATAGATAATAGAATTGACTATTGTTCCATTTGCGACAATTAGTTCGCCCTTTTGAACCATGCCACGAGTCAAAGAGAGGCTACTCAAGGCATTTCCTTCTAGCTTTTCAGTTAGATCGGTGTCGAATGAATAATTTGGTCTTAAATGGCTTGAGACTAACTGACTTAACCAATCTTTGTCTTCTATATCTTCATTTTTCCTAATCTTTTCCTTTATAATCTGCTGCGCATTAGAAACATATAATGCATCCGCGGTACTTAGCTGTGAAGAAAGATTGTTTATTAATAAACTAAAATTATAATTTTCACCGTAACGCTGGTATTTTTTTTCAGGAATCATTAATCCCCGTTTGTAAATATCTTTTAAAATAGTACTGCCTGCTAAAAAATAGGTCTCCTTCTTAATTTCAGGAATTCCACTACTTCTCCACTTAGTTTCAAACTCCGAACTATAACTATCTAACTCATTTTCAACTACTTGAGTTTCGTATTGGTAAATTGGAAGTACAGATTTGAGAATATCGTCTTTATCTGTTTCTATTTCTTCGCTTGTTTTTTGAATTGAAAAACTATAAGGTGAGTAGAGGTCCTTCTGCATCCATGTTTTACCCTTCTCATACTCAAATCTGAAGCGTGCCTGCTTAGGCAAAAATAGCGTAACAAAAATTACACAAATTGCCATCATCACGAATTTCAGATTTTTACTGTATTTGCGATAGAGAATTAGATGTAATTGCTTATTAAATTTTGCCAATGTCTTATGTTTGGGTCAAAAATACTAATTTCTATGAGATAGCTATGAATCTATATTAGCCACTGTGTGCCTGATATACAAGTAGATGTAAAAAAAAAATCCTATAATTATAAATTATCTGCATAAAATGTTGTCATTAGTTTGAGTTTTTGTGATGTTTTTATACTTTTGTCGAACAATGCGCCCATAGCTCAGCTGGATAGAGCAACGGTTTTCTAAACCGTAGGTCTTAGGTTCGAATCCTAATGGGCGTACAGATAAAAAGCTTCTTATATTGTTAAGAAGCTTTTTTCGTTTAATACTTCCGCTATCATTCCAATAGTCTTTTTGGTTTTGATTCATCCAGTACTAATGCCGTAAAATATTATCGGATTATCTTTTTTGATTATTATTAAGACAAATTGTGGAATTTCAGTTTGAACCAAGGAATTTTAAATTGTAATAATTTAAAATTCTGTTGGTAAGAGGGTGGGATTAAAACAGTTTTAATATTTCGAAGCTTATTTTTAAAAAAAAATAAATTCGAGCATAAAAAAAAGCCCTAATCTTGCGATAAGGGCTTTCTAATATTTTGGCGGAGAGCTAGGGATTCGAACCCCAGGAACCTTTAACAGTTCAACAGTTTTCAAGACTGCCGCAATCGACCACTCTGCCAGCTCTCCGTTGCAAAAGTACAAACTCAAGCTTAATCTACAAATCAATTCATGTCTTTTTTGAAAAAATAGTACTAACTAGCAGAAAATGAATGAGAAAGAGTTTGAAATATGGATAAATTAGTTCTTTTTATCGGGTTTTTCCTGCACTTGGGGCGACTTAAAACTATTAAATCGAGGTTTTATTATCTTGATACTTCGCTTTGATAAATCAATACTTGCATTCAATTCAAAGCCCACCAATATAATTAAGGAATTAAGATATAGCCAAATCATCAAAACTATTAGTGTTCCTATAGATCCATAAAGTTTATTGTAATTGCCGAAGTTATTAATGTAGTATGAAAATCCCCAAAAAGTTAGTACTGCTAAAATTGTAGCCATCCATGAACCAGCACTAAAAAACTTCCATTTTTTCGCATTTGCTGGTCCGTAGCGATACAATGACGCTATAGTAACGAAATAGATAATAATTAATATCAACCACCTTCCCATATTTAAAAGGTATAACCAGATGGAATCTTGAAAACTTAAGCCTGTTTTTAATAAACCAATAATGTATTCACCAATAGTCATGATAACCAATCCGAAAATTAATGCAAATGAAATTAGTATGGTCAGAAAAACAGCAACAAGTCGCTGCCTTAACCATGATCTTGTTTCTGTTATTAACGACGACTTATTGAAGGCAACCATCAAGGTATGAACGCCATTAGTCGCAAAAATGAGTGCAAATACAAAACCAAATGACAAAAGCTTGGAGTTTTGATTTTCAACGATATCTAATAATGTGGTATTTACTGCTGCATATGCTTCTGCTGGTAAGATCAAGGCAATTAAGTTCATTAATTGATCTTGGAAATTATCTATAGGGATATAGGGGATTAATGTAAAAAGAAAGATTATAGCAGGAAATATGGCTAACATAAAATTATATGAAAGCGAAGAAGCCTTATTAATTAACTCATCCTTTCCTATCTCTTGAAAGAAAAAGGAGGCTACGGTAAAAAGGGGCAGGGGACTAAATCCGGGCAATATCAACACCTTTGTCCACTCAATGAACAAAAAATAAGGTCTGAATTTTAGTAATGCTCGATGCAGCCAATCCATAAAATATTTAATTAAAATATGGTTTCATTTTCTCAAGAAATTCATCTGATGGCAAACAAGGCTTGTTCTTTATTTTATCAACAAAAACCAATGTAGTTTCACCAAGATGAATCAACTCTTCCTTTTCATTAAATAATTCATATCGAAAATGAATTCTTACAGATGGCATTTTCTCAATAATAACCTTAACTGTAATCTCCTCGTCGTACAAGGCTGGCTTAATGTATTTACATTTCAATTCACTTACCGGCATAATTATTCCGGATTCTTCCATTGATTTATATGTCATTCCTAAATTACGTAACATTTCAACTCTGCCAACTTCAAAAAAAGTAGCGTAATTGCCATAGTACATATAACCCATTTGATCGGTATCAGCATATCGAACTCGTATTTTTGTGGTATGGATGTACATTATTTTTTAATATTACGCTTATTTAAAGCTTCTTGAAATTTCTTTGCATTTATTAAATGCTGGGATAGGGTGGAAGCATAATTATGGTATCCGGAAAAATCCTCTTTTGCACACATATAGATATAATCGTGCTTTTCATAATTTAAAACAGCGTCAATTGCATTGATACTTGGCATTGAAATGGGGCCAGGAGGAAGGCCTTGGTTTAAATAGGTATTATAAGGTGAATTAATACGTAAATGCTTATTCAAAACTCTTCTAATAGTAAAATCATTGGCAGCAAAAATTACTGTGGGATCTGCTTCCAATCGCATTCCTTTAATTAATCTGTTCATATATAGTCCCGCAATTTTAGGCATTTCCTTATCATTTAATGCTTCACCGTCAACAATTGAGGCTAGAATACTGACTTCAATGGGACTCATTTTTATTTGTGAAGCCTTTGATTTTCTTTCCTCATTCCAAAATTTAATATATTCCTCATGCATTCGTGAGAAAAACTTTTCTGCATCCGTATTCCAGTATACTTCGTAAGAATTTGGAATAAATAGGGTGTACACATTATCCGTATTGAAGCCAAATTTTTGCACAAATTCTGCTGAATCAAGTAATTTAGAGATGGAACTTGAATCACATTCCAATTTTTTTGAAATCATACCAGCTAGAGTATGTTTAAGTCTTACGTTTTGGAAGGAAATTTTAACTGCTTCTTGATTTCCAGCTTTAAGCATATTAATGAATGCTCTATTACTCATTCCTTTCTTTAATGGATACCTTCCTGGCTTGACTTTACCAGCATACTCCATGTTTTTGGCGGCATCGAAAAATGAAATGGTATCATTTACAATATTATTAGATTTTATTGTCGTGTAAACATCATTAAAATCAGAACCAGTCTTAATATAAAGGTATTCTTGACTTCCACTAATATTGGGTTTAAAATAGTTTAAATAATAATTTATAGCTGTTCCGCCTAAAATTAAAATAAAAATAGCGCCTAGCGCCAAAAGCAATTTTGATTTAAAACTCATTTATTTAATGTTAATATTTTTATAAATTTAATTTTCTTATCGCCAATAAACCACCCACTAAATTTTTAACATTTACAAAGCCCTTATTAATTAGCGCACGTTTGGCAGTCTCGCTCCTCAAGCCCCGCTGACAAATTACTATAATTTCGATATCTTTCTCAAAGTCAAGATCATCAATATCTCTTAATAATGTACCTAATGGTATATTACTTCCTCCCATATTAAAGGTTTGATATTCAATCTCTTCTCTAACATCTATTATGGTAAAAGAGGTAGATTCCGACTGCCTTTTTAAAAATTCAGCGGCTGAAATATCATTCAAATTAATTGCCACGCTTTAAAACAATATCAATTGAAGTGCCGATACTAACCTTATTTAAGGTATCATTTATAGCTGGGAACTGGGTGATAATTATAGAATTAACACTGTCTGTAGCACCTTCAAAAGTCACATTTCCCAAAATTAAGGAAGAGCCTAACAAAGCCATTCTAGCCTCACTTAGGCTTAACCCTAGTAAATTCGGAATATCTACTTCACTAGCACCAAGTCCATCACCAAGAACCAAATTAATTTGAGACCCTTTGGATATTTGCTGTCCTTTTCTGAGGATAATTCCATTAAAAAGGGCTTCTAAAATCACATCTTTTGCAACATCAGATCGGTAAGTAGTATCTCCAACTTTTAATTGATAATTATTTAGAATAGATCGTACTTCAAGAAATGTTTTACCTTCAATATCAGGGAATTTAATATTGGGTGCATCCTTAGTAATAATCAAATAAATGGTACGATTTGATTTAACATTGGTATTGGGATCTGGATCTTGCTCCACAACTACACCTGGTCCCTGATCAATTAAATAGATAGAGTCATTTATTTGATACCTTAAACCTTGTTTTTCTAATAATTCTATCGCTTCTGCTAAGGGTAAACCCTTTAGTTTTGGTACGGGTATCCCTTCACCATGATGGGTATAAAAACCTAGACTGTAAAAAAGTATTATTAAAAATGTAAGAATAGATCCAGTTGCAATAAGGAGGTTTTTACGAAATGTTTTCGTCCCTAGGTAGTTAAAAAATTTACTCATTATATACCAGATTTATTTATTGATGTGTAAAATATTTAATGCAATTAGTTAATGTCTTTTATAACAATTATGTTTCAAAAATAATTCAAATTAACCAATATCGAAGATAAATATTAGCCAGCTTTATTATTGAATTGTTTTAAAATTTATCTTTGAACATATGAAAAAGAAAATTGCATTAGTTACTGGAGGTTTTACTGGCGAATCTGTGGTTTCATTTAAGAGCGCAGATTTTGTTGAATCTCAGTTAGATAGATCAAAATATGATGTTTATAAGATTGTAATTCTTAAAGAATCTTGGTATTTTCTAGATACTAATGCTGCAAAGCATCCAGTCGACAAAAATGATTTCTCTATTCTAATAAATAACAATAAAATTCTTTTTGATGCAGCCTTTATCATGATACATGGCTCTCCGGGTGAAGATGGAAAGCTTCAAGGTTATTTTGATTTAATTGGTCTTCCATATACTAGCTGCGATGCTTTAACATCTTCATTAACAATGAATAAAGGATATTCAAAAGCCATTGTTGACGGAATAAATGGGCTCAATATTGCGCGCTCCATTCAATTATTTGAAAACTCGGATGATGCCGCGAATCAAGTGATCAGTAATTTAATTTTTCCTTTGTTTATAAAACCTAATAATGGCGGTAGTAGTATTGGGATGAGTAAAGTTAAATTATCTTCTGAACTCAAGGAGGCCTTGAAGATTGCTTTCAATGAAGATCAACAAGTATTAGTTGAAGAGTTTGTTGAAGGTAGAGAATTTTCTATTGGTGTGTATAAAAACCATCAAGGGATTCAGGTATTACCCGCAACAGAAGTAATTCCTTCCAATGACTTTTTTGATTTTGAAGCAAAATATACACCTGGTGCAACCGAAGAAATCACTCCAGGTAGAATGAATGAAGAGGAAAAGGGGAGGGTTGAGCGTATTGTCAGGGATATATACCTAAAGTTAAACTGCAAGGGTATGGTGAGAATTGATTATTTCCTTCAAAAGGAGACTTCCAATTTTTATTTTATAGAAATCAATACAATTCCAGGTCAAACAGCGCAAAGCTTCATTCCTCAACAAGTACGTGCAGCGGGATTAAATATTAGTGAATTCTATGGTAATTTAGTAGAAATGGCTTTAGAAAAACAGGTTTAATTTTCTTAAATTGAGTATTTAAGAATCATTTCATCTGTTACTTTTAGGCCTCTGCCAGTTTTTATATCGATCATTACATAATCAAACCAGCCATCGCAGGCAATTTTACCTGTTTTTAGGATTTTTATTTCAAATTTAACACGGCAGCCCTTATCATTTATGGTTTCAATTCCGGTTTGGACTGTAAAACGATCGCCTAAGCCCATAGGACGTTTATAATCTACAAAGGCAGAACGTACCACCCATCCAAACCCCTGACTTATGAATTCTTCCATGGACATCTTATAGTTAAGTTCCATTTGCTCATACCTTGCCGCAAGCACATAATCAAAATAGGTACTATTATGGACATGGTTAAACATGTCGATATCATCAGGTCTTACCTTGAATTCGCTTATAAATTGGCTGAATTTTGTTTCGTTTTCCATTTCAACAAAAATCGATCTAATTAATGAGATTAGAAAATGGAATCGGTTATTAGAAGATTTAGCATAGGTTTATTTTAGTATTCTTTTTTCTTCGGAATTTCTACCTTAAAACTATTTTTCCCAAGATTACACTTGGTGCTTCTACCAACCAACGTCCCATATCATATATACTCCATATAATCAATGACCATGAGGTTCTATTATTATGATAGTGTTATTTATGGTAAAAACACCGACTATCAGAAAATACGAAATCTTAGTATCTTATATATTTATCCATCCCCATCATTATTGGGGTTAAGTAAATATAATTTTCCGACTTGTTGTTTTCTTCGTTCTTATTTATGTACAACATTGATTGAACTGCCTTGCTCACACTTCTTCCAAAAACACTTTTATTATAGAATAACATTAAATTTTCTCTGGTGTAATAATCATCCCTTTGAGAACCTACCAGATCTAAAAAAACCGGTATGATGAAAATACCTTCTTCGCGATTCTTGAGGAATAGCTTATAATTAATGGTTGTCAAGAATTTGTATCCTGGAAATAGTTTATATGCTAAAGTATCACTAGGTATTATAGAGATTGGTGTAATTTTGCCTTCTGTATTTTTCTTGACATGAATCTTAAATGAAAAACCGATTATCATGGTAGAATCTTCTGTATTTTCCCAAGATATATCATTATAAAAGAAATCATAAATCTTCTTTTTTTCACTTCCAATATCACTTTCCTGATGTTGTGCTCTGACACATTCTAGAGTAGTAAGAAGTAGTAGTATGAACATTAACTGATATCTTAAATATTTCATTTTGTTGTTGTTAACTAGAAAATATAATTTTTTCTAAATGTGAATGAAGCAATACAATATAATTATACAATGATTTAATTAGAGTTTTAGAGAGTTTAATGTCCGACTCTTTTGTCCATCCAGATAATAACTGGGTTCAAATAAGTATAATTTTCAGTGCTATATTTTGCATTCTCATTATTAAAATGAAACATTGACAATGGCACTTTAAAATAAACTTTAGCAAAACCAATATTACTTAAGAAACTAATTAATTTTTCTCTATCATAGTATTCCAAAGGTTGAGAACCTACCAATTCAATTAAAACAGGAATTATAAAATCAACCTCCTTTCTGCCTTTCAAGAATGGCTTATAATCAATTTTTTTTAATGCTTCATATTTTGGAAAAAGCTTATATGCGATAGAATCACTAGCGGTAATGGAAATAGCACGGTTTATTCCTTTTACTTTTTCCTCAACTCTGATCTTATATGAAAACCCAATTATCATTGTTGAGTCTTCGGTTCTTTTCCAGGGAAGATCCTTCAGAAAGAAATCCTGTATTTTCTTATTTTCCCTCTCTCTTTTTCTATCTAATACCTGAGTGTAAGATATTTCATGAATTGAGAAAATTAACAGGAATGCTAACAAATATTTTAAATAGTACATTTTGATTTATTTTAATAGTAAATACCAATCTCATTTTGGGATGAATCACGCATAAACTTTATACCCACTTTAATGACTCAAAGGATTGAATGCTTTTGAATCTATTCCAAATTAAAGATTAATACATCGTACGTTTTGATATTCCTAACATCTTTGGCTCTAAATAAATATAATTTTCTGTATTGTTTTTTTTGCCTGGCTGATCAATGAAAAAAATGGATTTAATAGCTTTGCTCATGCTTCTACCCAATATAGTTTTAGTGTAATAATCCATTATGACTTTATTTGTATAATATTCATCTTGCTGAGTGCCAATCATATCAATAATAACCGGGATAATAAAAATCCCTTCTTCTTTATCCTTTAAGAATACCCCATAATTTATAGTTGTTAAATATTTATAGTCAGGAAAAATTTTATAGGCAGAAGTATCACTGGCTACAATGGTTACAGGCATTATTTGCCCTTCTGTATTTCTATTTACACTGATCTTAAAAGAGAATCCAATCAGCATATTAGAATCGGGTGTAGTTTTGAAAAGTTTATTTTCTACGAAAAACTGATCAATTTTCTTTCTCTCCTCGTTAATTAAACTTTCTTGTGCATAAGAAAATTCATATATGGCAAAAAGCAGAAGGAATGTTACGAAATATTTAAAATTTTTCATTTTATGTAGATTTACTCACAAACAAGGATTCCGGATTTTCCGGATATAAAATTCCGATAAGTATCCTGAATTTCGGCTTTTGTGAGATTCCCTTGGGAATAATTAAAAATATCATTGTTTATATAACTATTAGAATCCGATAAACCGCTCCATGCAAGGCCAATTGCATCTCTTTCAGATATTCCATATAGTTGAATTAAATAATTTGCCATTGGATTAATATAATTTAAAGCTATGGTTTCATGCTCAATACTTGCCAAGCGATCCCCTTGGCCTGAATATCTAAGAAAAGCATGAATTACTTCATGAATGATAACTGCTGTTACATTTTCCCTAGTAGTTTCTTTTAAATGAAGCCTACTCAGGGTAATTGGGTAACTTCCATTAATTACCGAAATAGGGCCGATCATAGCAGGTTTATTATTAGATGTTAATTCGACATCAGTAAAAGTTACTGTCACCTTTGTATCTCCATTCAATTTAGATATTATTTCTGAAATCTCTCCTGATACATTACTCTTAATTAAGCTCTCAACTAATGGCCTAAGGCAAGGATCGGTCACTTTATTTATGATATCAAGGGGATCCTCATCCAAATCGCATCTATCAATTCCCGTAGCACCTCCAATACATGTTTGGCATTCTTTGCTAAATATAGCTATTCCACCCACTATTCCTGCACAGTCAATTTTATCAGAATATTGGTAAGGATCTACGC
>NZ_JBIILQ010000181.1:0-5716 GCF_044232565.1 Daejeonella sp. | reverse complement strand
CACCAGCATAGCAACACATGTGTTCGCCCGAAAAAACAAATTAACATGAACATCTTATATTTTTTAATTGGTTGTAGTGTGTTCTTAGCCCTCCTGTTTTTATTAGCCTTTTTTTGGGCCATGAAAAATGGACAGAATGATGATACCTATACTCCAGGTGTTCGTATTTTATTTGATGATGACATTCCAAATGAACCCAAAAAGTGATTAAGATCATATTTTTTTCGATGCTTTGTCACTTGATTGTCATACACTAGAAATTAGATTTACACCATAAATAAAAACCCAATAGTATGCTTGAAAAATTTAATTATGATAATAAAATTGTAAGGAATTTCGCCATTGCCACGGTCATTTGGGGACTTGTGGGAATGCTAGTCGGACTATTAATAGCCCTGCAGCTCTTTAAACCAGAGATGAATTTAGGCAATCAATACACTACATTCGGTCGTATCCGTCCTTTACACACCAATGCAGTGATTTTCGCATTTGTAGGAAATGGGATATTCATGGGGGTTTATTACTCGCTTCAGCGACTATTAAAAGCCAGAATGTTTAGCGATATACTGAGCAGTATCCATTTCTGGGGCTGGCAACTTATTATTGTTGCTGCAGCAATTACCTTACCCCTAGGATTAACTTCTTCGCATGAGTATGCCGAATTAGAATGGCCAATTGATATTGCTATTACCTTAATTTGGGTGGTATTTGGAATAAATATGTTCGGTACGATTATTAAGCGCCGGGAACGACATATGTATGTAGCCATTTGGTTTTACATCGCAACCTTTGTAACTGTTGCAGTATTACATATTGTCAATTCCTTTCAACTACCTATTTCGGCGTTCAAAAGTTATTATATATATGCTGGGGTTCAAGATGCACTGGTACAATGGTGGTACGGACATAATGCGGTTGCGTTCTTCTTAACCACTCCATATCTGGGAATGATGTATTACTTCCTCCCTAAAATGTCGCAACGCCCAGTGTATTCGTATAAACTTAGCATTTTACACTTTTGGTCATTGATTTTTATCTATATCTGGGCGGGTCCACACCACTTATTATATTCCTCTCTACCTGATTGGGCTCAATCATTAGGAGTAGCATTTTCAATTATGCTCATTGCACCAAGTTGGGGTGGTATGATCAACGGGCTATTAACTTTAAGAGGAGCATGGGATAAGGTACGTGAAGATACAAACCTCAAGTTTATGGTTGTTGGTATCACAGCCTATGGTATGTCTACTTTCGAAGGACCACTATTGTCGCTAAAGCAAGTAAACGCAATTGCCCACTTTACCGATTGGATCGTTGCTCACGTACACGTTGGAGCTTTAGGATGGAATGGTTTCCTAACCTTCGCTATTCTGTATTGGTTAATACCTAGAATTTACCGAACTGAGATTTTCTCCAAAAAACTTGTGGCTTTCCACTTTTGGATTGGTACACTTGGTATTCTTTTCTATGCCATACCAATGTACCTATCTGGATTTTTACAAGGATTAATGTGGAAAGAGTTTACACCTGAAGGATTGCTTAAATATCCAAACTTCTTGGAAACCACCCTTCAGCTTTTACCCATGCATATTTTTAGGTCTATTGGAGGTACTTTATACCTAATTGGTGTCATCGCAATGACCTATAACCTCTTTAAAACAGCAAAAAGCGGTATTCTCCTTGCTGATGAACCCGCTGAAGCAATGGCATTAGAGCCGGCTTATGCACCAAGTTCATCCGAAAAAACATGGCATCGTTCATTAGAGCGTAAGCCAATGTATTTCCTCGTACTTTCACTAATTGTGATTTTAATTGGTGGTATGGTTGAAATGATGCCAACCTTTATGATATCATCTAATATCCCAACTATTGCCAGTGTTAAACCATACAGCCCTCTTGAATTACAAGGACGTGATCTCTATATCCGCGAAGGCTGTGTAAATTGTCATTCACAGATGATTCGGCCATTCCGATCTGAAACAGAAAGATATGGTGAATACAGCAAAGCCGGTGAGTTTGTATATGATCATCCATTTTTATGGGGTTCCAAACGAACGGGACCAGATTTGCATCGTGAGGGAGGAAAGTATTCCAATGCTTGGCAATACAACCACCTAATGGATCCAACGAGTATGTCGCCGGGAAGTATAATGCCTCCATACCATTGGCTTGGAGAGCAAGTATTAGACACAACAACAACCATCTCGAAGATTAATGCAATGAGAACACTTGGTGTACCCTATGCGCCTCTTTACGAGCAACAGGCCAATTCCGACCTACAAAAACAAGCAGATGGAATTGTAGCTAACCTGGATAAAGACGGAATAAAAATAAGTAGTGATAAAGAAATAATAGCCTTAATCGCGTATTTACAACGTCTCGGGACAGATATCAAAGTGGGTAATGTAGCATTGCAGCCCTCCAAATAATAAGATTGAACCATTAAATTTAAATTCATGTTCAGACAATTTATAGATAAAACTACAGGTGCAGATGTCTACCTGATTACTTCACTTGGCATATTTATGGTTTTTTTCATCATCGTAACGGCACTCCTATTTACAATGAAAAAAAATCATGTAAACTATATGAGTGAGCTACCATTAAATGATGATAAAGCTTAAAATTATGAGACGCTTAATTTTACTATTTACCCTACTTTTTGCTAGTAATTCAACTTGGGCTGCAGCAGCAAATAATGGAAGAGGTACAAATAATTTTCATACAGAAGTAATAGTTGTTTTGTTTCTTGTAGCAGTTCTGCTATTGATTGTAGCTCTTGTTTTACTTAAAACAGTGAGTGTAATGGCGAGAGAAATAAAATCACCAACACAAATTCCAGTTAATGAACCAGCAAAAATGCTGGAATATCATGAATGGGAAGCTACTCAGGAATACATAAAAAGTTCCAAACCTAGCATTTGGACCAAGTTGATGGGTTTAAGACCTCTTTCAGAAGAAAAAGACATGATGTTAGATCATGATTTTGACGGAATTACGGAATTAGATAATCCTACTCCAGCATGGTTTAATGTCTTATTTTATGGATCAATTCTTTTTGGAGCGGTTTACCTACTAAATTATCATGTATTTAAATGGAGCCCGCTACAGGATGAAGAATATGTAATTGAAATGAAGTCAGCAGAAGTTGAAAAAGCGGCTTATTTGGCAAAAGCAGGAAATCTAATTGATGAAAACAGCGTAAAAATTGATAATAGCCCTGAAATAATTGCAGCTGGAAAAGCAGTTTACGTGCAAAATTGTGTCGCCTGCCACCTCAATGACGGTGGTGGATCTGTAGGTCCGAATTTAACTGATGAATTTTGGATTCACGGAGGAACAATCAGCAGTATCTTCAAGACCATTAAATATGGTGTGCCTGAAAAAGGTATGATTGCGTGGGAGAAAACGCTTACTGCGAAGCAAACTGCAGATCTTTCGAACTTCATTCTTTCCTTGAAAGGCACAAAACCGGCAAATCCGAAAGAACCGCAAGGAGTTCAATTATAAAAAGCCTCATAAAATTAAACCCGGATCATGTGAATGAAACCGGGTTTTTTATTTGAATAACTTATAACTATTCTTTTTACACGCTTACCAGACTTACATAATAAAATATAAAACCAGAAAAATTAATCGTCCGATATCAGGATGTGTTTTACGAATTCTACAAGAAATCTCTATACCTTCTTAGCTTTTAAACTAATCTAAAACTAAATACAATTCAATATTACTAAAGATAAATCATTGCCTAAGAGGAACAGCAAAAAAGATCAATCCTGATAGTCCATAATCAATTCTGCTAATCGATTATCTCTTCCATAAATATCCCTTCTAAAATTTATCCTACCTTCAGGATCAACGAAAGAAGTAAAATAAACAATGAACACCGAAACCTTCTCTGCCAAGCTTACATATTTTTCTGTTCCCAAATTCATGGACGCCTGAATTGCCGAATCATTCCAATCGGGCTGATTTCTCAATAAGAACTGTGCAAGCTTAAAAGGTTCACTTACACGAATACAACCGTGACTAAACGCTCGAATGGGTTCATCAAACAAGGATTTCGATGGTGTATCGTGCAAATAAATATTATAACTATTGGGGAAAATGAATTTTACTTTACCTAAAGCATTTAAAGTACCGGGCTTTTGCCTAATTTCTGGTAAACCATTACGATAACCTGTAATTTCCATTTGATGTTTTTGCAGATAATTCCTATCCTTTCGGATATTCCTGAGAATTTCGTTTCTCACAATACTTTGAGGAACATTCCAATAGGGACTGAAAACCACATATTTTAAGTCGGCATTAAAGACTACCGTTTTATTCATAACCTTACCTACCACTACCTTACAGCTCCACTGCAATTGATTATTACTAAAAACATGGAGTTTAAATTCTGGGATATTAACAACAATATAATCTGTAGTGAGATTTTCAGGAAGCCAACGAAAACGCTCCATATTTACTATTAGCTGCTTGATTCTTTGTTTATATGTTACATTAAGCTCCGCTACAGTTTCCCTGCCTACAATGCCATCATCTAGTAGTCCATGCCGAATTTGAAACTGCTTAACCGCATTTTCAAGTTGCAAGTCGAAGATTGGGTCAGTATTTTCAGTTTGGAGATCACCCAGTTTATTGAGACGTAATTTTATTTTCCTTATAATTACAGAGCTATCACCTAATCTATAAGATGTTTTTTCAAGCTTAATCTTAAAATAGTGGTCTTCTTTCTCTAGCTCCCGATACTTTTCGATATGCTTTTTTAAAAGTTCGTACTGCCTGTTAATGAGTGATTGACCCACTTTAATTTGTCCTATTTCAACCTTTAAAATATCATCAAGATACTCCTGATAAGACCTTTTTTGACCTTGAGGTTTCCAGTTAATATCTTTTAACAAGTCAGGGTAATTTTCGGTAGACAAAATCTCTGAAAGGGCGGAAAATTGCGCAGTAAGGAAAAGCTCGACCTCTATTTTTTGTGCAGCTGTAAGCTTTGATGGAAGTTCAGCATTAATTAAGGAATCAAGTAAGTTTAAGTAAGGAATCTCTTCAGAATCTTCAAGCTGCAAATTAGATAAACGATTATATAAATTATCTGCTTGCTCTATCAATCCATCTTTATCGAACCATGTAAAAGCCATCTTCCGCTGATTATAAAAAGTCTGGATATTGCCTTCAAATGGTAAGAATTTTGGATATTTTATTAGGAATCTATTTATTTCTAGGCTGTCAAATTTCGATTTTGTTTGGGAGCCAAAAATCTGGTAAAAACCATGACTAAAATTAGCTTTACTCTTAAAAACTAAGGAATCTTTTCTCAAATCAACATAACTACTCCTTATCTGACTTTGCCCATAAAGGGAGAGAGAGAAAAAAAAAACGAAAAGAAAATATAGCCTTGAGATTTTGAAATTCATTTAAAAATTACTGTTTTGTAAATAATAATCATTCTTATATTATTTCATCTAGTTAAACTGAAAAAATTTGCTATTTGAAGTCTGACAATCCACTTTAAATAACAAAATCTAAAATCAATATTTAAACCTCGATTCGAATAACCATCTAAAAGGCCTTAATCTTTCTTCAGGCTTCAAGCCATGCCTTTTAATACTCTCTATCTTTATTAATTCAACGGCTTCCTCAATAGAATCAGTAACTAGAAAAAGACTTAAATCAGCTTCAGAGACTGTCCCTTCCATTCTCATAA
>NZ_JBIILQ010000026.1:0-19127 GCF_044232565.1 Daejeonella sp. | reverse complement strand
TGTTTAAAATCACTTTGATTTTAACAACTATCGTATTTATTTTAACTCATATTGCACTCTTTGGCTTCTCATTCAAGTATAGAGGATCTGAAAATAGAAAGGCATATTTCTATCCACATAATAACTCCTTGGAAAGAATTTGGACTATCGTTCCTGCAATTGTGTTAACAGTTCTTGTATTGCTAGGATTCTTTACCTGGCGGAATATTACCAATGTATCTCCAGAAGATCAGAAATTGGCTATCAACATTGAAGTAGTAGGTGAGCAATTTAAATGGACACTTCGATATGCTGGCTCTGATAATCAAATTGGCAGACGTAACTATAAATTGACTACGCCAACCAATGGTTTGGGAATCGATTTTAAGGATCAAAAGAGTTGGGATGATAAACTTGTTAGTGAAATTGTAATTCCTGTAGGAAAGCCTGCTCGTTTTACTATCGGATCTAAAGATGTACTTCACAGCTTTTATTTACCTGATTTTAGAGTTCAAATGAATGCTGTTCCAGGTATGCCAACTTATTTCCAATTTACTCCACGATTGACGACTGTTGAGATGAGAGAAAAAAGGAATAATCCTAAATATGATTACGTTCTTCTTTGTGCTAAAATTTGTGGTGCTGGCCACTATAATATGCAAGCAAAAGTTACTGTTGTTACTGAAGCAGAATATGCAACTTGGATCGCTAAACAGTCTCTTTATTACAATGACGATGTTAAAAAAGAACTTCAGCTGGTAAACAAAAAATCCGTTGATCAAAACAATAAAATTGCTTTAAATACTAATACTATTATCAACTAATTATGGCAAGCACTGCAACACACGATTCCGCTGTACTTCACCAACATGATAACCACGGACACGATCACGGGCATCATAAGGAAACATTTATAACGAAATATATCTTTAGCCAGGATCATAAAATGATCGCTAAACAATTCCTAATCACAGGGGTAGTGATGGCTGTCATCGCAATGGTATTATCCATTTTATTCAGACTTCAATTGGCTTGGCCTGATAAGAGTTTTCCACTTTTGGAGGTCTTACTTGGCGACAAGTGGGCTGAAGGAGGTCGTATAAAACCAGATTTTTATTTGGCTATTGTTACCATTCATGGTACAATGATGGTATTCTTTGTATTAACCGCTGGATTGAGCGGAACATTCAGTAATTTATTGATTCCTCTGCAATTGGGGGCTCGAGATATGGCTTCTCCCTTCCTAAACATGGTGTCATATTGGTTGTTTTTTACAGCTTGTACTATTATGATGGCTTCTTTCTTTGTTGAAAGTGGGCCTGCAAGTTCTGGTTGGACAGTCTATCCTCCATTATCCGCATTGCCAAAAGCTATAAGCGGATCGGGTACAGGGATGACTTTATGGCTTATTAGTATGGTGGCATTCATCGGTTCATCATTAATCGGAGCTTTGAATTATATCTCAACTATCCTTAATATGCGTACCAAAGGTATGGATATGTGGAAAATGCCTTTAACCATTTGGGCCTTTTTCTTAACTGCAATTGTTGGTGTTTTATCCTTTCCTGTTTTGGTTTCCGCAGTTGTACTTTTAATATTTGACCGCAGTTTTGGTACTAGTTTCTACCTTTCTGATATTGTTGTTGCCGGACAGGTACTTCCCAATCAAGGGGGTAGCCCAGTATTATGGCAACATTTATTCTGGTTCCTTGGGCACCCAGAGGTGTACATCGTAATTATGCCAGCATTAGGTATCACTTCTGAGGTTATTGCTACTAATTCTAGGAAACCAATTTTCGGATACCATGCCATGGTTTATTCCTTAATTGGTATCACAGTTCTTTCTTTTATTGTGTGGGGTCACCATATGTTTGTAACTGGAATGAATCCTTTCCTTGGAGGGGTATTTATGATCACAACCTTGATCATTGCTGTTCCATCTGCAGTAAAAACGTTTAACTATTTAGCAACTATCTGGAGAGGTAATTTGAGATTTACTCCTGCTATGTTATTTGCAATTGGCTTAGTTTCTTTCTTTATATCTGGTGGTTTAACCGGTATATTTTTGGGTAATGCGGCATTAGATATTAACCTGCATGATACCTATTTCGTTGTAGCTCACTTTCACCTCGTTATGGGTTGTGCTGCTATATTTGGCATGCTTTGCGGTGTTTATCACTGGTATCCAAAAATGTTCGGACGAATGATGGATGCACGTTTGGGTTATTTGCACTTTTGGTTGACCTTTATATGTGCTTATTTGGTATTCTTCCCGATGCACTTTATGGGTATTGATGGTGTTCCTCGTCGTTACTATGCATTCACTGAGTTCGCATTTATGCAAGAATGGCTGACTGTTAACGTATTTATTACTTGGGCAGCAATTATTTCAGCATTGGCTCAAGTTGCATTCCTATGGAATTTCTTCTACTCTATGTTTTATGGTAAGAAGGCAGAGCAAAACCCTTGGCAGTCAAACACTTTAGAGTGGACAGCCCCTGTGGAGCATCTACATGGTAACTGGCCAGGAGAAATTCCTTCTGTGTACCGTTGGCCATATGACTATAGTAAGCCAGGGCATGATACAGACTTTATTCCTCAAACAACACCTTTGTCTGAGACGATGAGTTCTAATCTTGCACATGATTTTGAGGATAACCCAGAAGCTGAGCGCATACAACAGGAGTGGGAAAAGCAACATGCTAAGCAGCCAAAAGCCACTGAGCAAGTTTAGTTTTAAAATACGATAATGATAAGCAGGCAGTATTAACGTACTGCCTGCTTATTTAAAATCTATCCTATTTCGTTTTTGGATTCTAAATATTTATCTGTTATTCCTTAGATGTTGCGCTTCCACAAATTTTAATATTGTTAATTCAATATCATTTATTTGCGAGTTTAAATGATATATCAATGAGGAATGATGTATAAAGATATTTCCTTAGTACTTTTGAATCCTCCTGGAAATCCATTGTATTTTGTGCATGTTCAGGTGTTAAATTTGTGAAATAGAAAAATAGTGAGGAAATTCATATCCGATTTCAATAAACTAATCAAATTAAGACTTACGTTGACAGTTGTGTTTTCTGCGTCAATTTGTTTTTTAATGGGAAGCAAATTTCAGGGGGAAATCAATTGGTTTAACTGGCTTATTCTGACCCTTGGAGGTTTTCTGGTAACAGGTGCTGCCAATGGGTTTAATGAAATTATTGAGAAGGATTTAGATAAACTGATGAAGCGCACAATGGATCGTCCAATTCCTTCGGGAAATATGACTACAGGGCAGGCTTTAGTCCTAAGTTTAATCATGGGGATTTCAGGAACGATGCTTTTAGTTAAGCTAAATTTTCCAACTAGCTTACTAGCAGTATTTTCTATCTTCTTGTACGCATTTGTGTATACACCGATGAAAAGAAAATCACCAATTGCAGTTTTTATTGGTGCTTTTCCTGGTGCTTTCCCTCCATTAATCGGCTTTTTTGCTGCATTTAATGAACCTCGAATTTCTTGGATTCCAGTGATACTTTTTTTGATTCAATTTGTTTGGCAGTTCCCACATTTTTGGGCTATTGCTTGGGTTTTAGATGAAGATTATAAAAGAGCTGGATTTAGATTGTTGCCAACTACGAAGCAGGATAAAACAAGTGCCATAATAACTCTTCTAACAACTATTATTTTAGTTCCTGTAAGTTTGATGCCAACAGCGTATTTAATGCCAAGTGGAGCAGCCTTTGCTGGTAATATTTATTTAGTCATTGCCCTTATAGCTGGAATATATTTTATTTGGAAGGCTTTTTTATTATATAAAAATATGGATGTTGCGTCTGCCAAGAAATTGATGTACACCTCTTTTATTTACCTACCCTTGTTACAACTAGCTTTATTGTTTGACTTTATAGTAAAATAAAATTATGGAAATTAACAATTTACAAGTTGAGGATAGACAGAACTTTAAAGCAAGAAAGTTTTTAATGTGGCTGTTTATTATCTCTTCATTTATGATGTTTGCTGCTTTAACAAGTGGTTTTATTGTTTATACTGAAGGAAATGTTGAGAGGGGCATTAAGGTTTTGCTTCCTAAACAATTCATGTATAGTACATTACTTATCATAATAAGTAGTTTTACAATGCACATGGCCTATTTATCTGCAAAGAAACTACAGTTTGCCAATCAAAAACTCTACATCGTTCTTACCATTTTGTTTGCTTTTGCATTTTTCTTTAGTCAGTACTCTGCCTGGAAGTCATTATATGATTCTGGTGCCTATTTTGTAAATTATAATGCTTCTCAGTCCTTTATTTATGTATTTTCTGGGGCTCACTTACTTCACATTATTGCAGGAATATTTATGCTACTATATGCTCTTTTAGGCAAAATTCGTAATATTCCACAGGTACGTAATATCTTTCGCATGGAAGTGACATCCATTTTTTGGCATTTTATAGATATCCTATGGATTTATCTATATGTTTTCTTACTTTTGAATCAATAATAAATCAATATACCATAGTTTAAATGAGTACTACTGTATCAAAACTAGATGAACTAAAAACTGACGCCTGGAGTGGCGGTAAGTCGCCATTTTCTGTAGAATATGGAAAACTAATGATGTGGTTTTTCCTTTTGTCGGATGCCTTTACATTTTCAGCATTTCTAATTTATTACGGAGCACAGCGCTTTAGTAAAATGAGCTGGCCTGATCCTGATGTTGTGTTTCAGTCCATACCGGGTGTTGCAGATCATGGATATCCACTTGTTTTTGTTGGAATCATGACCTTTATCTTGATTATGAGCTCCGTAACAATGGTTCTTGCCGTTGAAGCAGGACACCGCAATTCTAAGAAAGAGGTTGTTTGGTGGATGGTAGCTACCATTATAGGTGGTTTTATGTTTCTTGGTTGCCAAGCTTTAGAATGGACGCACTTACTTCATGAGGGATATTGGTGGGGAGCTTTTCCCGAATCCTATACTGGTGTAGATACCATTGGTGCGCTACAGTTTTCAAATCTTTTCTTTACCATCACAGGGTTCCATGGTTTTCACGTATTTACTGGGGTGCTAATAAATATTATAATCCTCTTTATGGTTTTGGCCAATGTTTTTCAAAAGAGTGGAAGTTACCTGATGGTTGAAAAAGTGGGACTTTACTGGCACTTCGTAGACCTTGTTTGGGTTTTCGTATTTACATTTTTCTATTTAGTTTAAAATCCTGATAACCGATATATAATGTCAGCAGAACACACAAATCACGAGCATGCTTCAGAGCATGAGGGAATGAGCAAGAAAAAAATCTGGCAAGTTTTCTTTTACTTATTAGGTATAACAGCTATCGAATTTTTTATTGCTCTTTACTTGATACCTAAAGGTATTTTGGGGCACGGAATGGGTAATTTTTTTTATATCGTTCTAACTCTAGTAAAAGCATTCTATATTGTTGCATATTTTATGCACCTAAAATTTGAAAAATTTGCTTTAAAGACTGGGATAACTGTTTCTTTGATTTTCATTATCTACTTTATTGTTTTAATGTTAATTGAAGGATCCTATCAATTTGTTCAAATGAATTAATGAGTTTACCCTCATTTCCCCTAAAAAAGATCTTGATACTGCTAATACTTTTAGCGGTACCAGGAGCTGTTTATTATTTGTTGAAGGAAAAAGGTGTTAATAGATACCGTCCCTTACCAATATATGGCGAAAAACAGGTTGCTAAAACTTTTACGATTAAGCGTCGCAAGCAGGTTCCAGATACTATTTATCATGTTATTCGCGACTTTAAATTTCTAAATCAAAATTCTGATACGGTCAGTTTCCCCGCTGATAGTAATCAAATTACAGTAGTCAATTTCTTCTATACTCGATGTCCTGTTTATTGTTTGAATATGAACAAGGAGATGGCTCGAGTAGCAAAAATCTATAACAATAATAGACTCATGCGATTTATCTCTATTAGTGTAGATCCTGAGAATGATACACCTGCAGTTCTTTCTGAATATAGTAAAGCCTTTGTTGCCGAAAATAAAAAGTGGGATTTTGTTACTGGAGATAAAAATCTTATTTTCTCTATTGCGAAAAACGACTTCCTTGTTGACGCAATTCAAGATACAATCAATAAGAATGAAATCATTCATACTCCAATGATAATACTTCTTGATCCTCAAAAAAGAATTAGAGGGTATTATGATTCTAGTCGCAGACCAGACCAGGTAAACGTGCTAATTGATGAAATTAAACTTTTGATTACGGAAGAATTAAGAACTATTAAAAACCGTTAAATTTTATTTGGTTGATTTCCTATGAACGATAAATTTATTTCAAAGCTAATTGCTGGAGTTTCAGTTTTTGTACTGATTGTGGTCATTATTCTACAAAGTAATATACTCAATATTTTCCCTGATAAAACAGCAATCCCGTCTTGGGTATTTTTACTTCCTAAATTTAATGCAATAATTAATGCGGCATGCAGTGTTTTATTATTGCTTTCTCTCTATTTTATAAAAAAGAAAGATATTGAGAGTCATAAAAAAACGAACATAATAACCTTCATATTATCCTCATTATTTTTAGTTTCTTATATTATTTTTCATGCCACCGGTATTAAAACAACTTATGGCGGTGTTGGATTTATTCGCACAGTTTATTATTTCATTTTAATAACGCATATTATTTTGGCTGCTATAGTACTTCCTTTGGTGCTTTTTAGTTTCCAAAAGGGACTTCAGATGGAGATTGTGGCGCATAAAAAACTTGTACGCTGGACCTATCCAATTTGGTTATATGTGACTGTTACGGGGGTTATTGTTTATCTGATGATTGCGCCTTATTATACATTTTAATATTCCGCGCGGACAGAGATTTAAACCTTATTAAACCTCAGATTGGATCGTTAAAATGCATTTTCATTTCAAAATACCTTATCTTTGTATTATGAAAATTTTTAGAGTGCTTCTGGTTTGTTTTATTTTTTTAGGCTCTACTTTTAACGTTGCAGAGGTGTCCGCACAATGTTCTATGTGCACCCTAAATGCAGAAAACTCAGTGCAAAACGGAAATACTGAAGGTAAAGGGCTAAATAGAGGTATTCTTTATCTATTGGCGGCACCTTATATTGCTATTGCTGGTGTAGGTTTTCTATGGTATAAGAAATACCGTCGTAAAAATATTAGTTTAAATATGAAAGAAAATAAGATTAACCTCAATTAGATTCTGTTTTTCTATTTTATTTATCATTTTCCCATACGCTCAGTTTCAATGTCAAAAACATCACAATTTTTAGCAGTTTTAAACTCAAAATGTCCACGTTGTAGAAGGGGTAAAATTTTTTCGGGTTCTTTGTATGGTTTTAATTTGCAGCGTACCAATGAAACTTGTTCTCATTGCCAGATGCGATTTGAAATTGAGCCTGGCTTTTTTTACGGTGCCATGTACGTAAGTTATGCTTTTGTAGTTGCTGAAATGTTAAATGTTGGCCTATTAACTTATTTAATAACAGGAAATGATAAATCTCCTTGGTTATACATTTTCTCCATCCTATTGTCTGTTTTAGCTCTTACCCCAATAAATTATCGGTACTCTAAGGTTCTTTTGCTTCATTTTTTGACACCTAAGGTTAAGTATAAGCCAGAATACGACACGAATGATAAACTCGAACACATTTAAATTTTTAGGCGATTTAGCTTCTAATAATAACCGCGATTGGTTTTTAGTAAATAAGAATAGGTATGAAGACGCGCGTTTAAATGTTCTTGAATTTGCTGAGGATGTATTATCTGGAATTTCCAATTTTGATCCTGCCATTCCTTCTGTTTTAGCACCCAAGGATTGTGTAAATCGAATTTATCGTGATGTTCGATTTAGCAAGGATAAAACACCTTATAAAAACAATTTTGGGATTGGTTTTTCTCCAAATGGAAAAAAATTCATTGGGCCAGGTTATTATTTGCATATTCATCCCGAAGATTCGTTTATTGGTGGAGGATGTTGGATGCCTGAAGCTGAATTATTGAAGGCTATTAGGCAGGAGATTGATTATAATGGGAGTGATTTTCATAAAATCACGGAAAATCCTTCATTCGTAAAGTTTTTTGGTAGTTTAGACTCGGAATATAAGCTTAAAACTTGTCCAAAAGGTTACGATCTTGATCATCCTGAAATTGAATTTTTAAAATTGAAAAGTTTTACTTTTACTCATGCATTAACTCAAAAGGAGCTGTCAAGTTCAAGTGCTTTGGAAGAAGTTATTGATGGCTTTTCCAAATTATATCCTTTTATTGCATTTTTACGTAATGCGCTTTCTTAAACGAATTTTATGAGAAATATATTTTTAGCTATTTTGGTATTGTTTTCAATAAGTTTTTCCTCTTCCTGTGTGGTAATGTCAACTAAAAAGTACAATACATTACTTGTACAGAAAGATTCTTTGTCGCTAGGCTGGGAAGCATCAAGAAATAAATCGATTGCCTTGGAAGGAGAGATTGTTAGTTTACGGTCTGATAGTGCATTACTTCAAGATAAGATTTCTGAGCTGGAAGAAAAGCTTAAAACTCTTGATGATAGTTATTTAGCGCTACGATCAAATACCAGTTCCGAAATCCAAAAGTTGGCAGATGATTTACAAAAACGTGAAGAGCGATTAAGGGAAGTTGAAGATATTCTTCGTAAAAGAGATGAGGCAACGAATGCTTTGAAAAATAAATTGCAGAAAGCTTTGTTGGGTTTTCAGCAGAATGGCCTTAGTGTGGACATAAGGAATGGTAAAGTTTACGTTTCATTAACAGATAAATTATTGTTTGGCAGTGGCAGTATAATTATTGATGAAAAAGGAGAATTAGCTTTGAAAGAGCTCGCTAAAGTATTAAAAACTCAACCAGAAATCAATATTTCTGTGGAGGGTCATACGGATAATCAGCGTGTAGTGAATTTGGGTCAAATAAAGGATAATTGGGATTTGAGTGTTTTGCGAGCAACCTCTGTAGTTCGATTTTTAACGGAAATTGAAAAAATTGAGAATGATAGAATTACTGCAACAGGAAAAGGGGAATACCAACCAATAGAAGCTGGCACAAGTGCGGAGATTAGAAGCCGCAATAGACGCATTGAGATTGTGCTTTCTCCTAAACTGGATGAGCTTTATAACTTGATCAAGTAGAGTATTTAAAACTAAAAAGAGGGGTTTAAACCGATCTTTTTAAAATGAGGAATCTAGATCCTTAAATAAAGGGAGCGTTTGATCCTTATCAGATAGTATTATTTGATCTGACGCTATTCCCCAGTCTATGCTTAGTTCAGGGTCGTTCCAAATAACACCAAACTCAGAAGATTTATTATAAAGTCCTGAAACTTTGTAAGCGAAAATAGTATCATTTTCTAGCGTCAAAAAGCCGTGTAAAAAACCTGGAGGTATCCAAAGCATTCGATTATTTTCACCACTTAATTCTACCGATTCATATTGGCCATATGTTTCTGATCCTTTACGGATATCAACAGCAATATCCAAAACTCTACCTTGTATTACCCGAACGAGCTTGCCCTGCGCAAATGGATTAGCTTGTGCATGTAAACCTCTTAATGTTCCTTTTTGTGAAAGCGACTGATTGTCTTGAACGAAATTAACATGAATGCCTGCATCATCGAATGATTGTTTATTATAGCTTTCAAAAAAATAACCCCGACCATCTTTCCAAATCTTGGGTTCAATTATATAAAGATCCTTAATTTCTGTTTCTACAAAGTTCATTGGTTATCAATAAATTCCATTACTGTTGGAAAGATTACAACTTTATTATTAAATTCTATTGGTGTATTTGCATTTAAAAGTCCTTCGTGTTTTTCCTTAAACTCATTCAATTTTTGAATTGAATCCGAAATGAATTGGACGCAGTAGGTTACACCTTCATTGGGTGAGTCGACTACTTTTAACAATCGGCTTGAGATAAAGCAGTCAGTTCCCATAATTGCTGGAATTTGCTCTCTTTGCATCCAATTTAACCATTCAATCTGGATTTCATTTTCCAAAATTATGGTTACATTATATAAAATCATGTTGCGAATATAGGAATAGGGATTTAAAAATTAGGATTTAGAACTTCATTCAAATGATCTCCTCTGAGTTTACGAAAGCGTTGCCTTGCTTCAAGTACAAGTAAACTGCCCGGAAAATCACTAAATATTTTCTGATAGAGCTCCATTGCTTTGTCTGTTTGCTTGGTTTTAACTTCATAAATTTCAGCTAATAAAAATAAGGCATCATCTACCCAAAGTTCTGATACATGTACATTTATGATCTCTTGAAGCTGTTTAATTGCTTCATCTACTGAATTATTATTTATAAATATTTTAGATTTTAACATCGCAATATCATCTCTTAAAGAGTTTTCTGGGTAAAGAATATTTATGCTATCCAAAATGTTAAGTGCTTGTTCTGTTTGGTTTTTAAAAAACAGAAAGTCTGCTTTTGCATATTTTTGTAGCGCTAAACTATCATTCTTAGTATTAAGGTTGCTTGAAATTAGTAAACTAAGGTTTAGTGCATCGTTTGCAATTAATTGAGAAGTGGAGCTTTTTAAGATGTCAAGTTGTGCTTTCGACCATAAGAAGTCGCCTTGAAAATATGCTAATTTTCCATTTTTAAATTTTGCCTCTTGTCCCATTGGTTCGTTTGCAAAGTCTTTTTCAACTTGTCCGAATAAAAGAGTTGCCTCCCACACTTCTCCACTCAAGATGTATATATCACCAAGTTCTAACTTTATTTCCCCGATTAGTTGTTTTTGAAGGTCTGCTAGGTCTAATAATGCCTCCATTTGTTGGGCAGCGAGTTTTGGTTTTTCAAGATAATAGGCCTGTAAGTAGGCAAGTTGTCGTATTGCCAATACAGTTTCCCGTTTACGACCAAATTCACTTAAGAGAACATTGTAATCATTCTCAAGATTAATCAACTCCTCCTTACTCGCCTTTTTTGAGTTTAGCTGCCTGCTTTTTATAGTAAGGAGTTCAATCTTTGCAGGGATATAAAATTGATTTGAGCTCCCTTTCGAAATTAAGTAATTCAAGGATTCAAAAGCCTGCTCATAAGCATTATTTGAGGTCATTATTTTTGAAAGTTCAAATACTCTTAAACCACTTTCTTTTAAACGGCGGTCCAGAGCAAGAGTTTGCTTCAAGGCCATGTCGAATTCCTTTTGCTGTATGTATTGCCAAGTTAAAAGTTCAGTTAGTGCGATGCTTTGGGAATCCTTTTGAAGAAAACGTAAAATTTCCGATTTTAGGACGGCATAGTCCTCTTTGCCCTCAAAAATCCCTCCTAGTGTCCTTTGTGCTTGCGTAAGGGCCTCTGGATTTATATTTAATAAGTTAATATATTCCTGAATGAGCATTTGCTTATCCTTTTTAAATCGATATAAACTTAAGAGCTCGAAGGTGAAGGCATTCTTTTGGTTTATTAATTTTCTACCTGTAAGTAGTGCTTTTATCGAATAATCGTAAGCTTCAGCCCTGTATAATGTAATTGCAAGATCTTTTATAGCAAATTCCTCGGGCGGCATGGTTCTGATTAAATTATTGAACCAATCTGCTGCTTTTTCTTGCTCATTCTTCTCTAAAAAAATTCGTCCAATATCAACTGAAAAGATAAAATTGGAGGGATTGTCTTTTAAAAGGCTTTTTACAAGTTTGTCGGCTTGATTAAATTGTTTTGTTTTAAGAAGAGCATTGAAATAAGGGTCGTAATAACTTAAATCTTTAGATTTTTGGAACAGTTTTTCAAATAATGGCACAGCTTTTTCAAAATCTCCCGATTGAAAATACTGCAATGCTAGGGCGTCTTCAGAACTAATTTGTGCCTTGAGCTCCGTGAATGTGCCGAGAAGAAAAAGTATAAGAATGACGTTTTTCATTATTTTTTTGACATTCATTTTTCTGAATGCCTAAAGTTAAGTTTAATGCCATTAATTTTGCTTAAATTCAGAAATTAGTGTTTAACTAACCTTTCCTTTGATTCATATTGTAAATATTAAAATGGTATAGTAAATGATTGAAGCGGATTTAATTAGGTTTCCTAATTTTTTAAATATCTTGATTCAATTTTTGCATGTAACATTTATCTATATTTTTGATTTTGAATAGGCTATTGAACTTTTTTGAACGAAATTTGTGTACTAATCATTGAATAATGCAGTTATTGAGAAAACACTTATTCTTTTTATTATTACTGACATTAGCCTCCTGTTCTTACAAAGATTCGGTTGAGCGAATTCCTTTGGAAAAGTTTTTTGCTGCACCGTTGAAAACATCTTTTTTAATTTCCCCCGATGGAAAGTTTATTTCTTATTTAAAGCCTGATAATAACCGTATTCATATTTATGTTGAAACTTGGGATGGTAAAAACACCATCCAGTTGACATGTGATACTAACCGAAGCATTGCAAACTATTTTTGGGCTAGTAATAACGAAATTCTTTATCTAAAAACTGGCCCAGCCAACAAGGATGCCTCCTTAGTTGCAATAAAAATTGATGGATCGAATAACCGTGATTTATTATCATCTAATGACTCAAAAATTAGGTTAATTACAAATTCCAGAGTTTATGATGATCACGTATTGGTTGCGCTAAACAAGAGAGATTCAACTGTATTTGATGCTTATCGGTTAAATATTCAAACTGGTGAATTAGCCTTGCTTTTAAAAAATCCAGGGAATATTACGAAGTGGTACTCTGATCCAGCAGGTAAATTACGGATGGCAATTGCTAGCGATGGGGTTAATGAAACATTATTATATCGTAAGCAAGAAGGCCAGAATTTCAATGCTGTTCTAACAAATAATTTTAAGACTACTATCTTGCCCTTAGCATTTAGCCCGGATAATTCTTGCATTTATGCTTTGTCTAATCAGAATCGTGATAAGATGGCGCTCGTTGAATTAGACTGTAAAACAGGACAAGAGCATCGTACAATTTATAGTAATGCTGATGTAGACGTTTCGGATGCATTTTTTTCTTTGAACAAAAAGAAACTGGTTTATGCGGGCTATGAAACGTGGCAAAAAGAACGTCATTACCTTGACGATTCATTTAAAAACATTTTCAATAAACTTGAATCATTGTTGCCAAATACAGAAATTCGATTGAGTAGCTCTGATTCGGCAGAGAGTAAGTTTATTGTCCGTACTTATACTGACCGTGATCCTGGTTCATATTACCAATACACACCCATTGGCAATAAATTGGTGAAGTTAAGTGATGTCAATCCTGCTCTGCTTGTAGAAGATATGGCTGAGATGAAACCAGTTAGTTTTAAAACTCGAGATTCTCTTACTGTTAATGGCTACTTGACTCTCCCAAAGGGTAAAAACATAGAAAATTTGCCTGTAGTTGTTATGCCTCATTCAAGTTCTGACTTCAGAAATAGTTGGGGCTATAATTCTGAAGTACAATTTCTAGCAAACAGAGGTTATGCTGTATTTCAAGTAAATTTTAGAGGAACTAAGGGCTATGGCAAGAAATTTTGGACTGCCGGTTTCAAAGAATGGGGTGGAAAAATGCAAGATGATATTACGGATGGCGTTCGTTGGTTGATTTCCGAAAAAATTGCTGACCCTAAGCGAATTGCAATTTATGGTTTTAGTTTCGGTGGTTTCTCTGCCTTACACGGACTATTTTCAAATCCTGATTTGTATCAATGCGGAGCTTCTTACTCAGGGTTTACCAATTTATTCGCCTATCTTAAAGACATTCCACCTTATTTCAGGCCCTACCAGCAAATGTTTTATGAAACAGTAGGTAATCCTGAACTGGATTCAGAATATTTTAGAGCGGTATCTCCAGTTTTTCATACAAATAAAATTAAAGTGCCTGTTTTGATTGCTCAAGGTGCCAGAGACCCGAGAGTAAATATGAATGAAACAAACCAGTTTGTTAAGGAGTTAAAAAAGAAAAATGTACCAGTAACTTATATCCTCAAAGAAGACGAGGGCCATTACTTCAGAAATCTTGAAAATAGACTTGAGTTTTACAGAGAACTTGAGGTGTTTCTTGATAAAAACCTTAGCCGTAAATAGCGGATGAAGCATTATCAGCAAACGTACCGTAAAAACTTTTCCCTGGTTATTATTTTTCTCATCTTAATTACGGCAGCTTTAGGGGGTTCCTTATATGTTGCTTATGATTTTACCACTAAGTATGTAGAAAATGAATTTACCTCTCAAAAAATTGAGGTTTTAGAAGAAACAGTTAAGCCATACAATGATTTCTTTCAGAATAAAATCCCTGAAATTTCATTTTATCAAGGCTATCTTGACTCTACTCAAGCAGCAAAGTACATAGATACCATTTTTCGAAAGTTTAATTTTGTGGATCGTGTTGTTTTTTATGATGCAAGTATTAGTAATCATCGTATTCCTGATGGGATACGAGTCAACAACTTTTCTTTAGGGCCCAAGGCGGTTTATCAGTTCGCTAGAAATCTTCCTCAAGATTCAGTCGTTTTGTTTAAAGAAAACTTGGTCAATAACGTGTTTTCATTAAAGGCTGGTGATGAGTTTAATAAAATGGCCATAAAATTTAGCGGATTTATTGAGTTGGCGGATACAAGTCGCGCGCTTAGTGATTCTGATCGCTTCAATATTTTCTATAGTGTCATTTCAAAAAGGATTACCTACATGAATATCCCCAGAAGGGAAGAGATTAGAATTTATAAAGATTTAATGTCAAGAAATCAGGGTATTTCTCCAATTTATGAGTTGGATATGTTCTCCTTTTACCTCGATCCTCTCAAATTAACTATTAAAAATACTAAACCACAGCTCTACGAATTCATAAACATAAAACCTTTGGTTTATGAATCGCTCGAAAACACGTCCGAGATTTTAAGTAATGATCTCCCATTATCAGGCCCATTTTCTGATTATAAACTGTATTTTAGCTCAACAAAGAGCTTCCTTCGTAAAGAGATAAATGCTCGCTTTTTACCTATTTCGGGGGGCTTAATTATCTCTTATTTTGTACTTGTTCTTATTGCTTATCTAATTTTTAGGAATCTGAACATCAACAGTAAGCTTTTCAAACTACAGTACGATTTTATCAATAATCTTAGTCATGAGTTTAAAACGCCAGTAAGTGTTATCAAAATAGCAGGTAATAATATCAGGAGTGCTTCTGAGCTAAGTGATCGAGAGCGCCTTCATTATGGCAAAATACTTGATGAAGAAGCAGATAAGCTTAATGACCTGATGAATAAATTACTTTCATTTACTCAAATTGAGAATAAGGCCATAAAAATTAAGCCTGAAAACATTAACCTAGAAGTTTTTTGTCAGAATTTAATTGATAGTTATCAAGTGAAGTATCCTAATTTTGATATTTCTTATGCGATAAAAGGTGTTGAATATTTTAGATCAGATCCGGTTTTACTCGTTAGCATATTTCAGAATTTGATTGATAATGCCTATAAATATTCTAGGCCCGATAATAAAGTTTTAAAGATTCTAATAACTAAAATTAAGAAACAAGTAACGTTCAAATTCTCCGATCAAGGCATTGGTATTCCTACAAAGGACCTAAATAATATATTTGAAAAATTTTTTAGGGTTCAAAATGAGTATAATCAGCAGGGGAGTGTTGGCTTAGGTTTGGCATTCTGTAAAGAACTGGTTAAATTTATGCATGGAACAATATCAGTAAAAAGTGCAGTTGGAAAGGGTTCTGAATTTACAATAGAGTTGCCTTACGAATTATAATTATGCAAAAAGAAATTAAGATTGCCGTTATTGAAGACGATGAGAATTTACGATTCTTGGTTGTACATCGTTTGCAGGCTGAAGGCTATAAAGTTGTAGAGGCGTTTGATGGACAAGTTGCTGAAAGCTTAATCATGGCCGAGCAGCCAGATATTGTATTGCTCGATTGGATGTTGCCTTCTAGACAGGGTTCTGAAGTTTGTCAAAATGTGAGAAAACTCGGATTTGATAATTTGATTATCATGATGACGGCTAAGTCGCAGGACATTGATAAAATTGATGCCTATAGCTTTGGGGTTTCAGATTATGTTACCAAACCTTTTAATATGGATGTATTGGTAGCACTTATCGAAAATAAAGTCAAATTTGTTATCAATAGTGATAAATCCGAAATCTACAAGTTTGGCAATATGGAGCATCATCCTAACACCCATTCATTAATGCGTGAAGGTAAAAAGATTGAACTTACTATTTTGGAAAATAGAATTCTTCTTTACTTTTTGAAGAATGTCAATACAGTAATTAATCGTGATGAACTGATGATGGTTGTGTGGGGATACAATTCGGATGTGAATACCCGTACCCTCGACATGCATATTGTACGATTACGTAAGAAAATTGAGAACAATCCAGATAGACCACATTATATGCAAACGGTGAGGGGAGTAGGTTATAAATTTGTTATTGACTAAAGAATAGAGGCGTACTAATTTTTTTGAAAAAACCTACTAGCCTGCTTTCATTCGCATTTTTTCAAACCTAATTCTCCATTCTTCGGTTAGTGGAGATAGCTTTATTAAACGTTCGAGCCACTCTTTATTACCTGGATTATGGTAACGTATCTCATTCACGTCCATTACCGATATCTGTTCGGGATGGGAGCTTATCTGTACTAGCTTATCAGTTTTTTTTACAAATCCAGCTTTTATAGTTCTCAAGTAAAAGCCTGTTAGGCCACTTTTTTGAAGTAGAATGGGAAATTTTTTATAATTATATCGTATTCCAATCATATAACAAGGCCCACGTGGTTCGGATACTTCCACTATGGCTTCGCCTAATTGATAACGATTACCAATGTATACGCAACTTTCATGTGCATTTTCGCCTGACAAAGTCAAGTTTTCACCAAATGCACCTTGTTCAAGGTCGAAACCAAGTGTATTGCTCCATTTTTCAAAATGATCTGAATTATAACAACAAATTGCTTTGTCATTTCCTCCATGATATTTTGTGTTTTTGACCATATCTCCAGCAAAGCCTGTATGGGTTAAATTAATTCCTTCAGATTCTATCCCCACCTTCCTGAATGCGCTCATTGCTTTTTGATGATCAGAAACGAGTAATTCGGCCTTGCCAAGAATGTTTATGGAAGTAATTTGAATATTTTTCATCAGCTAATCAGTTTAAACAATTGAAGAATTACTAGTTGCAGAACCATGGTCCCATCTAGTAAAAGAAAGTAGTAATATTCGTTTTTGTTCCATCTCGACTTTAATATAAGCCATCCCGTTACAAAAATACTAAGGGCTATTGCCCAGAAATTTGCATCAAGTTTTTCTGTATATGCGAACAGCAAGATTACTGAAGCCGCTAAGAATAACTGACAAAGGAATAATGCTTTTTTTTCTCCAAATATAACTGGGATTGTTCTTAACGCACTGTTCTGATCCTGAAAAAGGTCCCGAATGTCAAACGGAATAGCGATTGCAACAATAAATAGGAAGCGAGTAAAAAATAATAAAATTGATTCCTTGTTTGAGATGTTTAATATTCCATTACCCTCAATTTCAAGTATTGGAAGTAGTACAGTACTTCCAGCCCAGACTGCGCCAATGATGAAAAGCTTAAATCCGTAAATGTTTCTAAGCCCGAATTTTTTACCAGGAATGCCAAATATTGGAAGGCTATAGGCTATGGAAATAACTCCAAGGCTTAACATAAGAATTAAGGAAGATTTACTTAGAAGGAATACAAATGGGATTAAACTTAAAACTGAAATAATGAAAAGGCCTATCATCAGCCTATAATGCGAAAATATCCACCTCACTCTTAAAAACTGTGAGTTTTCAGTCTTTTCAGGCTTTGAAAGAAGAATACTGAAATTATAGATGGTGAGGGTTGAAAAAAATAGAATGCCTAAAACATAATTATCAGGGTTTATTCCGAGAATCCAATAGCTTATTATACCCTGGCAAACAGCGCATAAAGCGATAAAAATATTGCTAAATAACAGAAAGTTTAGCGTTTGACTAAGATATTTGTTCATTAATTGAACTGAGGATATTTATGATATTCCCCGTTTCAATTCAAATATCGTTATTTCAGGTAACATTCCTACTCTGCCAGGATAGCCAAGAAAGCCATATCCTACATTCACATATAATTGCTGCGAGCCTTCTTGGTATCGGCCCGACCATTCTTTGTAAACATATTGCGCCGGACTCCATTGGAATTGTTCTGTAACAATGCCAAATTGCATTCCGTGGGTATGCCCACTAAACATGGCATCAATTTGAGGATAATTGGGTAATACTTGAGCTCTCCAATGCGACGGGTCATGCGATAGTAAGAGTTTAACAGGAATATTATCGGTATTTGTTAGAGCTGTATCCATTTTTCCATATTTTGCAAAACGACCAACCCCCCAGTTTTCTATACCCACAATTGCAATCTCTTCACCCTCAATTTTAATGGTTCTATTCTCATTAAGAAGTAAGTCCCAACCCATATTTTTATGAGTTAACTTTACATCTGCTAAGTTTTTAGCTTTTGCTGCCGAAGGGCCAAATCCGAATTGATAATCGCCATAGTCATGATTACCTAGCACAGAGTACACCCCTAGTGGAGCTTTTACCTTGGTAAAAATATCTTGATAATCCCGCATTTCTGAAGCCAAATTATTAACAAGGTCGCCAGTAAAAAACACAAGATCAGGCTTCGCTTTTAACAATATTTCCACTCCACCCAATACAGCTTTAGGGTCATAAAAACTACCGGAATGGATGTCTGATATTTGACCGATTGTGATTCCTTCAAAGGCTTTGGGGAGATTTGGTAAAAATAAAATTTGCTTTTTTATTTGGTAGTCGTGTGCACTTGATGCAATTCCAAAGCTTAAAGATCCCAAGGGTAATGCGGCAACTAAGGTCCCAGCCTTAATTAAAAACTCAGATCTAGGTATAGCGTTTTCTTTATGGGCCTCCCCAATTTGTGCTGTCTTGGATTTTACAAAATACTTTCTTCTGACCCAAATTAAGCCTCTTCTAAGATCATCGAACACCAAAAAAGGCAATATGAATATTTTAGAGACAAATGTTAGGAAAAACAGAACCAATATAATGGTCCGATACAGAAATTTAATATTGAAAAATATGCTGATAAAAACGCCAATAATTAGAATGAATGTGTATCCCCACC
>NZ_JBIILQ010000180.1:0-5784 GCF_044232565.1 Daejeonella sp. | reverse complement strand
TCAAAAATGTAAATCCTTTTACTCCTCCAGTAGTTGAAAAGCCTAAGGAAGTGGCTCCAAGTGTGCCAAAACCGGAAGAGGGAGCTTTGCCTGGTGTAAAAGTTATTGGTAAGATTGATTTAAATCAACTTAACTCAAAAACTCGCCCAGACAAGAAAAGTCCTGAGCCAGTAAAACCTGCAGTAGTGCCAGTTCCAGTACCAGAGCCTATCGCTATAGTGCCGCCAGTAAAGGCAGAACCTGTTGTTGAGAAGCCTAAAGAAGCTGACATTGCCCCGGCTGCTACAGTTGAAACAGTTAGTCCGAAAGCAGAGCCTGTTGAAGCTCCAAAAGTTGCCGAAAAGGTTGTCCCACTTGTTGCTACTCCAGTTGAGCCTGCTGCACTTGTGCCACCAGTTCAAATCAAAATAGAAAATAAACCTAATACGCAGGAGGGTAATCCAAATGCGACAGTAATACGTGCTAAAGCGGAACGCTTAAGCGGTCCCAATGTAATTGGGCGGATTGAATTGCCAGTTTCAGCACCACGTCGTGGTCAGCCGGTAGCTTCGTCGTCTGCTGCAGGTGCCGACAATAAGCGTAAGCGTAAGCGTAAAGATAATGCTCCCGGACAGCCGGGTCAAGCTACTCAAGGTCAGCCAGGATCTGCTCCTCGTCCCGCACCTGGTGCAGGATATCAAGGAAACCGACCTGATTTTAGAGGTGGCGGCAGGCCAGCACCTGGTGGAACTGCACGTCCTGATTTCAGGAATAAGGCGCGTACTCCAGACGCACCAAAAGCAGAACCTACAGATAAAGAAATTCAAGATCAGATTAAAGCAACACTTGCTCGTTTAAGTGGAGCTGGAAAATCTGGAAAGTTTGCACAACGTGCTAAATTGCGTCGTCAGAAGCGTGATGATGTGGCTCAAACAGCAGAAGATGCTGCATTGGAACTCGAATCACAGGCAAAAACAATCAAAGTTACGGAGTTTGTTACTGCCAATGAATTGGCGATCATGCTTGATGTAGCTGTAACTCAGGTTATTTCAACCTGTATGAGTTTAGGTATGTTCGTATCCATCAACCAACGATTGGATGCTGAAACCCTGACTATTGTAGCTGATGAGTTTGGCTTTGGGGTTGAATTTGTAAAACCTGAAGACGAAGAAAGTGGCTTGTTTGAAGAAGAAGATAAGCCAGAAGACTTAGTGCCGAGAGCACCAATTGTGACCGTAATGGGTCACGTGGATCATGGTAAGACTTCCCTTCTTGACTTTGTGCGTAAAACTAACGTGATTGCTGGTGAGGCAGGAGGAATTACACAACACATTGGTGCTTATGAAGTTACTCTTGAAAATGAACGAAAAATAACATTCTTAGATACTCCGGGTCACGAAGCCTTTACTGCGATGCGTGCAAGGGGAGCAAAAGTTACTGATATTGCAATTATTGTTATTGCGGCAGACGATAGCGTGATGCCTCAAACGCGTGAAGCGATTAATCACGCCCAAGCGGCAAATGTTCCAATCGTATTTGCTTTTAGTAAGGTAGATAAGCCTGGTGCTAATGCTGATAAAATACGCGAACAACTTTCGGCCATGAATATTTTGGTTGAAGATTGGGGTGGAAAGTATCAGAGTCAGGAGATTTCTGGAAAAACAGGTATGGGTATCGATTTATTACTTGAAAAAGTATGTCTTGAGGCTGATATGCTAGAACTCACTGCTAATCCTAAAAAGCGTGCCGTAGGTACTGTTATTGAAGCTGCCTTGGATAAAGGACGCGGTATCGTTACTACAGTATTAATCCAGGCAGGAACGCTAAGAGTTGGTGATGCAATACTCGCTGGTGGTTATAGTGGAAAAGTGAAAGCTTTACATAACGAACGCGGCTTAAAGGTTGATCATGCAGGTCCGTCAACACCGGTACAGGTATTAGGTATGCAGGGCGCACCAACATCGGGCGATAAATTCAACGTGATGGATAGTGAGGTTGAAGCACGTCAGGTTGCCAATAAGAGATTACAATTACAACGTGAGCAAGGATTACGTACCCAGAAACACATTACACTTGATGAGATTGGTCGCCGTTTGGCAATCGGTAACTTTAAGGAGTTAAATGTGATTGTTAAGGGTGACGTGGATGGTTCTATTGAAGCATTATCCGACTCATTACTTAAACTTTCAACTGAGCAGATTCAGGTAAACATCATTCATAAATCGGTTGGTCAAATCTCTGAATCAGATGTATTACTTGCCTCAGCTTCTGATGCAATCATCATTGGTTTCCAAGTTCGACCTTCGGCAAGTGCACGTAAATTAGCTGAAGCAGAGCAAATTGATATTCGTCTTTATTCTATTATCTACGATGCTATCAATGAGGTTAAAGCGGCTATGGAAGGCATGCTCGACCCTGAATTTGAAGAGAAAATCACTTCAAACGTTGAAATTCGTGAAGTATTCAAAATCACAAAAGTGGGTACAATCGCTGGTTGTATGGTATTGGATGGAAAGATCACTAGAAATAGCAAGGTGCGTATCATTCGTGATGGTGTTGTTGTTTATACTGGTGAGCTAGCTTCATTAAAACGTTTTAAGGACGATGTAAAAGAAGTTGCAACAGGTTATGAGTGTGGTTTAAATATCCAAAACTTCAATAATATTGAGGTTGGTGATATCGTAGAATCATATGAGCAAGTTGAAGTGAAGAGAAAATTATAGATTTTAAATTCATAACAAAAAAAAGCGATCGGAAGATCGCTTTTTTTTGTTAGCATGTTTTTTGAAAATTTATTTTAGGTAAAACGTTTTATAAGAAATACTATTATTTGGCTTGGTGATACCAGTCTTCGGATAAGACGAGGGGCTCTTTCTCGGTGCAATCAAAGTCTAATGGATGCGGGAAAATAGATTGATATTCATCTAAAATATCTCTATCATTTCTTAAAAAAGTAAATTCTGCTAATCTTGCAGTTTTTACATCATGTTTTTTGTCAACTCCACAACAATTATTAGGATGAATATGAACGCATGTATGAGTTTGTAAAATTTTTTCTAATGCTGCTGAAGCTAGTTTAAAAAATTCCTCATCCCATAATTTATGTAAGCTATGAAGCTCAATAACAATTATTCTAAATCGTTTTTGAAGTGATAAAGTCATGTTAATGAAGGTAAAGTACTCAAATCCTTCTATATCCATTTGTAGAAGTAAATCTGAATCTTCTTTTAAATTCGCTTGATTTACCCATTCATCCATTGTGATATAATCTTCATTTTGAGTATATCCAATAAACTTTTTTATAAAATTAAATTTCTCTGCTGGTAAATTAATAGGAGGAAAATCTACAGATTTATCAGCTAGAAATAGTTTCATTCCAGCTCTAGAACAATCTTCTTCGAAACCACTTATTTGATCTACTCCTGGCGAGAAACACGCCTCAATATTTTCCAAATCATCAGGCAAAAGGTAGCCACCATCACCATTAGGACCCATTCTAATTAGAGATTTCAGAGTTTTTTTAGGATGTAACTTTTCAATCAAGCTTAAAACTTCTCGTTTATTAGTCTTTTCTTGAATTGTTATATTAGTTTTTGCTAATATTTTGTTAACCGCTCTCTTTATTTTCATATTTAACTTTAACGAATAGCTTATTATTAGATTTCTTTAAAAAAAGGTTAAAGACCTATTCTCCTTCTAAACTTTCTTAGGAGATATCTATAATAAATTGGTTTACTGAAATTATCTTTAATTATTTGGTCTTTATCTGCAAAAAATTGCTCATCCTTGGTTGTACTCGATAACCCCCCAGGTGCAAAAACAGAAACCAAATAAGGTAGGAATTCAAAATTAAATTCGCCATCACTATAGCATTTTATGTTCAAATAGTAGTCTGCTAAAATGGGGTACTTTAATTCATAGTTATATTTTGAAAAAACCTTTTTCGGATAAAAAATACTTTGATGAATAATATTCCCCTTGCTTAAATTAAGGGGTTTAAACTTTTTTCCGTCTATTCGTTTCTTGAACTTACTTCTTCCATAGTAAATGGTATTTTCATCCTTTAAATGATAAATCATTGTACTAAAATCTGCCAATAAAAGATCGTCGGCACCTAAAAAGATTATTCTATCTCCCTTAGCATGTTCAAGGGCCTTATTCATTGCGTTATACACGCCAGTATCTTTTTCACTTATCCAAAGAGATATCTTTTTTTCATTTCTTTTGATTATTTCAAGGGTGTTATCATTGCTCAAACCGTCGATAATAATAACTTCTAAGAATGGATAAGTTTGTATAAAAATACTGTCTAAACAATTTTGAAGTGTTTTGCCGGCATTATAGGTAACAATAATTATTGAGACTAAAGGATTTTCCATTTATTATTCGCTAAGACTTTGCATAGAGATCAATTTTTTATAAAGTCCATTTCCCTTTATTAGGTCATTATGACTTCCTTTTTCTTCTATTCTACCACTTTCTAACACAATTATTTGGTCGGCTTCTTGGATGGTGCTTAAACGGTGCGCAATTACAATTGATGTGCGATTTTCCATTAGTTTTTTTAGTGCACTTTGAACTATTTTTTCTGATTTAGTATCTAAAGCTGATGTAGCTTCATCCAGTAGTAGAATTGGTGGGTTTGCTAGTACAGCTCTCGCAATGCTAATTCTTTGTTTTTGTCCACCTGAAAGTTTCATTCCTCTATCTCCTATATTTGTTTGATAGCCTTCGGAGGTATCAATGATAAATTCATGGGCATTGGCTATTTTGGCGGCTTCAATTACTTCATCATGGGTAAAGGGTCTTCCAAAAGCAATGTTATTAAAGATGCTGTCATTGAAAAGTATAGGTTCTTGATTTACGATGCCCATCAAGGCTCTAACATCATGCATTCTCAAATCTTTGATATTTATTCCATCAAGAGCTATCTCGCCTGATGAAGGATCCATAAACCTAGGTAATAGATCCATAAGGGTAGTTTTTCCGCCTCCTGAAGGTCCAACTAATGCAACTGTGCTGCCTTTTGTGATTTTGATGTTGATTTGGTTTAACACTTCCTTCTCGCCATAGGCAAAACAAACATTTTTAAACTCAATACAATTATTAAAGGTATTTTTTGAAATAGCATTTAGCTTATTAGATATTTTTTCTGGGGTGTCTAACAACTGGAATACCCTTTCGCCTGCTGAGATGCCCTGTGATATATTGCCAAAAGCCTCTGATATAGCTTTTGCGGGGTTAATAATTTGTGAAAATATGATGATGTATCCAATAAATCCAGCCCCTCGTAGCTCAGATCCCTCTTGGAGGATGAGTGTTCCCCCATAAAAAAGTAGTGCCGCAACCGTACTTACACCCAATATTTCTGAAACAGGGATGGCCAATAGAACCCGTCTTGCTAATCTTCTATGGATCTTACTAGTCCACATGTTAATTGCATTAAACTTCTCCTGCATGTATTTTTCGGCATTAAAGGATTTAATAATTTTAACACCATTCAACCCTTCATCAATACTTGAAACTAATACTCCTACCGACTCTTGAGCAGCTGTTGCATGACTTCTTAATCGTTTAACAATTATGGAAATAAGCAATCCAGAAACTGGGATTAGAATTAATGCAAAAAATGTTAATTCCGATGAAATGGAAAATAGAACCGCAAAATTTAAAATAATGGCAATGGGCTCGCGTAAAATAACCTGTACCGATCTTATAATGGAGTCTTGAATCGTTACCACGTCGGTCATAAATCTAGAGATTAAATCTCCCTTACGTTGGGTGCTAAAAAATTGAATATCGATG
>NZ_JBIILQ010000179.1:0-5792 GCF_044232565.1 Daejeonella sp. | reverse complement strand
TTTGGCGTCAAAAAAATGCTAAAGCAAAAGGTGAATTAGTTTCATATCAGGCTGACCATGTTTCTCCGGATATGTCATTTCTGGAAATGCTTGATGTTGTAAACGAAGGGCTAATTAAAAAGGGTGATGATCCAATTCACTTCGATCATGACTGCCGTGAAGGTATTTGTGGTTCCTGTTCTTTGCACATCAATGGAAGGCCACATGGTCCTAAGCAAGGCATTACTACCTGCCAGTTACATATGCGTAGCTTTAATGATAAGGATACCATCGTTATCGAGCCTTGGCGCGCAGAAGGATTTCCTGTAATTAAAGATTTAGCAACAGATCGGTCATCGTTTGATCGTATTCAAAGAGCTGGAGGTTTTATTTCAGTGAATACAGGTGGTGCCCCTGATGCTAATGTAACTCCAATCCCTAAAGTTATTGCAGACGAAGCATTTAATTCTGCTACTTGTATTGGATGCGGTGCATGTGTTGCAGCTTGTAAAAATGCTTCCGCTATGCTTTTTGTATCTGCAAAAGTTTCTCAATTAGCCTTATTGCCACAAGGTCAGCCAGAGCGTTTCCGTCGTGTGCAGGCTATGGTTGCGCAAATGGATGAAGAAGGCTTTGGAAGTTGTACCAATACAGGCGCATGTGAAGCGGAATGCCCGAAGGAAATTTCGATTACCAATATCGCAAGAATGAATCGTGATTATTTTTCTGTAAAATTACTTAAATCAGAAGAATAAATCTTTGTTTTTTTAACTCTTTGAAACAACCTGGACGCATTTACATCGTCCGGGTTTTTTTATATTTTATCTTTTGATAATCTAGGGTATTTGTAATTTAATTCAGTTAATTTTGATAGGAGGCCCACATAGGGGGAATTAATATGCGTATAAGTTTTCATGGTGCAGCTAAGAACGTTACAGGGAGTAAACATTTAATTCGACTAGAAAATGGCACAAAAATCTTATTAGATTGTGGCATGTTTCAGGGTATGGGCGAGGAAACGGACGCACTTAATGAACATTTTGGCTTTAACCCTATTGATGTTAATTACTTAGTATTGAGTCATGCGCATATTGACCATAGCGGCTTAATTCCCCGACTAGTAGCGCAGGGTTTTAAAGGTGAAATTTATTGTACTGCTGCTACCATGGATTTAGTTCGTATTTTACTTTTGGACTCAGCAAAAATTCAGGAACAAGATTCAGAATATAGTAATAAGCACAGAGTTCGAAAGGGACTTTCTTTACTCAAACCATTGTATAATGAAGATGATGCAGTGGCCTGCCTACGTCAATTTAGAATTATTAAGTACAATGAAGAAATACAGATAAATGAGGATATAAAGCTTGAACTTACAGACGTTGGCCATATTATTGGTAGTGCGGCAGTACATTTAACTATCCATGAAAATGGAAAAACAAGTCGCATAACATTTAGTGGTGATGTAGGTCGCTATGGTGATTTGATTTTGAAATCGCCTCAAACCTTCAAGCAATCAGATTATATTATTCTTGAATCTACTTATGGAGATAGTTTGCATGAGGATGTTGAGCCAACTGAAGACTTACTAAGGGAAATAATCTATCAAACATGCATCTTACGTCGGGGGAAGCTCATCATTCCAGCATTTAGTGTAGGACGTACTCAAGAATTACTCTACTCATTAAACCATCTTGAAGAAAGAGGAATTCTTCCGGATGTTAATTATTATGTAGATAGTCCGCTTTCTATAAAAGCAACAAACATTGTAAAGAGTCATCCCGAAAATTTTAATAAACATGTGCAGGACGTGATGCTTCACGATGACGATCCCTTCAACTTTAAAAAATTGATTTTTATTCAGGATACTGCTTCATCCAAAGCTTTGAACACCAATAATGAGCCATGTGTAATAATTTCTGCTTCTGGAATGGCAGAGGCTGGAAGGGTAAAGCATCATATTAAAAATAATATTTCTAATGAGGACAATACCATTTTAATGGTAGGTTATTGTGAACCTAATTCGCTAGGTGGCCGATTAATGTCTGGATACACTTCTGTATCAATTTTTGGTGAAGAATTTAATGTGAAAGCTGAGGTTAGATCTATTCGTTCTATGAGTGCACATGGTGACTATGAAGATTTACTGAAATTTATTTCCTGCCAAGATCCGCAAAAGGTCAAAAAACTCTTTTTAGTCCATGGTGAAGAAGAAGTTCAAAAAGCTTTCAAACTCAAAATCGTCGAAAAAGGTTTCGCAAATGTTGACATACCTGAAAGACATCAGGAATTTACTCTTGATTAAAATTTTTAATTCCATCTTTTTATATTTACACTAAATTATATCAATCACTTTATGAAATACTTATTTTCTCTCATTTTAATTGCTTCAGGATTTGTTGCTTTGGCACAAACTTCCATTGTTAAGCAAGATCAGCAAATCAAAACGATGGTTGAAGAGGTTTCTTCCCAAAATATTGAGGCAATAATTAGAAAACTAGTGAGCTTTGAAACACGCCATAGCATGAGCGATACTTTGAGTAAAACCACAGGTATTGGTGCAGCTCGTAATTGGATTAAAGCGGAGCTTGAACGTTATTCTATGGCATCTGGCGGCAGACTAAAAGTCGAGTTCGACACATTTACTCAGGCTGCAGATGGTAGAAGGATAGTTACACCAACGGTCATGAAAAATGTATTGGCTATTCTTCCAGGTACCGATCCATTAGATGATCGCGTATTTATTGTTTCGGGTCATTATGATTCAAGAGCTTCAGATGTGAATGATGCCAAAATTTTTGCTCCAGGAGCAAATGACGATGCTTCTGGTACGGCTGCTGCTATGGAATTGGCTAGAGTAATGAGTAAAAATAAGTTTAACTGTACTTTAATTTTTGTGGCAATGGTTGCCGAAGAACAAGGTTTATATGGGGCTGCTAATTTAGCAAAACGTGCCAAAGCAGAAGGGTGGAATCTTGCAGGTATGATTACTAATGATATTGTTGGTAATACTTTTGGAGTAGAAACAGGTATAAAAGATAATAGGAGCGTACGAATTTTTAGTGAGGGCGTCTCTGTTATTGAAACACCCGAAGAAGCTACGCGAAGAGCAAGTACGGGATCTGAAAATGATGGTTCTGCTCGTCAATTTGCGAGATATCTGAAGGAAGTTGGTGAGCGATATGTTGATCAACTGGATGTTAAACTTATATATCGCCGAGATAGATATTTACGAGGAGGTGATCATACACCATTCTCCCAGTTAGGTTATGCAGGTATCCGTGTAACTGAAATGAATGAGAATTTTGATCGTCAGCATCAAACTGTTCGAAAAGAAAATGGAACCGACTATGGTGATTTGCCTGATTTTGTAGATTACGACTATACCCGTAAGGTAACCCAGATGAATTTGGCATCATTAGCTAATTTAGCACTCGCTCCTAGAGAGCCACTAAAGGTTGGCGTTGTAACAAGCGGACTAACCAACAAAACTGAGTTGAAATGGGAGAGGCCAATAGGTGAAGAACCTCTCGGTTATTATGTAGTAATGAGAGAAACTTCTAGCCCCATTTGGGAGAAAAAATTCTTTGTAACTGGTACAAAGGCAGTGTTTAATTATTCAAAAGACAATTATTATTTTGGAGTTCAATCAGTGGATAAGGAAGGCCATGAAAGTTTGGTAGTGATTCCGCGTTCTGTGCGTTAATTATTTAATGCTTCTGTTTCGAATCACATAATAGCCAATGAAATAGGTGGCAGTAGAAATTGCGAGGCTAAACCAGATCTCTTTGCTCATTAAGTCAAAGGCGATTAATTCATTTTTCTTGTTCATTGCCTGCTTCATGAAGCCATTTATGGTCAGCATTGGATGTGTATATGGAATGGTAAATGCATATTTCCATCCTAAATTGGCTGTAATTATTCCGAAAACAGTTAGTATAAGTCCGATGCCCATTGGTTTTAAAAAATCAGCCCATAGTAAACTGAATAAAAATTGGATGGCCAATATTCCAGTTGAGGCAAGAAAAAGTTTTAAATGTAATTTGTAAAGTATTGCCGAGAAATTAAATTCATTGAATTTCAATTCTGGTTTTAGTAAGTCTAGTATAATTCCCGAGAGTAGTATGAGGGTGGCAAAGAGGCTAAGGCATAGTGCATTTAATAGTAGAGCATAAACAAATTTAGCTGAATAAATACTCCATTTTGAGATGGGTAATGTAAAGAGGCTTTTCCACATCTCGGCACGGTGTTCAATGTTATTGATTGAAAAGGATTGAAAAATAATTATTAATGGTAAGAGCAAGCTGCCCATCACACCAATAAATGCCATGCTGAATCTCATCCACTGCATTTCGGCGGAATAATTAGCCATTTTTTCTGCATGATTGTAAAATCCTACAGAGACCAATAAACAAAGTATTAGTGGCAGCAAAATGGCTGATAGAAAGGCAAGTGTTTTCCGTGTTTTATAAAATTCAGAAGATAAAGAAAGTATGAAGCCCTGCATAAATATTATTGAGTAATGGATAGAAATAAATTTTCTAGATTTTCCTGGCTCTGACTTAAGCTGTATACCTTATGATTATTTGATACTAGGAGTTGATTTATTTCTGATACTTGTTCCTTAGATTGATAAGGTATAGAAAGTGTTTCATCAAATAGTTCTGTGAGATATCCATTTTTTAATAAAAGTTCTTTTGCATTATCAGGTTGGCTCACCTGTATGTGAATTTTTTTCTTGCTTATTTTATGTAGTTCCTCTAAGCTGCCCTGAAATACAAGTTTGCCATGATTTATTATTCCTAAGTGGCTAACCATTTTTTCTACCTCGGATAGCTGGTGGCTAGAAATGAAAACAGTTTTTCCCATTCCATAAACAAGCTTACGAAGTAGATTTCTTATTTCGATAATCCCATTGGGATCTAAACCATTAGTTGGTTCATCCAAAATCAATAATTCGGGATCTGGTAAAAGCGCAAGCCCTATACCCAATCGTTGTTTCATTCCTAAAGAATATTGACCAGCTTTCTTATCTGCATGTTCGCTTAAGTCAACAAGTTTTAGTACTTCATTTACTCTAACTAATGAAATTTGGAGAAGTCTTGCTCGGTTTATTAAATTTTCTCTTCCTGATAAATGATGATATATTGCTGGTTGTTCAACTAGAGAGCCTATTCTTGAAAGAATATTAATTCGGTTATTTCTGAATTCTTTGCCAAAAAGGAAAACTTTTTTGTCTTCTGTTTGAAGCAGATTGAGTAAAATTTTAATGCTTGTTGTCTTACCTGCACCATTCGGACCGATAAATCCATAAATACTGCCTGCTTCAACTTGTAAAGATAGCTGTTCTAGCACCTGATTTGCACCAAAACGATAGGACAGGTTTATGGTTTCAATAATATTCTCAGGCACCCTTTTTATTTGATTACTGATTTGACAATCATTTCTAAGCTTGGAAGCTGTAATTTTAGGAAAGCATGCTGCTTTTCAGTAGTAATATCATTATTAAAATTGAAAATTAATAGTCCGATTAATAGAAATACCGGAACGAGTAGCATAATAAATGGAGAAATACAGTTCTTGAACTTTTTCATTTTAAATAATTTGATGATGCAATTAAATACAATTTAATTTATTGTAGAAATGCATTAGACCAAGCTCCTTTTTTATTAGACAAACAGCACTTTTTCTACTCTTAAATTTAATAGTGTAAATTAGGCTGTTTGCAGATAGATATTGGCTGTTCGTCGAATCCGATACCTACTGGCAGGTGGAAATAATACATTTATTTATGAATAAGTTGAAGCAGGTAATTC
>NZ_JBIILQ010000025.1:0-19451 GCF_044232565.1 Daejeonella sp. | reverse complement strand
GCTAACTCAGTTCTAGATGGTGCTGATGCGGTCATGCTAAGTGGTGAAACATCTGTTGGGGAATATCCACTTATTGTTATTGAAACCATGCAAAAGATTGTAAGGAATGTGGAAGAAAATGATTACCCCTACAGTACCGCTAAAGTTTTAAACAAGAATTCCCCAACGTACATGGGTGATGCTGTATGTGGTTCGGCCGTATTTCTTGCCGAAAGTACCAGTGCAGTAGGTATCATTTCAATGACTTCATCTGGTTATACTGCTTTTGAAATATCAAGCTATCGTCCGAAAGCTGCCACATTTATTTTTACTAGTAATGTTAAATTGCTTAATACCCTGAGTTTATTGTGGGGTGTACGTGGATTCTATTACGACCGATTTGAGAGTACTGATAAGACCTTCCGGGATGTGAACCAGATATTAAAGTCGGAGAATTTAGTAGAGACCGGAAATGTGGTTATTAACACTGCCGCTATTCCGATAGAGAAAAAAGGCAAGACCAATATGATAAAGGTTTCAATTATCGATTAAAATTTAATTAGTTCTAACTATTCCTTAGGGCATATAACCCATAAAAAAAGCCAGATTTATCTGGCTTTTTTTGCGTAAATTCAAGTGTATTATAATTTAGATGTGAAGGTACTTTTTTTGAGTTTTCCACATAGCTAAATGCTTATTAACCAGTCTTTTGCTTATGATGAGACTGTTAAGGTGTATATACACTTTGAATCTGTGGAAAACTCTGATTGTAGATATATGCAATCATCTAATAAATTTGATGAAAAACCCCCAAACATTTTTTTGGGGTTAACTAGTTCAATCACAACATCATTCATTTTATTATGTCCAAAGCATCTACCAAAAAAGCTACGAATGGAACCGCTAAGGGTCTCGGATTCCAAAGATATTTCACCAAAGAGGGTGTAAGTGTTTACGATCTTTTTAAATATGAAAACCGTTCTTCGGTAATTCGTAATCCAGCAGGTGATGCAGTGTTTGAAATGAACAATGTAGAAGTGCCTGAAACTTGGAGTCAGGTTGCTACTGATATCTTAGCGCAAAAATATTTCCGTAAAGCTGGTGTACCCCAGCCAGATGGAACAACTTCATCAGAAAATAGCATTAAGCAAGTAGCACATCGTATGGCTCATTGCTGGCAATCATGGGGTGAGCGTTACAATTATTTTGCAAGTAAAAAAGATGCCTCAATTTTTTATGATGAATTAGTTTATACTATTGTTGGGCAGTTAGCTGCACCAAATTCACCACAATGGTTCAATACGGGCTTGCATAGCTCTTACGGCATCACAGGAAAGCCACAAGGGCATTATTTTGTAAATCCTGATACAGATCAATTAGAAAAATCAACCTCTGCCTACGAACGCCCTCAGCCACATGCATGTTTCATCCTTTCAGTAAGTGATGATTTGGTGAATGATGGTGGTATTATGGATCTATGGGTTAGAGAAGCAAGAATATTTAAATATGGTTCGGGCGTAGGGACTAATTTCTCCTCCATTCGTGGCGAAAGTGAAAAACTTTCAGGTGGCGGTTATTCATCCGGATTGATGTCTTTCCTAAAAATTGGTGACCGTGCTGCAGGAGCGATTAAATCTGGTGGAACTACTAGACGTGCCGCTAAAATGGTTTGTCTAGATCTAGACCATCCAGAAATTGAAGGTTTTGTAAATTGGAAAGTTGAAGAAGAGAAAAAAGTAGCTGCATTAATTGCTGCGGGTTACTCATCCGATTATGAAGGCGAAGCTTATCGCACGGTTTCAGGGCAAAACTCAAACAACTCTGTACGTGTACCAAACTCTTTCTTTAAAGCACTTGAAAATGGTGAAAATTGGGATTTAATTGGTCGTATTAGTGGAAAACCTGTTAAGTCTATTTCTGCAGAAAAATTATGGCAAGACATCTCCTTCGCTGCTTGGGCATGTGCTGATCCTGGTATGCAGTACGATACCACAATTAATGAATGGCATACTTGCCCGGAAGGTGGTCGTATCAATGCATCTAACCCTTGTTCAGAATACATGTTCTTGGACAATACGGCTTGTAATTTAGCTTCAATTAACTTAGCTCATTTCTTTGATCCTAAAACTTTAGTGTTTGATGTGAAGGGCTTTGAGCATGCTTGCCGTGTTTGGACTGTTGTTCTAGAGATTTCTGTTTTAATGGCGCAGTTTCCATCTAAAGAAGTAGCCCAGTTATCTTATGATTACCGTACACTAGGTTTAGGATATGCGAATTTAGGTTCGATGTTAATGGTTTCAGGGATTCCTTATGACAGTGATAGAGCTCGTGCAATTGGGGGGGCATTAACCGCAATCATGACAGGTACGGCTTATTCAACTTCGGCAGAAATGGCTAAGGAGCTAGGAACTTTCAAGAAATACGAAGACAATAAAAAACACATGTTACGTGTGATGCGTAATCACCGTTATGCTGCTTACAATACCGATTCATATGAAGGATTAGAGATTGCTCCTATGGGTATCAATCCTAAGTTCTGCCCTGATTACTTATTATCTGCTGCATGTAATGCATGGGATAAAGCAGTTGAGCTAGGCGAAAAATATGGATATCGCAACGCTCAGACTACAGTAATCGCTCCAACTGGAACCATCGGTTTAGTAATGGATTGTGACACAACCGGTATTGAGCCAGATTTTGCATTGGTAAAATTCAAAAAGCTTTCTGGTGGTGGTTACTTTAAAATCATTAATCAAGGTGTTCCTGCTGCTTTACGTAACCAAGGTTATAAAGAGCATGAAATTGAGGCAATCGTTAATTATGCTAAAGGTGCCGCCACACTTAACGGAGCACCACACATTAATTTCGATAGCCTTGCTGCCAAAGGATTCACTCAAGATGAATTAGAAAAAATTGACAAATCGCTGCTTGCTGCTTTTGAAATAGGTTTCGTATTTAATCAGTGGAGTCTTGGTGAAGAGTGTTTAAATCGTTTAGGATTCAAAGCTGAGCAATATTCTTCTCCTGATTTCAATCTGTTACGCGCCATTGGTTTCAATCGCCAGCAAATTGCTGAAGCAAACGAATATATCTGTGGAACAATGACTGTTGAAGGTGCTCCTTATTTGAAAGAAGAGCATTACGAGATATTTGATTGTGCTAACAAATGCGGACAGAAGGGTGAGCGCTATATTCATGCTCATGGCCATATCAAAATGATGGCTGCAGCACAACCTTTCCTATCTGGTGCGATTTCAAAGACTGTTAATTTGCCAAATGAGGCAACAGTTGAAGAGATTAAAGATTGTTATGAATTATCATGGAAACTTGGTGTTAAAGCTAACGCTCTTTATCGTGATGGTTGTAAATTATCTCAGCCATTATCAACCAAATCGTCTGATAGCAAGGAGGATAAATTAGATACTGTTGACGAAGTTTTAGGTGAAGCAGCAAATGTTAAATTGAGCGACCTAACAGCAGATCAAGTGTTAGAAGCAGCAAGAGCAATCTTAGAGCGTTCTACTGACACAAAGTTTAAGCGTCAATTATCTTCTGTTGTAGAGCGCAAAAACTTACCAAGTAAGCGCGGTGGATTCACTCAAAAGGCATCTGTGGGAGGTCAAACAGTATTTGTTCGCACAGGACAGTATGAAGATGGCACGCTAGGTGAAATCTTCGTTGATATGCACAAAGAAGGCGCAACTTTCCGTTCTTTAATGAACTGTTTCTCAATTGCTGTATCTGTCGGACTTCAATACGGTGTGCCATTGGAAGAGTTTGTTGATAAATTTACATTCACCCGTTTTGAGCCATCTGGTATGGTTAGCGGTCATGATAATATTAAGAGCTCAACATCTATAGTTGATTATATTTTCAGAATGCTTGGATATGAGTACTTGAACCGTACTGATCTAGTACATGTATTAACTGAACAAAAGGTTGTTTTGGGAAATCCTCAAATGGCAGATGAAGATGTTAATACAGATATGAGTAATTCATTTGCAGAAAATCAAGTTAAGGTATCCAAACCAGCATTAGGATTAAAATTGAAGCCAGTTCTCGACATCTCTGGTGGTGGTCAGTCTGACGCTCCAGCTTGTACTAATTGCGGTCACATAACCGTTAGATCTGGAACTTGTTACAAGTGTCTGAATTGCGGTACGCAAGGCGGATGTAGTTAAAAAAGTATAGTTTATAGGCGAAAGCTTAAAGCCCTGCTAAAAATAGCAGGGCTTTTTTATTGGAAATAAATCAATCAAAAATTGTAATATTTTCTTCTAAAATTGTATTTTGATGCAAGTATCATAGTTTCTGGTCATTTATATTTTCTGATTATATTCCTTTGAAACGTTGGGTTTAAGATTACATACTATGAAATTGAGGTGATTATTATTTATCCGCTCATTGTCAAATAATTTTTTTTTTAATTCTTTATTGCTATATTAACTCATAATCAGTTTTTAAACTTTAACTTTAAATCATGAAAACTTTACTTTTAATACTAACCATGTTTATGAGCACTCCGCCCTCAGTTTTTACCTTCAAGGTTCAAGATATTGACGGAAAAAATCTTGACCTTAGTAAATATAAAGGCAAAAAGATCCTCATTGTGAATACTGCATCTAAATGTGGCTATACCAAGCAATATGCAGAACTTCAAAAGCTTGCTGATGCCTATAAAGGCAAATTGGTAGTCATTGGTTTTCCTGCTAACAATTTTGGCGGACAAGAACCTGGCGAAAATTTAAATATTAAAGAGTTCTGTCAGAAGAATTTTGGTGTTACCTTCCCGCTTGCTGAAAAAAGTAGTGTAAAAGGAGCAGATATTTCCCCATTATTTAAGCATTTAACAAGTACAGAAAACCCTGATTTTACAGGTGATATTAAATGGAATTTTGAGAAATTCTTAATTGATGAAAATGGCCAACTAATACACAGGTTTCGGTCAGCTGTTACACCTATGTCTGCTGAAATAACTCAACATTTATAAAATTAATGCTCATGAAACACCTTCTTATTATATTCTTACTTGCCTTTTCTATTAGCACAGCAAATAGCACTCCATTGCCTTCAAGCGATGAAGATCAATTGAGTAGCTTGGTTGATAGTTTTTCTTTAGCTCTTGTAAAAAAAGATAAGGTTTGGATGCAAGCCAATTTAAATGATGGATGCAAAATGTATGAACCTACTGGCAGCACATTGAATAAATCAGGAATTATCATGGCTTTTACTCAGGGTTTTTACTCTATTAGCAAGTCGGAAGCCCTAAACAGAACATTTAAAATTGACGGCTCCAAGGCCGATGCTTCTGCTGATTTAAAGGTTGAAGGAGTTGGAAACATCAACGGTAATGAGATGGATATAACAGGCACCTATAGGTTTAATCTCAAGTTCACTCTTGTAGAAAGTAACTGGCAGATATCGGAGATCACTATTAGTCAATAAAATAAATCGTTCTCATTTAAAATTTATATAAAGCCTCCGTAATACGGGGGTTTTTATTTTTGGGCCTAATTTTATTGAATGATGCTTTAACAACTTCCAAAAACAAAATATAAGGCGACTATTTAATATTTCTTCATTAGAGCATCAATTTTCTATTGCTATGACTTTTTTAAATGTTAATTTTAAAACAAAAATAAATTGATCTTATTATCGCATGTATAAAAAATTAAAACAAATTGTCCTCGTAATTGCATTTTTAATTCCGTTAACGGGTTTTGCTCAATCACCAAAATCTTTTATTGGAGGAATGGATGAACCCAATGCATGGGTAGATTCGGTATTCAAAAAATTGAGTAAACGTGATCGCATAGCCCAAATGTTCATGGTTAGAGCGCATACTGATAAGGGTCAGGCATTTGAAGATTCTATTGCCAAAGTGATTAAAAAGGAGCGAATTGGTGGATTAGTCTTCTTTCAGGGTGGTCCGGTACGGCAAGCACTTTTAACTAACCGCTACCAGTCGATTAGTAAGGTGCCTTTGATGCTTGCCATGGATGGAGAATGGGGACTGGGGATGCGTTTGGATAGTACAGTATCTTTCCCTTACCAGTTAACACTCGGTGCAATTCAAGATAATACATTAATTTATGAAATGGGCCGACAGGTTGCTTTAGATTTTAAGCGAATCGGCATGCATGTTAATTTTGCTCCTGTTGCTGATATAAATAATAACCCCAAAAATCCAGTTATTGGCTTTCGCTCTTTTGGTGACAATAAATTTAAAGTTGCAGAAAAAGTTACCGCTTATATGAAGGGTTTACAAGATAATCAGGTGATTGTGAGTGTAAAGCACTTCCCTGGGCATGGGGATACAGACGTGGATTCACATTATGACCTTCCTAAATTACCTTTTACCAAAGCGCGTCTTGATTCAATTGAACTCTATCCTTTTAAGGAATTGATTAAAGAAGGAGCATCAGGAATGATGGTTGCACATATGAATATTCCTGCACTAGATAATACTCCTAACCTTCCTTCAACCTTATCCAAGCCAATTATTACTACTTTATTGAAAGAGGAATTAGGCTTTAAGGGCCTGATCTTTTCTGATGCTATGGAAATGAAGGGCGTCGCTAAATTTTTTCCTAATGGAGAGGCAGATGTACTTGGAATTATGGCAGGTTTGGATGTGATTGAACTTTCTGGTAATTCAAAAAGAGCAGTCAAGTTGGTGAGACAAGCAATTAGGAAGAACAAATTGGCTTGGAGCCAAGTAAATGCGAGTGTTAAAAAAATATTGTACAGTAAGTATTGGGCAGGTCTTCATACTAATAAGAATGTTCAAGCCAATAACCTGATTGCAGATTTAAACCGCAGGGATGCCGCTGTACTTAATCAAAAGCTTGCTGATGCCGCTATAACTCTTTTAAATGGAGATATTCAGTTAAAAAATTATGATAGGACAAAAAAAACTGCCATTTTAAGTATTGGCATCAATGAGCTTAGTGTTCTTCAAACTAGTTTAAGACCCGTTTTATCGAATTCAATGAATTATATTTTACCTAAAAATATTACAGACCAAGAGCTTGATAATGTGCGTAAAGAATTAAAGGGCTATGATCAAATTATTGTGGGTATCCACGATATGAGAAAACGTCCGGCTCCTGTTTTGGATTATAATAAAAGTTTAAAAGCATTTATTGGTGAGCTAAGTGGAATGAATAGTCTCTTCGCTATTTTTGCAAATCCATATAGTCTTGCCGGTTTACCCGGAATAGAATCAGCTAAAACGATTCTAATGAATTATCAGAATACGAAGGAAGCTCAAAATGCAAGCTTTCGTGTGATAAATGGCGGTTTAAAAGCCAGCGGAAGACTTCCTGTTACGATAAATTCTAGTTTTAAAAATGGCGACGGTTTAATTCAATAAGTTTTAAATCTTTATTTAAATCAAAGTGACGGCAAAATGAGAATTTTGCCGTCTTTTTTATAAAAATTTTGGGGATATCGAGATCTAAGTGATAGATAAAATCAATATTTTAGTAAAAATCTGAATCTTCATAGCCAAAATTAACTAACCTTAACACATTAGCATGCCTCAACAAAAAGCATTAAAATTAGTTCGGGCATCTGCTGGATCTGGTAAAACCTTTACCTTAACAGCACATTATCTTACCCTTCTATTTAGTGGGAATGGTAAGTTTCGTGAAATTTTGGCCGTTACGTTCACCAATAAGGCTACTGCCGAAATGAAGGAACGTATTTTGAGCGCATTAGAGGATTTGGCTAATCATGGATTTGAGAAATCAAAATTTGCCGGAATATTAAAAGAAAGCTTCCCTAGCCTTAGCGATCAGGAATTAAGAATCAAAGCTAGCCAAATATATAGTTCAATTCTTCACGATTATAGTCGCTTTTCAGTAAGTACCATTGATGGTTTTGTGCAGCAGTTAATTCGCAGTTTTGCCTTTGAGCTGAACCTCGACAGTGGCTATAAGCTAGAGCTGAAAATTGATAAGGTTAAAACGGAGCTTGTTGAGGCTCTAAACTCCCGTCTTGAACAGGATTCCGAATTATTGCAATGGGTTAGCAATTTGGCTATGGAACGCATTAACGATAATAAGGACTGGGATTATAGAAGATCATTAAAAGACCTCGCTAGTGAGATTTTTAAAGAACGCTATCATCCTTTTCAAGAGGCCATGCATTCAATGGGGGATGATCAGTCAAAGGAGTTTAATGCTTTGAAGGCGCAGGTGAATCAGAGTATTAGGGTTTTTAAGGACGATATTATTCAAAAAACTACCCGCATCAAAGAAATATTTGATGCTACTGATATCGACAAGGGAATGCTTGATCAGCAAAGTAGAAACCCTTTATTCAAACTTGACAAAATTCTTGAGGAAGATTTTGCTCTTATCAATGCTTTTGAAAAATACATAGATGATTTTAACACTTGGCCGCACAAATCCATTAAAAATACATCTGTTGTTGAGTTCTTGTATGAGCAGGTTAATCCTTTGTTGGCGGACCTGTATGGCAGCTACAGAGAAGGATTTCGGCTTTATGAAACATACTGTGCCATTGCAAAAAATAGTGATTACCTACGCCTGATGCAAGGCATGGCTGAGTTGCTGAAAAACTATCGCTCAGAAAATAAAGTACTGTTAATTTCTGATGCTCAACAATTACTTAGGGGTATTACAGGATCTGATGTAGACAATCCTTCCTTTATTTGGGAAAAAACCGGCAATAAATTTAAGCACTTCTTATTTGATGAGTTTCAGGACACGAGTTCCTTTCAGTGGATGAACTTTTTGCCCTTGGTAAAAAATGCAATTTCAGAAGGTGGTTTAGAGGGTCATGCTTCTCATTTGGTGGTAGGAGATGTTAAACAATCGATTTATCGTTGGCGAAACGGAGATTGGCGAATTCTTCATAGTGAGCTCAAAAGGAATCTTTTAGCAGACAATGTAACTGAAGAGGAACTTGTTTTCAATCGTAGGAGTTCTGAAAATGTAATACATTTTAACAACTTTCTTTATGATAATCTACCAAAAGTTCTACAAAATCAGCTTAATGGTATTTTCGCCGAATCGGGGCATTCCAATCTTCAAGAATATTGGGATTTAACAAATTCAAAGCTAGTTGAAATGGCCTATGAGGGCAGTAATCAATTGATTACCGATGGCACAACAGGAGGAGGGAAAATAGAAGTCAAGTTTTTTTATAAGGATGAAGAACCTGAAGTGGATGATGATGTTAATCCTTTAGCAGAAAGTTATACCATTGATCGTCTTTTAAATCTTTTGTCGGAAGGTTTCGCTATGCGTGACATTGGTATTTTAGTACGGAAGAATGAGGAAGCTGAAAGAATAGTAAATTGTATTTTTGAAAAGGATAATCACGAAAAATTAACACATGCAGCAGGTAAAACCTTCCAAGTTATATCTGGGGAAGCCTTAAAAATCAAGAATAATGCGGCAGTTAAATTACTGCTGAGCACATTTAAATTACTGATTGTACATGAGCCAGAAAGTGGAATTTTCAAGGCTGAGTGCGCCCGATTATGGTATCAAATTCAACATCCTAATAGTGAACAAATTGGTATTGATAGTCAGGAGTGGCTTAATTTCACTTTAAAACCAATATCAGACCTATCGGATGTCTTGCCAGTGCAGTTGTGTTCCAACTACCAGTCTTATCGCCATTTGCCTATCAATGAACTGGCAGAAACATTAATTAAAATTTATGGCATAGGTGATTTAAAGTCAGAAAGTTATATTCCATATTTACTTGCTTTTCGGGATCAAATGGCAGCTTTCTCCTCGTCAGGGGATCAGGGAATCGCAGCTTTTATAGATTGGTGGGAAAATGAAGGTTCAGACAAGGCTCTTCCATCCTCAGAAAATCAGGATGCGGTACAAGTGATGACCGTCCATAAATCCAAGGGGCTCGAATTTAGAGCAGTGATTATTCCTTTCCTAAACTGGAAACTTAACACTTCTTCAACTGGTGCTAGAAGTAAATTACTTTGGGTGGATGCAGAGGCTGCAGGATTTCCCAATTTCAGGTCTTTGCCGGTAGATTTCACTAAAAATTTATCTTCTACGGTATTTGCAGCTGATTATTTTGAAGAAGTACTCCTTAATTACATGGATGAGCTAAATACACTTTATGTGGCTAGCACAAGGGCAAAAGATTATCTCTGTATTATTTGTCCCAAAACTCCAAAACCTAAAAAGGATAAAAAAGGGCCAATAAATGAGTTGCAATTAGTTCTTTCCGAATTGCTCCAATTGGGAGAGGGCGCAGGACTTAAGCTAACTTTTGAAGATAATCTTTACAGTTTTGGTGAAATTCCCTCTAAGTATGATCAAAGCGAGGATCATAAAATTCATAAATCTTTGATGCTTAGATCCTATCCAGTGAATGAGCAATTAACCGAGCGCTTCAAGCGAAATAGTATGAATGAGGATGTCTGGTATAATGCTAAGCAAAGAAAAGGCATTGTACTCCATAAAATTCTCGAAACCCTAAGTGCGAAGGATAATTTGGATAAACTAATTGCGGAAAAGGTGCAGGAGGGATTCATTCGAGATACTGAGCGAGAAGAAATTCGGGCCGCAGTTGAAGATGTATTGATGCAGGATGAAATTAGGCAATGGTTTGATACTGCCAAGTCAATTATCAGTGAAAAGGATATGATTATTGATTCGGGTATTGTTAAAAGACCTGATAAGCTATTTATTTTAGATGACCGTGCCATTTTACTTGATTTCAAATTTGGCGAACAGAATAAAAAATACGTAAACGATATCAGCGTATATCGTGATAATTTAATAAAAATGGGTGAATTTAAGCAAGTTGATGCCTATTTATGGTATGCACAAGATCGTAAACTTCAAAAGGTTTAATCATGAATAGCAAGTCAACAGATAAATTCTTACACCGCCTTGCGGCTGATCTTTTGGATCGATTTGGCAAGGACCTCCAGCATGTAGCGATTGTTTTCAATAATAAAAGGCCTCAGTTATTCTTAAAAAAATATCTAGCAGAAGTTAGTCGTAAGCCCATTTGGAGTCCTCATTTTTTTACAATTCAGCAATTTTTTGCCGAATCAACATCAAAGGTTTGTGCTTCCCAGCTCAAGCAGTTTTTTGTTCTTTTGACGGAGTACAACCTTTTATTGGCTGAAGAAGGGAAGGAGCTTGTAAGTGCAGATGTTTTTTATCCTTTAGCAGAAATTATTGTTTCTGATTTCTCTCAAATCGACTATTACCTGGCTAATCCCGAAAAGGTTTTTAACCTTATTGGTGGCATAGCTGAGTTAGAGCAGCAGTTTCCAAATTTCGACAAGGAGCAGCTTGAATTTATGGAAAGTTTTTGGGCTTCCTTTTCCCAACAAAAGCAAAGCATCATTCAGGAAAAATTTATTGAAATGTGGCATCGGATGCCTTGTTTATACCTAAACTTTCATAAGCGCCTTGCAGAGCAAAATCTTGTGACTAGTGCTAGAATGTACCGTAATTTAGCACAGGGGATAGATTCTGATTCCGATTTCCTGAAGAAGTATAAGCATGTAGTTTTTGCAGGATTTAATGCGCTCTCAAAAGCGGAAGAGCTTTTATTTAAGAATTGGCAAGATCAAGGTTTATGCTCCTTTTATTTTGATTCGGATGAGCATTATTTTTCTGATCCCATTCAGGAGGCCGGACATTTTATCCGAAGGAATATAAAAACTATTGGCCTCGAAAATCAGTTTCAAGTTAAGGAAAACCGAATAAATGTGCCTGAAAAAGAATTTACCATTATTCAGGCATTGGGGAAGGTGGCACAGGGAAAGATTTTAAAACAAGTATTAGCAGGGCATGAAAGTAAAAATGAAGCTGATTCAAAAGCTATTATTCTAGCTGACGAAAGCCTGTTGTTGCCCGTACTTCAGACTGTTGAAGATGAAAGTCTGAACATCACCATGGGTTATCCCTTTGAGCAGTCGGCGGTTTTTGGCTTATGCGATTTGTGGCTCAAAATTCAAGATGAAATTGCTAGTGGGGATAAAATGAGTATAAGCTACCCTCAGGTGCTAAGCTATATTTTTAATCCATTGATATGGATTTCTGAAGAAAATCGGAGTCGGATTCATAAGGAAATCATTATAGAGAAGAAAGCTCGATTTAGTCTCGAGGAACTTAAAAAAATCGATAGAATTCCCGAGATGGCTTTTAGCCCATTTGAAAACTCTGTGCAGTCTGTTCGGAACCTTGGAAGTTTTCTTTTATTAATCTCCGAAAAGATTGCTGATTTACGAAAGCTGGAAAGCTTACTTATCGCCGAAGCGGTAAAAACCTTGAATGTTTTGTCGGATAGCTTTGAGGAGCTCACAAATAGTCCCGCACAACAGGAGCTTAAGCCGGGATTTATTTTCAAATTAATTAGACGTGCACTTTCTGGATTATCAGTTCCTTTTGATGGGGAGCCTTTGGTTGGTTTGCAGGTTATGGGACTTTTAGAAAGCAGATGTCTAGATTTTGATGAGCTTGTTGTTTTGGGAATGAATGAGGGTGTTTTGCCTAAGGTGAGTATTACACCATCTTTTATACCTGATAATGTAAGAAGAGCATTTGGCTTACCAGTTCTTGAAAATCAGAACTCAATATTTGCTTATTTCTTTTATCGATTGCTCCACTGTGCTAAAAAAGTAACCTTGGTTTATAATGGCATTGATGGTGATACTTCCCCTAGTGAAGTAAGTAGATTTGTCAAGCAATTGGAATTTGAAACCTCCTGCAGTTTTAATTATGTATTGCAGCAAAATCAGCCTATAGAAAACCCGCCTAATCAAGAAATAATTGTCGAAAAAAAGGGTTTAGTTCTTGAAAAGCTCAGAAAATATCTCCAAAGACATTCCGATGTTAAATTTGAAAATAAAATTTCGGCATCAGGTTTTAATGATTATTTAACCTGCTCTTTAAGGTTCTTTTACGACAAAGTTGCCAAATTAAAAAAACCTGAGGAGCTTCCTGATCATATAGGAGCAAATACTGTGGGAAGTATGCTTCATGATGTAATGGAACATTTTTATCGCGATTCGATTGGCAAGGAAGTAAGTGCGGAATACATCGTGCAGCGTCAAAAGCTTGTACCTGCCATGTGTCAAAATGCAATGTCTAAAGCCTTAAAACTCAATCCTGATTTGGATAGTTTAACACTTAGTGCTTTACAGCAGATCATCTTAAAGGTAATCGAACAATATGCCCTTAAAATCTTAGATCATGATGTGTCGATAAGTCCCTTTGTTATTAAGGAGTTAGAAGAAAAGGACGCATATACTCCTTTATTTAGCTTTGAGCTTGATGGGAAAGAAGAGCAGGTGAGGTTATTAGGTATTATTGACAGGGTTGATTCGATTCGAGGGAAGACCAGAATTGTAGATTATAAAACGGGCAAGGATAGTCTAGCTTTTAAAGATTTTGAAAGCTTGTTTTCAGATGATGTTAAAAATCAAAATAAAGCCTTGGTACAAACGCTATTTTATACCTTGGTTTATGAAAAATCAAAAAATGTGGAGGGGGTTGAACCACATTTGTATACGGTAAAAGATTTTTCAGGAGGAAGCACCTTTAGTAAAAAGTCGAAATTAGAAGATTTTGAGTTGAAAGAGGATAATTTAAGTGATTATAAGCTACAGTTTGAGCTCAAGATGAAAGAAAAGTTTAGCGAGCTATTTGATCCGGCAATTCCTTTTCGTCAGACAAATAATTTGGAGTCTTGTAGCTATTGTAATTTTAAGGATATCTGTCAGCGTAAGGGAGCAAAAGGATTTTAAACGTGCTTAAATCTTATGTAGATTCAAGTAAATTTGACGTGCAATTTTTGTTAATTTTTAAACCAGTACTATTCTTTGCTTGAGAAGGGTAAAATTTATTATAAAATCACCTTAGAAGGCTAAATTATGGTTTCATTTCAAAATTAAACTTATATTTGCTTTCCAAAAATTGAATTTACAAATGAGAGAAATACAGTTCAGAGAGGCGCTTCGTGAAGCATTAAATGAAGAGATGCGTAAAAACGACAAAGTCTTCTTAATGGGTGAAGAGGTTGCTGAGTACAATGGAGCCTACAAAGTGAGTCAGGGAATGCTTGAAGAATTCGGTGCAAAAAGAGTTATCGATACTCCAATTGCCGAATTAGGTTTTGCTGGGATAGGCGTTGGCGCAGCAATGAACGGGTTAAATCCGATTATTGAATTCATGACTTTTAACTTCTCTCTTGTTGCAATAGATCAGGTAATTAATGCAGCTGCAAAGGTGCTTAGCATGAGTGGCGGTCAATTTTCTTGTCCGATTGTTTTTAGAGGCCCCACAGGAAATGCAGGTCAATTAGGTGCACAACACTCACAGAATTTTGAGAATTGGTATGCGAATTGTCCCGGATTAAAAGTAGTGATTCCATCTACTCCTTATGAGGCTAAGGGTTTATTGAAACAAGCTATTATTGATCCAGATCCAGTTATTTTCATGGAGTCGGAGGTAATGTATGGTGATAAAGGAGAAGTTCCTGAAGAAGAATATTATATTCCAATAGGCAAGGCAAACATTGTAAAGGAAGGTACTGATGTTACGATAGTAACTTTTGGTAAAATGCTTACACGCGTGGTTATGCCTGCTGTAGAACAATTAAATAAAGAGGGTATCAATGCAGAAGTAATCGATCTTCGTACTGTTCGTCCGATTGATTATGAAACCGTAATTAAGTCTGTTAAAAAGACTAACCGTATGGTTTTTGTTGAAGAAGCATGGCCACTTGGATCAATTGCAACTGAGGTAGCTTTCAAAGTTCAAAAAGACGCTTTCGATTTCTTAGATGCTCCGGTACTTCGTGTTGCTTGTGCTGATGTTCCTTTACCATATGCTCCAACTTTGATTGCGGAAGCACTTCCAAACGCAGATAAGGTAGTAAAAGCGGTAAAGAGCGTCCTATACAAGGAAGCATAGAATTAAAAATCATAAAAAAGCACCCTGAATTTATTTCAGGGTGCTTTTTTATGATTAATTAAATTGTAATCTGTCTTTTTATACTTTCCTCAAGAGATATTAATGTTTCTGTCCGCTGAATACCCTTTACCCCCTGAATATCCTCATTAAGTACTTGCCTTAAATGGTTGGTATCTCTGCAAATAATCTTGGCAAACATGCTGTAGGATCCAGTAGTATAATGAAGTTCAACTACCTCCTTTATTTTCTTGAGATTTTCTACGGCATCTTTGTATTGAGAACCTTTTTCAAGGTAAATACCTAAGAAAGCGCAAATATCATATCCAACGCGTTGTGGGTCTATAATTAGGTGCGATCCTTTGATGATGCCCAAGTCTTGCATTTTCTTCATCCTTACATGTATTGTTCCTCCAGAAACAATCAGTTTTTTTGCAATTTCGGTGTATGGAATGGTGGCATCTTCCATTAGTATGGATAAAATCTGAGTATCCAGATTGTCAAGTTCGAAATTTTGGTTACGGTTTTCCATTTCTAATTAATGAATTATTAATAATCTTGCAATATAATTATTGTTTATGTAAAAATTAAAATAGTTTATTAAAATATTTGTAATAAATAAGCCATTAATTTACATTTGAGAGTGCAATTAAAGAAAATGATTGCTTGTACACTGTAGGGTGGTGAAATTTGGCAGACACACCATCTCGTCTCGGTGGCGAAGATTTAGGAACTTAAGGGGGAAATAAATCTTTGTGAAGGTTCGAATCCTTCCCCTACAGCAAACCTTATTCGACAGGTTTATAATTGGTTAGTTTAGATAAGCTCCTGCCCATCAGGAGCTTATTTATTTTAGGGGATTTTTGGATGATTTGTACTCCCTATTTTACATTAACAGTTTTGAAATTTCCTCCTTGAAAGATGTTATTATATTATTAAATTCATACCAAAAATAATATTTTATTGATAAATTAGTAAAAATTAAAATAAATGATTAAAATATTTGCAAGAAACTAGCACTTTACTTACATTTGTATCAAGCAATAAGAAAATAATTGTTTACACACTGTAGGGTGGTGAAATTTGGCAGACACACCTCCTCGTCTCGGTGGCGAAGATTTGGGAAATACTGTAACAGGGAAATAACTGCTTCGTGAAGGTTCGAATCCTTCCCCTACAGCAAACCGCATTCATAAGGTTTATAATTGGTTTTTTAAATAAGCTCCTGCCCATCAGGAGCTTATTTATTTAGTATATTTTTGAACTATTTCAGTTCATATTTATCAGAGTATCTTTTGTACAATTGCTTGTGTAAGTTATCCAGATTAATCGTGCGTCCTTGGATGAAAGCTGTTTCAACCTTATTTCCTAGCATATCAAGGGCATCTCCACCAGAAATAAATAGCGTTGCATCCTTTCCTTTTTCTAAACTTCCAGTTGTTTTATCAATTCCTAGAATTTTAGCTGTATTGAGGCTAATCATAGATAGGGCTTGTTCTTTTGTTAAGCCATATGCTACAGCTGTTCCTGCTTCAAAAGGTAAGTTGCGTTGGCGCCAGTATCCGGTACCAGTTAGCGAATAAAGCACACCACCATCCTGAAGTAGCTTAGGAAGTTTATAAGGTAAGTAAACATCGTCTTCTGTTCTGTCGGGGAGTGTTTGTGTTTCTACTATAATAACTGGGACTTGCTGATCACGCAGAAAATCAGTTACTAAATAAGATTCAGTACCACCTACAATAACAGCACTCATGCCAAACTTTTTAGCCAATTGTACAGCCATAATGATGTCTTTTGAACCATTTACGTGGACAAACAATTTTTTCCTTCCGTTAAATAGTCCTTTCATTGCATCAAAACGCGAATTAAATTCGGCTGGCTTCGCCAATTCTGAATAGGCTTTTGCTTCGATAAAATAATTTTCTAAATCGCTAATTTGTTTTTGTTGTGCCTCCTTTGGATCTGTTGCAGGAGATCCCGCACCTTGTCCGAAACCACCACGACCCCTAAGTGCAGGCCAATTAATGTGGATACCAATATCTTTTTTATAAGCTGCATCTTCCCAGTTCCAGCCATCAAGAACTACAACAGACGACTGACCAGATACTAGTCCGCCTGCGGGTGTAGGTTCAGCCATTAAAATTCCATTTGAACGTAATGTCGGAATAACTTTCGAATCGGTATTGTAAGCAATTATTGAGCGGATGTGTGGGTTAATTAGACCAATATCTTCTTGGTCATCTGTACCTTTTGCTCCCGACTCAACTTCTATTAATCCGAGGGACGTATTTGGTGCAATAAATCCAGGATAAACATGTTTTCCTTTTGCATTGATTATCGTGCTATTACTTGCATTTAAATCTGCCCCATCAGCTTTCCCCATTCCGGTAATTTTTCCATTTTCAAAGCTGATATACCCATTTTCTATCACTTGTCCCGCGCCAGTATGAATACTTGCTCCAACAATTGTTACCGCCTTTTTCTGTGGCTTTGAAGGCATAATTGTGGCTTGTCCGAATGCGAATCCTGCACAAAGCAATAAACTCGCAAATCCTATATATTTTTTCATGTTAATCTTCATTTTCTTGATTATTGATTTTGTGCACTAAGGTCTAGGTTTTCCAATGTCTCACATTCGTAAAGGCTTTGGCGTTGCATGCTTGGCCGAACAGTTGCAGCTCCACCACTTTTAGCATCCATCATTTTCTGGATAATTCTACCTTGCTCTGCCTTTAATTCTTTCTGCTTTTGTGCATCCTGATCGATATCCCAATAGGCAATACCATCCACGAAAGTTTTTTCAGCTTTTGCATAAATGGAAAGTGGATTATCCGACCAAAGTACTAAATCGGCATCCTTTCCAACTTTTACACTGCCTACACGATTATCAATATGAAGCATTTTCGCCGGATTTAAAGTAACCAACTTTAATGCATCTTCTTCACTCATTCCACCATAAGTAATGGCTTTTGCAGCTTCCTGATTTAATCTTCTAGCCATTTCAGCATCATCCGAATTAAATCCAGTTAATACGCCCACCTCATGCATCAGCTTACCATTATATGGAATAGCCTCCGCAACTTCATTTTTATAGGCCCACCAATCACTGAATGTTGAGGCGGCAATTCCACGCTTCTGCATTCCGTCTGCTACTTTATAACCCTCTAAAATATGGGTGAATGTATTGATTTTGAAACCCATAGAATCTGCCACATGCATTAGCATATTAATTTCAGATTGTACATAAGAGTGACAAGTGATAAAACGCTTATTATCTAGGATCTCTACTAATGCATCTAGCTCTAAGTCTGGCCTTACATTATTTCCTTTGACAGCTCTTGCGGCCTTGTACTCTTTAGCTCGTGTAAAGGCATCAATAAATACCTGCTCAACACCCATTCTTGATTGTGGGAAGCGTAAATTTCCTCCTGGGATTTGAAAATTACTCTGCTTCACATTTTCACCTAAAGCAAATTTGATGAAACCATCGCTACCTTCAAATTTAAGTTCTTCAGGGTTTTTGCCCCATCTTAGTTTAATTAATTGCGATTGTCCACCAATGGCATTTGCAGAACCATGTAGAATTTGTGATGAGGTAACTCCACCCGCTAACTGGCGATAGATATTGATATCTTCGGAGGTAATGATATCTGCAATGCGCACTTCAGAACTTACAGATTGAGCACCTTCATTTATTCCACCGCTGCCAGATATATGTGAGTGTTCATCAATAATTCCCGCTGTTATATGTTTTCCACTGGCATCAATAACTTTTGCAGAACCTGCAGATAGGTTTTTGCCAATTGATTTTATCTTTCCACCTTCAATTAAAACATCGGTATTGCTGAGCTTTCCTTCTTTTTCATTGGTCCATACCGTTGCATTTTTAAATAAAACGAGCTCCGATTTGGGTGCTTCTGTATAACCAAAGGCAATCAAAGGATAAATAACTGGTCCGGTACTTATAACCGGTTTCAAGCTTTCCTTTTTTGCTTGTTCTTTGAACTCTTCTTTAAATGAAGCATTCCATTTTTTACTTGTTCCATCTGCTAAAATAGCTTCACCTTGGAAATTAAGGGGTGAAACAGAGCTGATATAGCCACTTAAGCGGGTAGTCCCTTCAGGATTTTTCTTCAAGTTGAAATTCATACTTAATAAGTCTCCTGTACGAGTAATATTACCTTTTACCTTAATGCTATCGGCACCCTTCCGTTCCACATTTAGGTCGTATGAGCCAGTGCTTCCACCAATTTTTATTTCCAACACACTTCCATCCATGGTTAAGGTATAAGTCCCCCTAAGGTCGGAAATGTCCATTTTGGCAACGTTAAAGCGACTTCCTTGAACCCAATTCTCATAAATAATATTATCTTTCTTGAAGATATTATCAGATGTGATGATAAAATTTGCCAGTTTCCCTTTGCTTAGGGTACCTAATTGTTCAGATACTCCTAGTATTTCTGCTGGAATTGTTGTTAGTGATTTTAAAGCCTGACTTTCAGATAATCCGTGATCAATTGCTGTACGCATATT
>NZ_JBIILQ010000178.1:0-5822 GCF_044232565.1 Daejeonella sp. | reverse complement strand
ATTTATCGATGGAGTATGCAGTAGTTGAACCTTTTTCCATAGAAACAAGAACACCATTCAAACGGCCCGGGATATTCCCTTTCCACGGCTCGTAAGACTTAAAACGGTGTGCCATAATTGCTTCACCAGCGGTTGCTGTTAAAACATTATTACGTAAACCTATTATTCCACGTGCTGGAATCTCAAACTCTAGGTGTTGAAGATCTCCTTTTGGTTCCATGATTAGTAATTCACCTTTACGCTGAGTTACTAGCTCAATAACCTTACCAGATACTTCTGCCGGAACATCTACAATCAGCGTTTCGATAGGCTCACATTTAACCCCATCAATTTGCTTGATAATAACTTGTGGCTGTCCAACCTGAAGCTCATAACCCTCGCGACGCATCGTCTCGATTAAAACTGATAAATGGAGAATACCACGACCATACACTAGGTAAGCGTCCGGCGAATCTGTTTCAACAACTTTAAGAGCTAGGTTTTTCTCCATCTCTTTGTAAAGACGCTCACGTAAACGCTGTGAGGTTACAAATTTACCTTCCTTACCGAACATCGGTGAGTTATTGATGGTGAACAACATATTCATTGTTGGCTCATCAATCTTGATAACCTCAAGTTGTTCAGGCTTATCGAAATCGGCGATTGTATCACCAATATCAAAACCCTCAATACCTACAACGGCACAAATATCTCCTGATGAAACTTCCTGAACTCTGACTTTACCTAAGCCTTCAAAAGTATATAATTCCTTAATTCTTGATTTCTGAATTGTTCCATCGCGCTTTACCAAAGAAACCGGTTGGTTTTCCTTAATTACTCCACGTGCAACACGACCAATAGCGATTCGTCCGACGAAAGAAGAATAATCCAATGAAGTGATTTGCATCTGCAGGGTACCATCAAAACTTGGTGCCGCAGGAATATGCTCTAAAATAGTATCCAATAAAGGAGTAATATCTTCTGTTTGAACTTTCCAATCGTAGTTCATCCATCCTTGCTTCGAAGAACCGTAAAGAACAGGGAAATCCAACTGATCTTCGGTCGCTTCAAGGTTGAAGAACAACTCAAAAATTGATTCGTAAACTTCTTCTGGGCGACAGTTTTCTTTATCGACTTTATTTACAATTACCACAGGCTTAAGACCTAAGGAAAGTGCTTTTTGAGTCACAAATCGAGTTTGAGGCATGGCGCCTTCAAAAGCATCGACTAAAAGAACTACTCCATCAGCCATTTTAAGTACTCGCTCTACCTCACCACCGAAATCGGCGTGACCAGGAGTATCAATAATATTAATCTTAACACCCTTATAGTTAACAGAAACGTTCTTGGAAACAATGGTAATACCACGTTCGCGTTCAAGATCATTGCTATCTAGTATCAAATCACCAGTTGCCTGATTGTCACGAAACAAATTGGTTTGGTGTAAAATTTTATCAACCAATGTAGTTTTACCGTGGTCAACGTGAGCGATAATCGCTATGTTTCTTATTTTTTGCATTAAAAAATTACCTTAAATTTTTTGCAAAGGTACGATTTATAAAGGATATTTCCACATGATGATTATTAAGGGCGTATTTATTGGACCACTATCCATTAGTTCAACACACAAGCTAGTAAAGGTTTGAATTTTCGGATAGCGTGCTAATCCACAAGAAAGTAATTTGTTAAAATACGAATTTACAAGTGCCTGACTGATAACTTAATTGATTTATGTACTTTTGAATATGGACATTCAATTAGTCGCGATTTTTATTTTATTCGCTCTTGCGCTACTATATGTAGGGAAGATGGCCTATAACAGTATGAAGAGTAAGGCAGGATGTGCAAGTAATTGTGGAAAATGCAGCGCCGACTTCAGCAATCCTGAACAGAAATAGTTTATTTCTAGCTTTTTTTCTCAATCAGACAAACAGCGTAGGCTACAAGCCCTTCTTTTCTTCCTATAAAACCCATTGTTTCATTTGTTGTAGCTTTAATGGAGATATCATCCTCACTAATTCCCGCAGCATTAGCGATATTAATCTTCATTTCAGGGATGTATGGGTTAATTTTGGGAGCTTCCAGACAAAGCATAGCATCAATATTACCCACGTTCCAACCCTTTTGATTCAATAAAGAAACACATTCCTTTAGCAAAATCAGGCTACTAATACCTTTCCAGCGATCATCTGTATTTGAGAAATGATAGCCAATATCGCGCAAATTAGCTGCTCCTAGCAAGGCATCACAAATTGCGTGAACTAAAACGTCGGCATCCGAATGCCCAAAAGCACCCGAAGGATGTTCCAACTTTACTCCACCCAAAATAAATGGATGATTTTCCACCAATTGGTGTACATCGAAGCCAAAGCCAACTCTAATTTTCATTATTTATTTTTCGAAATTAAAAAACAGGGAAAAACGCAGTGTTTGCGCTAAAGGACTGGTTTGTTGATTTGCTAAGAGGTAAGCAATATCAAGATTAAATACATTATACTTTAAACCAGCACCCACAGTAAAATACCTTCTGTCGCCCTTTGTAGGAGTTTCATAAAAATACCCGGAACGAATAGCGAATTGCTTATTATACCAATATTCAGTCCCGAAGGAATAACTAATTTCACTCATCTCCTCCGAAAATCCACCCGGAGCATCATTAAAAGAACCAAAAATGGCAGATGGTACCGAACGATCAGGGTTTTTTCCGCTAATTATCTTTCCATCTGCATCCCTTATCGGATTGGTTGGAACCAGAAGTTTATTTAAATCAAGTGCGAAAGTTAGGGTGCTCAAATCATCCAACATAAAGGTTGTTGCACCTCCAATTTTCATGTTAGTGGGAAGAAAAGATTTTATGCCATTATCAGAATAACTCATCTTAGAGCCAATATTTGAAATATTTATCCCTAAAGCAATCTCCGCATCACTACCAAACAACATCGTTCCCTCTTTATAATAAGCAGAAGCGTCGGCAGCAAGTGCTGAGGCTGGCTGTATCTCCTGACCATTGAAATTTCCATTACTTAAGCTAGACCTGATGTATCTGATTGATGTTCCCATCGAGAAATTATCGCCAAATTTTCTTGAGTAAGTACCTTCAATTGAAAACTCATTGGGACTGTACACGCCGATATCATTCTGGCTATTATCCGTGAGTTGGATTGAACCGTATGAAAAATAACGCAATGCGCCTCCAATCGTGTTTCTACTATCCAAACGATGATAAATTGTTAGATAACCCAAATCAACATCGGGTACCAAATTTCTTAGCCAAGGGGTATAAGAAGCGGATATTCCCGTTGGCTTTTTTAGAAAAACCAATTTGGCAGGATTCCAATGAAAGGAATTTGCATCTGGCGAAATGGCAACTCCAGCTTCACCCATTGCCCCTGATCGAGCATCGGGAGTAATAAGCAAAAATGGAGCAGCAGTTTTTATTGTATTTATTCGTTTACCATCGCTCTGAGTTGTTTGCGCCACAAGCAAAGCGGGTAAGCCGATTATAAATGCAAGTAAAAAATTAAAAAAAAGGCGCTTTTTGATCATTAATTTAAAAGAATCATGCAAATATAAATATAGGCAATTATAAGGATATATTTAATATCGCACCGATTAAAATAAACGCTTTGGGGACGAGAAAGTATCAACCGCAAAAAATATTTATTCGGAGCTGCATTAGAATAAATCTTGTGCATACCAACATGGATGGATTACTAGCAAAGGATATTGATCAATTTATTTAAAAGGAAATAATAAGAATGCATCAGCGACGTTAATTGACTGGTTAATAAATGGAAATAAAAATTAAAAATCAGTTGCATTTTTAGTTAAATAATAAGCATCGCATGATGATTTAAAAAAAAATCCATCGTGATATTAGGCAATTTTGTATTTTAGCAAATTAATGCTCCAATTTTTGAAATTAATGAAAAGAATTACAATATATTTTACAGCTGGATTATTTTTACTTGGAATTGCAACATCCTGTAAAAAATCTACAAGCCAATCTTCATCAAAAACTGGCATGGCTTATAATAATAAGTTAAACGGCGGTTTTGAAGTCAATAACAAAATTAAGGCTGGTCCCGGACCAGGATTAATCGCAATCGAAGGCGGCACTTTTGTGATGGGTGGCAGCCTTAGTCAAGATTTAGGTTACGAGTTTGACAATGTTCGTCGCAGAGTAACAGTTGCTTCATTCTACATGGATGAAACTGAGGTAGCAAACGTAGACTGGTTAGAATATTTATACTGGATTAAGCGTAATTATCCTGTGGATGCAGAATATTATTACAATGCGCTCCCAGATACACTAGTTTGGAGACAAGCACTTTCCTATAATGAGCCTTACGTAAATAATTACTTAAGACATCCTGCATTTCAAGATTATCCGGTAGTTGGGATAAGCTGGGAACAGGCTAACGAGTATTGTGTTTGGCGTACAGATCGTGTAAATGAGGAAATACTTAGAAAAGGTGGATATTTATTGGACTATAAAACTCTTGCCGGAGGCGGCAAGGGAGCTGTAGCTCCTGCTACAACTACCACAAAAGAACCTTTCAACACAGATATTTATTTAAATGGCCAGTTCCGTGGTGAGGGTATCGACGGAAAGAAGATGAAGAAAGACCTTAATCCTAATTCTGCAGTAAGTGGTGCAGCAACCGGTAAAGCGGGTCCTGTTAGACCAGTTCGCCTTGAGGATGGAATCCTAAAACAACCTTATCGCTTACCTACTGAAGCTGAATTTGAATATGCTGCATTATCATTAGCTGGTAATACTGAATATGAAAACATCGCGGATGGTAGAATTTATCCTTGGAACGGTCTAGGTGTTCGTTCACCAAAGAAACGTACACAAGGCATGATTTATGCTAATTTTAAACGTGGTAATGGTGATAATATGGGTACTGGTGGTTATTTGAATGACAAGGCAGATATTACTGCTCCAGTAAGATATTATATCCCTAATGATTTCGGACTTTATAATATGGCTGGAAACGTAAGCGAGTGGACTGCCGATGTTTATAGAAAATTAAGTTTTGAAGATTTCGCTGATTTTAACCCATATCGTGGGAATGAATTTGTTAACAAGCGCTTAACAGATAAAGAAAAAGGTCTTTATGCTAAAGATAAATATGGTCGCCCGATTAAAGATCCAGCACCATCTCCTAAAAAACAGAAATGGTCTGAATTACAGGGCAATACTGCCGTAGTTGATTCATCAGCCCTGGCAGGAAAGCCATACAAGCCTGATTTTAGGGGCTTCAAGGATTCTGTAAACTCAAGTCTTTATGGTACTACAACCCTTGTAAACGATCGTTCGCGTGTTTATAAAGGTGGTTCATGGAACGACCGAGCATATTGGTTAAATCCAGCAACTAGAAGGTTTATGCAACAAGATGAATCAAGTGCAGAAATTGGATTCCGTTCGGCAATGACCTTGGTAGGATCTCCTGAGATTATCAGTCAAGGAAAGCCACAGTTCTCTAAATACAAATCGAAAGCTAAGTCTAAGTAAATATTTAGATCAAAAAAAACACCTTTATAATAAAATATAAAGGTGTTTTTTATTTGGGCTGAAATTTAAATTCGATTATTATCTCTTTAAAAATTATACTGCACATTCATCCATAAACTTCTACCCACAGCGTTTATTCCGCTGCCATGCGTACGATAATCCACATTGAGTAAATTCTGAGCACTAATTCTTAAATGTGCCTTACCAAAAGAATAACCCGAATAAATATTCATCACCTTCCACCCAGGTGTGCCATTCAGAGGTATCCGGTTATCATCTCTATCACCTTGAGCTAAACGGTCCTGCTTATCAGCCCAAGCTA